>JAGXRB010000001.1 GCA_018336075.1 Bacteroidota bacterium
GCGGTCTTTTTGCATTTTAAGTGATGCAAAAGCAAGTTTGTAAAAATTCACTGAAGTATTGTCTCCGACAAAAATTTCATCTTCACGGGCGCCGACAATTTTTGCGATTTTTGCTGCCAGTTTTTTCGGAAGCTCAACCCAATGATCGTTCCAACTGCGAATCAAGCGCTCATTCCACTGTTTCTGAATAACATTTTCCAACAATTGGTTTGTAGCCAAAGGCATTCTGCCCAAAGAATTTCCATCAAGATAAATCAAGTGATTATCTGTATTTTCAAATCGATACCTGAAATGAGCCAATGAATCTTTAGCGTCAGCTATTTTGGCTTTATTCTGAAAATATTCAGCAGTTTTCATGTTTTCTTTTACTTATGGATTTGTGGAGTAAGACGGGGAAGCAATTCATTGACCCATCGAAGATACATTTTTCCGGAGGGATGAAGCCCGTCGTTGGCAAGCAAAGTGGGATCGGACAGCGCTTCTCTCGAAATGGGAGTAATATTAACAAAAAGGATGTTTCTTGCACTGGTTTCCTGATGGATAACATAATTGTATGCGTTGATTTCGCTGGCAATTTTTTCACGGTCGCGCCCTGATGCAAAAGGTGTAGCGCCCCAATCGGGGATTGAAAGCATAAAAACACGTGATGTATCGTTTCCGGCAAAAGTCAGCGCTTTTTCAATGAGCGAAACCAGGTCGAGACGAAACTGCTCAACAGGCCTGCCTCTGTATTGATTGTTGACACCAATGAGTAATGAAACGAGATCGAAAGTATCTGAAATATTTGCCTCATCGATGGCACGCATAAGTTCATCTGTTGTCCAACCTGTTCGGGCAATAATTTGAGGGGTTTCAACATCAAAGTTTTTAGCTTTCAATGCCTGGGTTAATTGCACCGGCCAACGCTCGGAAATTGTTACGCCTTCACCGATGGTGTAGCTGTCGCCTAGAGCGAGATAGCTCATTTTCTTAATTGGGTATTCTGCTGCATCATTTTGTTGAGGCATATCATTGTAGGCATTTTTGCAAGACAAAAAGCCGAAAAGCAGTATCAGTAAAAGAGTTTTCATAGGTGCAAGCTTTAGATTTTATATTGCCGAAGCTGAGTTTCCAGAAGATAAAAGTACAAACAAATGGTTTTTTTTGATACAATGTTAAAGTTTTTAATATATTTGACCAGTAAAACAATTAAACGTATCAGATGGCCAACAGAATTATCGTAATGCTTGAATAATATAACTTCCGCTTGATGGGATTTTAGGCTTCCCTGACAGCGAAATTGCTATGATGGACAATTCAGCGAAGAAAGTGTTCAAATAAAATACCAGAGCTATTGTTAGTTAGAAAACGGTGTTATCATTCGTAGGTACAACACGGCATTAAACAACTAAAAAAACTTTGATATGGAAATTAAACCCCGAACCAAAGATGAGCCCCAGAATAAGCTTAGAAATTCAAGTGAAAGTTTATTATTGGAATCTAAAGCAACTAAGAAATCAAAATTATTACGAATACCAAAGAACTATGCAACCGGCATAATTGTAATGCTTGCCGGAATAATAGTGCTCATTGGATGGCAGCTCGACAGCAATATCCTTAAAACCTTTGGTCTGGGCGGAGTTACGATGAAAGCAAATTCTGCTGTTTTCTTTATTCTTGCAGGGCTTACACTTATTTTCCTTCAGGTTAAACAAAAGCTGATAAGTGTGCACGCCGTGCGACTTTTGGCTGGTATTATGATAATTTTTGGCTCTCTGGTAGTTTTGCAATACCTGTTCAATATTGATCTCGGAATTGACGAGTATCTTTTTCGGGAAAAAGAAAATGCACTCGGTACAGTACATCCAGGAAGACCTGCACCAAACACAGTGCTTAATTTTATATTGATTGGCCTTCTCTTTTTGCTTCTTACTTACCCAAAATTCGAACGTAGTCTTGTTAACATTTTCCTTCTGATTACCACCTTCACTATCAGTATTATGGGTTTATCGGGATACATTTTAGGGCTGGATGAACTTACAGGATTTGAGGCATATACAAGAATATCTTTTGCTGATTCACTTACCTTTATTATTGTTTGTGCTGGTATTTATCTTCTCATGTTTACTAATAATAGAAACATTACTTTCGAATACAAACTTCTCTCAGGTTTAACAGTGGCTTCAATATTTATCATTTTTGGATCGCTTTTGTCTGCAACAAGTATTAAGTCACTCGTGTCAGCTTCACACAAAGTTGAACATACAAAATTGGTGCAGGAAAAGCTTGGAAATGCCCTTTCGGAAACATATAGAATTGTGGCTAACAGCCGCGGCTTTCTTATTTCCGGAAATGAGGTATTTCTTAATGAATGGTTTGGAACAGCCGAGAGAATTTTTAATCTACTTGAAGAAATAAAGGATCTAACCAAAGATAATCCTAAACAGCAAGCAAGATTAATGTTGTTGGAGGATTTGGGTAAAAATGGCATTGAATTTTCGAGTGAATTAATAAACACATACAAAAATGAAGGACGGGATGCTGCCTTTACTGTATTTTCCACTTTGAATGGGAAAGTAATCTATGCTAAAACAGATAGTCTGATAAAGGAAATGGCTGCTGAAGAGAAAAGAATTTTAATAGAACGTACGGAAAATGAGGAGCATAAAGCATTGGGTACATTGCTTATCATTCTGATTAATCTGTTCATGCAGATTATTTTATTGATAGTGGTCTTTTGGTTAGTAAAAAAGGACATAACCGGAAGAAGAAAAGCAGAAGCAGCATTGCAGAAACTAAATAAGGAGTTGGAAGAAAGGGTAAAAGAACGAATAAAAGATCTGAATAGTACCAATGATATGCTTGAAAAAACAGGTAAAATGGCAAAGATTGGTGGCTGGATAATTGATCTCAGAAATAATGAAGTGGTATTTTCAGAAATGGTTCGTAAAATACACGAAGTTGGTCCGGATTACCACCCAACAATCGAAACAGGATTAGAATTCTATACCCCCGAATCAATACCTGTAATAACCGAAGCTGTTCGCCTGGCAATTGAAGATGGAAAACCTTTTGATCTGCAGTTGCCGTTGATCACAGCTAAAAATAACCGGATATGGGTAAGAACAATTGGTCAGCCGCAAATAGAAAATGGAGAAATTGTGGCAGTTAGCGGTATTTTCCAAGATGTTACCGACCGGATAAGTGCTGAAATTGAAGCAAAGGAAACAAATATAAGATTTAACAATTTAGTTTCTTCATTAAACGACGTGGTTTGGACTGCTTCAGGCGATGGGTCGCAGATTATTGATATCAATAAATCTTTTGAAACCTTGTATGGAAGAACAGTAGAGGAATTTAAAGCTAATCCAAAATTGTGGATAGAAATGGTTCACCCGGATGACCTTGCAATTGCCGAAGCAAGCAGTGAAAAATTATTAAGTAAAGGTAGTGCTGAAGCAGAATATAGAATCATTAGACCAGATGGAAAGATTGTTTGGTTGCTTGACAGGAAGTCGTTGATTTATGATGAAAACGGAAAACCAGTACAGATAGGTGGCGTTGCCAAAGATATTACACAACAACAAAGATTAAAAATCAGAAAATTAAAACAAAGTGAAATTCTTGAAGCAATTACAACCGGTAAAAAACTGCCGGATATTCTTGAATTAATTGTAAAATCGGTTGAAAGTGAAGACCCTGCTTCAATCTGTTCAATTCTTTTATTGGATGAAGAAGGGAAACATTTGCATCTTGGCGCTGCACCAAATTTACCTGATTTTTATAACCAGGCAATTGATGGATTGGAAATTGGCGAATACGTTGGTTCTTGCGGAGCGGCTGTCTATTCTAGAAAACGCGTAATAGCAGAAGATATACATACACACCCTAACTGGATACCTTTTCGCGCGTTGGCGCAAAAAGCAAACCTTCAATCATGCTGGTCAGACCCAATCCTGGATGCCAAAGGAAATGCCTTAGGCACATTCGCTATTTATCATAGCAAGCCTAAAGCTCCTGACAATGGTGTATTAGAATTAATGGAATCAGTTGTGCATCTTGCAAGTTTGGCAATTACCAGAAATCAAGATGAGAAGAAAATTCGTGACATAAATGCAGGTTTGGAAATTAAAGTTCAAGAAAGGACCAGGCAGCTTGCAGAGACGAATGAAATTCTTCACACGGAAATTGAAGAACGAAAAAAAATTGAAGAAGAATTAAAGAAAGCAAAGAGAGAAGCTGAACGTGCAAACCTTGCAAAAAGCGAATTCCTTTCCCGAATGAGCCATGAATTGCGTACTCCAATGAACTCTATACTCGGTTTCGCTCAATTATTGGAAATGGGTGAGCTCGCTCCGGCACACATAAAAGGTGTGAATCATATTTTGAAAAGTGGCAAACATTTGCTGAATCTGATTAATGAAGTGCTGGATCTTTCCAGAATTGAGGCCGGGGAACTTTCTGTTTCTCTTGAGCCGATTTCAGTATGTGGAATAACAACCGAAACATTAGATATTGTTCTACCCCTTGCAAATGACAGAAATATTTCTCTGGAATTTATTAATCTTTCAGATGAAGATATGTTTGTAAAGGCGGATAATCAGAAACTAAAACAAGTCTTGCTGAACTTGATTAATAATGCTGTAAAATATAACCGTGATGGGGGTTCAGTGAAGGTTCAGTGTAGTAAGGAAAATGGAGTCAGGATTAGTGTTATTGATACAGGAAATGGAATTAAGCCGGAAGAATTGCATAAACTTTTTATGCCGTTTCAACGAATTGGAGCAGAAGTTTCTGCAGTTGAAGGTACCGGACTTGGATTGGCCGTTGCTAAAAAATTGATTGAAGTTATGAGCGGAACAGTTGGCGTTGAAAGTAAAGTTGGGGTTGGCAGCATTTTCTGGATTGAACTTCCGCAAGCCGAAGGTCAGAACGGATATCATAAACAAAACAGCGTAACTGAAAAAACAAAAGCGGAAACAGCAAATTCTGTTGTGACTGGAACGATTTTGTATATTGAAGATAATATTTCCAATATCCAGCTGGTGGAACAAATTCTTGATATTCACCGTCCTTCAATTCATCTTATTACAGAAATGTATGGAAAGAATACCGTAAAGCTGGCAACAGATTATAAGCCGGCTCTTATTTTGCTTGATCTTGATCTGCCTGATATTAACGGAAAGGAGGTATTGAAGTTGCTAAAAAATGAAGCAAAAACAAAAACAATCCCTGTTGTAATTTTAAGTGCCAATGCTATGGGCAGCCAAATAGAAAAGCTTAAAGAAGCTGGGGCTGCGAACTATTTAACCAAGCCACTTGATGTATTAGAATTTTTGGAAGTGGTTGATGGTATGATAAAACCTATCAGATAAAAAAATATTAATAAAATTTAAAAAATAGCGTTATGGATTCAATAATTAAAAATGCCAACATTCTTATAGTGGATGATAATCAGGCGAATATTGATGTTTTAGAAAGCTTTCTTGAAATTCAGGGATACACCAATTTCAAATCTATTACTGATTCCCGTTTGGTTTTTGATTTATTTGAATCATTCAAACCTGATTTAATTCTGCTCGACCTCATGATGCCTAATTTGAATGGTTATGAGGTTATTAGACAATTAAAAACTTTGATTCCGCAGAACACATATCTGCCTGTTTTGGTGCTAACAGCGGATATTACTACAGAGGCTAAGCAACGGGCGCTTGCTTTAGGAGCCAAAGATTTTTTATCAAAACCATTCGATTTAACTGAAGTTGGGCTGCGAATTAAAAACCTCATCGAAACACGATTTCTGCATCAGCAACTAAATAGCCAAAATCAAATTTTGGAAGAAAAAGTGAAGGACAGAACCATTGAACTTGAAAACACTATTATTGACCTTGAAATGGCAAAACGCAAAGCTGAAGACAGCGATCGGCTTAAGACTGCGTTTATGAACAACATTTCACACGAAATTAGAACTCCACTTAATGGCATTCTAGGTTTTGGATCACTTATTGTCCAACCCGACCTCGAAGCAGAAGAAAAGGAGGAGTATTTAGAAAGTCTTAACATCAGCAGCTACAGATTGATGAACACCATTACCGATTATATGGACATCTCTCTGATTGTTACGGACAATTTGGAAGTAAATCATAAACCGGTCGTTATTTCTGCAATGATGACGAAAGTCTTCCAGTATTTTCAGGAGTCTTGTGTTAAAAAGAACATCGAGCTTAAAATGCAATTGCCCGCTGATGCTGATAATTTCATACTGAATACTGATGGAATAATACTGCAAAAAGCTATATCAAAATTGGTAGATAATGCGGTAAAATTCACTTCTGTGGGAAGTGTTATGCTGGGTTTTGAATTTAACAATAATGAAATTGAAATTTTTGTAAAAGACACCGGTAAAGGCATTGGAAGAAGTGCACAAGAACGTATTTTTGAGTTTTTTACTCAGGAAGATATCTCGAATACACGTGGACACGAAGGAAGTGGTTTGGGTTTATCTATTGCAAAAGGCATTATCCAATTGCTTGGTGGAAAAATAAGTTTAAAATCAGAAAAAAATATTGGGACTTCAGTGTTTATTACGCTGCCCTATAACAAAGCAACGACCTCAATAAAACCAACAAATTCACTAAAGACGCCTAAGGAAAGGAAAGCACCTCTAATATTGATTGCAGAAGACGATAATTATAACTATTTTTTTATTGAAACACTGTTGAAAAAAGAAAGCAAGACTTTAAGAGCCTTTAATGGACAAGAAGCTGTTGATTTATGTAAAATGCACCCTGATATCGACCTCATTTTGATGGATATTAGAATGCCCGTCATGAATGGTCTTGAAGCGACTCATATTATCAAAACTTTTCGGCATGATCTGCCAATTATTGCGGTTACCGCTTATGCACAAAGTAATGATGAGTTAAAAATAAGAAAAGCAGGATGTGATGATTATATTTCAAAACCCATAAAAAAAGCAGAATTACTGTCTCTAGTACAAAAGCATTTCAATTAATAGAGTCAGAAATGGTGAACAAAAAATGACAGATAATTGCATGTCATGATTTTTGGCAACGGATATGCTATCTTTATAAGGAAGAAAATGGAGACTTGCTGTCAGTCCAAAATTAGCTTTTCCATTTTCTGGAATTTTTTTCCATTTTTTGGATACTTTTATTTTTTTAGGTTTTATAAAAAACTTTATATCAGCACTATAAAATCCAACAATAGATGGCATATTTATTGAACTATAAATCACTTAACTATTTTTTTTGGCGACTATGATTGTGTTAAATGCTTTTTGGCTTATAAATTCAGGCTTTTTTACGGAAGCTACTGGTGCCATAAAGGATTTTGCAGTTGGCACAAAGCAGTTGTTTTTTTTGACAAATTTTTTTTCTGTTGAAAACTTTATTGCGGTAACCAATTCAATATTTCTGTTGAAGTTAGCAAGCTTTGACCTAACGATAATTAGCTTGATTTCAGTTGCTTTAGCTGGATTTTTATATCTGATTTACACAAATCAGAAATTAAAAAAGCAACTATCAGACAAAAAGAATTTCATTACTGATGCTTCTGAAAAAATAATTGAACTTCAGAAAAAATCCGAAGTAGCGCATAAAACCAAGCGCAGGTTTCTTGCCAATATAAGCCACGAAATACGAACTCCACTCAATGGCATTTTGGGACTTATTAATGAGTTAAAAAGAGATAGTTTGACCGACTCTCAATATACTTTGGTTTCTGAAGTGGAAATGCTGTCAAACAACCTGACTTCTTTGTTGGGTGATATTATAGATTACACCAATCTTGAGTCCGGAAAGTTGATTCTGGATGAAATCAATTTCCATCTTTTCAATGAATTGGATTCTGAGCTGAACTATTACCGAAAAACATGCAATGATAAAGGGTTGGATTTTTCATCCACTTTTGATAAGAACCTCCCTCATTTTTTTGTTGGTGATCCCAACCGGTTGAGGCAAATTATATTCAATTTACTTAACAATGCCCTCAAATTTACTGATAAGGGAAACATTTTACTTTTGGTTGACTTAATCTCTGAAACAGAAGAGAATGTAGCTATCAAATTTTCTGTGAAGGATACTGGTAAGGGTTTGTCAGCTTCTGACAGGAGTATTATTGGTAAGGTTTTCATTCAAACAGACAATGAAAATACGCGTGAATATGGTGGCACAGGCTTAGGACTGACCATGGCGACTCACCTGGCAAAAATTATGGGAGGTAAACTTGATTTTGAAAGTGTTGAGGGAGAAGGATCGAATTTCTGGTTTACTGTTGTATTGAAAAAAGGTTTTGAGCCCAAACATTTAAGCGAAAATCAATACAACAAAATATTGCTGGTAGAGGATAATCTGATCAATCAGAAAGTGTCTTTATTTAGTTTGAGCAATCAGGGCTTTGAGGTTGACCTTGCCGAAAACGGTGCGGTTGCCGTAGAAAAATTTCGTCAAAATGCATACGATCTCATTTTAATGGATATTCAAATGCCAGTGATGGATGGCATCACTGCCTCCACTTTGATTCGAAAAATGGAAGCCGAAAGGAATACAAAAAAACCGGTCAGAATTGTCGCCATCACAGCAAATGCAATCAGAGAAGATCATGAACAATGTCTGGCAGCAGGCATTAACGGCTATATCAGCAAGCCATTCAATCTTGATAAGTTTTCTCTTGTCATCAATCAGCTGAACGGAAATCATTGAGCATTTAAGGATAAAGTCTCATCCTTGATTCACACTTCATAAAAATGTTAAAATAATCCACAGTTGAAAATCTGTGCTTGACTGCTTTTATGCTGCCACCAACTGCTCACTTCCAACTTTTCTTTACAAAACGTTGATAAATTGTTAACAAACTACAGTTTGCGCTTTGGGCTGATTTTGATATTTATTGCTAACTTTGACCTCTTACTTTTTTGGAATTTCTAACATAAGCCTGTATGCCAAAATTGCAATTTTTTTATATCAATGTGTTAACATTAAATGTGTTAATCTTTTCTTTCCTATTACTCACACTTCTGAGTTTCAATGAATTTTCATTTATTCCCAGCATATAAATACACAATAAATTATACCAAATAAAAATGATTGTTATGAAACGAGAATTACTTTTTTTGAAAAGGTTCAGTAGACTATTCTTTCTTCTTACCCTGATGGCAATGTCTGGAGTGGTATGGGGGCAGTACATAGTCGATTTTGAAGGTGCTGGTGAAACCAAAACAGCATATGCATCCGGAAGTGTAACGCTAAGCGGGATCAGTTGGAATATGACAGAAGCCCTCATTGGGACTGAAATAGCTGAGATTATAGGGGGTACCCGTTCTGCGCGACTGCGAGGCTACGGAACTTCAGCAATGACAATGCTGGCTAATAAATTAAATGGTGTTGGTACTGTTAGCTTTTCATACCGAAGGTACGGTACAGATACTCAGGTTGATTGGAAAGTAGAGTATAGTACCAACGATGGTTCAACATGGACTCAGATAGGAGATTCCTTTACAGCTCCTGCTTCTAATGATTTACAAACTTTCAGCGTAAATTTAAATATAACAGGAAATATAAGAATTAGAATTAAAAGAGCAACTGAAAGTGGGACATCTAACAGGCGCTTGAATATAGATGATATTTCAATTACGGACTATGCATCAGCTGGAACACCTTCCATTACAGTTTCCCAGAGCGCCCTCACAGGTTTCATCTATGTCATAGGCTCCGGTCCTTCAGCAGAGCAATCCTTTACAGTTAGTGGTTCAAATCTTACGAGTAACATTTCGATTGTTCCTCCAACGAATTACGAGATTTCAACAGCTACAGGAGGAAGTTTTTCTGCATCAAACCCTGTCACATTAAGCCATTCAGGCGGAACAGTGGCTTCAACAGCAATTTATGTCAGATTGAAAGCTGGCCTTCCTGTCAACACTTATAACAGTGAAGTGATAACTGCGTCTTCAGCAGGTGCTGAAAATAAAACTGTAACCTGCAGTGGTAGTGTTACCAATCCTCCACCACCTGCTATTACTGTAACTCCGACTTCTTTGTCAGGTTTCAGCTATATCTTTGACTCCGGCCCTTCAGCAGAACAATCTTTTACAATAAGCGGTTCAAATCTAACGAATAGTATTTCAATAGCTCCTCCAACGAATTACGAGATTTCAACAAATACAGGAGGAAGTTTTTCTGCAACAAGCCCTGTCACATTAAACCATTCAGGCGGAACAGTGGCTTCAACTACTATTTATGTCAGATTGAAGGCTGGCCTTGCTGTCAACGCCTATAACAGTGAAGTGATTACTGCGTCTTCAACAGGTGCTGACAGTAAAACAGTAACCTGCAGCGGAAATGTTTTAGATCCTAATTTGAGAATAGAAAACTTTGATAATTCAAATGCAACAGCTTCATATTCCTCTAATTCTTTTACAGGTAATTATGGAATTACCTGGTCTTACATCGCTTCCAGAGATGGTAATAATGATGCAAATAATTCTGGCATTGACCTACCTGCATTAATGCTTCGAAGGGTTTCAGACAATAGCTCCATTACCTCAGAACCAATCTCTGGTGGAATAGGTAATTTTAGTGTGAAGCTTTATAAAGGATTCACTGGTGGTGGCAACAGACAAGTTGAATTGTTCATAAATGACATCTCTAAAGGTATATCAGTTCCTTTTGATAATTTTGATGAACATATTTTTGAGGTAAATAACATTAATATTGCAGGTAACTTCGTTATCAAATTAGTGAACACCACGAGTTCACAAATAATTATTGATGATATTTCCTGGACAATTTTTGGTGAGGGAGAAAATATACCGCCAGTTTTAACCAATATAACGCAATCTCCAGCAAAAGTTACACCTTCAGACGTTGTGAATGTTTCAGTTGATGCAAATGACACTGACGGAACAATTACTGACGTCGTTTTGAACTGGGGATTACAATCAGGTGAATTGAGCAATCAAATCAGCATGGTTCTTGAGCGTAATGGTACATATACCACTCAAACTGCTATTCCTGCTCAATTGGATGGTGCAATAGTTTACTATTCAATTTCTGCAACAGACAATCAAACGGCAACAACAACATCCTCTGAGTTATCTTATTCTGTTTATGCTCCGGCAACATATTTATTATTTGCCGGGTTTCCTGATAATGGTCAGCAAGGAGCCAGCATTGGAAGTTTTACCATTGAAGCTAGAAATGTAAACAATGATATCGATGGGAATTTTTCTGGTGAGGTTAATATTATTATTGCTTCTGGTACAGGAAATGTGAATGGAATACTTTCGCGAACTGCAATAGGAGGAATAGCCACCTTTAATAACATCAGTTTTGATCAGCCTGGAACATATACATTGCAAGCAAGCTCTGCAGGGTTGACACCGGCCATCAGTAACAGTATAACAATAGTGCCCGGCCCGGCATTAACCGAGTTAATCCTTCCACAATACTTACAGGGTGTTAGCGGGACAAACAATAATCGCCTTCCTTTTGCTTTCAGGGTAAGACTTGATAATCTTTTACCTAATGCGACTTACAGGTATATTAATCAGATTGTTTTTCCGGCAACAGATGGACCAACTGGTTCAGGAGCTGGAAATGTAACCTATGTTAATGCAGACAATACTTTCATCAGATCAACAAATCATTCATTTAATACAGTAGGTGCTTATGGGACATTTACAACGGATGCCAATGGCTCATTCACAGGTTGGTTTATGAATGAATCTACTGGGAATGACCGATTTGCTGTTGGAAATGAAGTATTTATGCGAATCAGATTAAATGACGGAAACGATGGAACTACTGCGGTAACTTTTCTCACCACAACGAATTCCGTTAAAGTTATCAATTTTGGTACAACAGCAAACGCCAATCAGGGGACAGCCATAAGAGCCGAATCCAACGCTGAACCGAAAAATTTCATTTTTCTATATGACAATATTGCCGGAACAGGAAGACCACTTTATGGTTCCAGTATTGAAACAACCGGTATCGATTTTTCAGCAACAACATGGTCTTCTTTTTATCGAACTAATGTTGCTAATAATGATGGTGCTTGGGGAGGAATTATCCCCAATATGAACCCGAATGGTGTAAAACTGATTCAGGAGAATAGCCTTCAAAGTGGTGAGATAGTTTCCAGACGAACCTCCCCCAATGGTATATGGGGAGCCAGTAACACTGTTAATCCAACAGGAGGTAATGCCAATGTTATAGTCCTTGATTTTAAACTGACACCATCAATTGCTGTCAGTCCAAATGCATTGGATGGTTTTACCTATGTCGAAGGTACTGGTCCTTCTGTAATTAAATCATTTGTTGTAAGCGGTTCCAACATAAACTCGGGTGTATCTGTTATTCCACCAGCCAATTATGAAATCTCCTTGGTGGGCGGTGCTGGCTTTGAGCCGGTTAACAGCATTTTCCTCGGTCCAAATGAAGCTTCCCTTGTAAATGCGAGTGTTTTTGTAAGGTTAAAGAGCGGTTTAGTCGCCGGGAATTATAACGACGAAACCATCTTTATCTCCTCTGAAGGAGTTCAAACGCTCAGCGTAATCCTCAGTGGATCAGTGTTGGCAGGGGTTCCTGAACCAACAAACCATGTAAGTCTGTTCGAAGCTCAGGCTGAAAGTTTCAATAGAATATTGGTTTCATGGGTTGATGCAATACCTCAGGCGGGCGGATATCTGATAAAAGGAAGTTTGGGAGGTTTTGAGAATATTATACCTCCTGTTGATGGAATTGAAGAAAGCAGCACTGGTTTGGTTGGAAAAGTTGCCGGTGGTGTCCAATCATACGCATTCGAAAATTTAAACGCCTCAACAACCTACTATTTTAAAATATTCCCATACAATGGCAGTGGCTCTCAAATAAACTACAAAACCGGTGGAGTGGTGCCTCAGGCTTCTGCTGCAACGCCTCAAGGTCCGCAAATGACCGAGGAAATTTTACCACTTACCATGCAAGGGCTGAATGGAACAAATAATTCCAGAATACCTTATGCTTTCCGGGTGACCTTCAGCGGTCTTTTGCCCAATGCAACCTATAAATACATCAATCAGGCAGTTGACGCTGGTGATGGACCAACAACGGCAGGTGCAGGAAACGGAATTTACGTGCTCCAGAACGGAACTTTTGTACGAACTACTGCGGCCAGTTTTACCAATGCCGCTCAACATGCCGAATTCACAACTAATGGGAATGGTGCCTATTCAGGTTGGTTTATGTTGGAACCTACCGGAAATGCACGTTTCACTCCGGGCAATGAAGTGTTTATCCGTATCAGACTTAACAATGGTGCCGGTGGTACAACCGCAACACATTATTTCACTACCCAGGGCATTACAATTCTTGGTTTTGGAATTGAGTCCGACGCAAATAAAGGCACAGGGTTAAGAGCTGTTTCAAATTTTAATGCTAAAAATTTCGTATTCCTTTATGGAGCCAATGGGGGCAGCACACGCCCAATAGCAGGCACAAACATTGAAGTCACTGGAATTGATTTTGCATCACAAACAGCATATCCTTCATTCTACAGAACACAGGTAAGTGGAGTTGACGGTGCATTCGGAACGATTGTTCCCAACCTAAATGTTTCAGGAATCAGAACTATTGAGGAAAGAAGTCTGACAACAGGTGCTGTAGTTTCAGTTAAAACTTCAGCCGATGGTCAATGGGGTCAGTCCAACACAGTCAATCCTGCCGGTGGATTATCTGAGATTATTGTTTTAGATATTGATCCAACACCTACAGTTGTTGCTACACCGAATGCACTTCAAGGTTTTACCTATGTCCATGGATTTGGTCCGTCGTCAGAGCAAATGTTTACCGTCAGCGGCACTAAACTTATTGCAAATGTGGTTGTAACAGCGCCTGCCTCTTTCGAAATTTCTGCCACAGGCGGAAGTCAGTTTGCTGCACAGAATTCACTGCAAATTGCAGCCGTTGATGGAGTTGTAAGTGGCACACAAATTTTTGTCAGACTTAAAAGTGGGTTAGCTCTCGGTACTTACGCGCAAAACCTTGTTGTGAGTTCAACTGATGCTGCTCCGAAAAATGTTGCACTCAACGGAACTGTCGAAGCACCTGCCGTTGAACCTGAAAGTCATGTTACTGCCTTTAGTGTTTCAGTGAACTCGATGACACAACTCAGCGCGACATGGATCGACGCACTTCCTCCTGCCTCCGCCTACCTTATTAAAGGGAATGCAACAGGATTTGCTTCAATTACTGCGCCATCAGACGGTGTTGCTGAATCGGACGGACTTTTGGTCAGAAATATTGCTCAGGGAGTACAAAGTTTTGCCTTCACGGGTTTAAATCCGGAAACTACATATTTCTTCAAAATATTCCCATACAATGGCACAGGAAATCTTATCAACTACAAAACTGATGGGCTTGTGCCGCAGGCAAGTGCAACAACACTGGGTGAAGTAGCATTGAATGCAGAATTGTTGCCTCAGTATATGCAGGGATTAAATGGTACAAACAACAACCGACTGCCATTTGCTTTCAGGGTCACAATTTCAAACCTGAAACCAAACAGTGTTTACCGTTATATTAATCAGGCTGTAACAGCCAATGACGGTCCAACAGCTGCCGGAGCAGGAAACCCGATCTTTACCAATCAGAACAATTTCTTCCGCAGCACAAATCCAAGCTTTACAACTGCCGGAAATTATGGGCTGTTGACAACAGATGCCAATGGTCGTTACACTGGCTGGTTT
>JAGXRB010000002.1 GCA_018336075.1 Bacteroidota bacterium
ATGACATGATTCGTCGCGGAAAAGCCAACCTGTCCTATGTGAAATGGGCAGTGCTTGACGAAGCAGATGAAATGCTTGATATGGGATTTCAGGAAGATGTTGACAGCATCCTTCAGGAAATGCCGAAAGAAAAAAATACTTTGCTGTTTTCGGCCACTATGCCCGATCAGGTGGAACGCATCCTGAGCAAGTATATGAACAAGCCTGTCATCAAAACCGTTGGCGACCGCAATGCCGGTACTGCGAACGTAAAGCACATGTATTACATGGTGCAGGCACGCGATCGTTATCCTGCCCTGAAACGTCTTGCCGATTTCAATCCAAGCATTTATGCGATTGTTTTTTGCCGTACACGTATAGAAACACAGGAAATTGCTGATTCACTTATTCGCGATGGATACAATGCCGACTCTTTGCATGGTGACCTTTCTCAGGCACAACGCGATCACGTGATGAACCGTTTCAGAAACGGAACCTTGCAATTGCTGGTTGCAACGGATGTGGCTGCCCGCGGACTTGATGTGAATAACCTCACACACGTCATTAATTATAACCTTCCTGATGAGCCTGAAGTGTATATCCACCGCAGCGGCCGTACTGGCAGAGCTGATAAGACGGGTATTTGTTTCAGTATCATCAACATGAAGGAAAAGGGTAAAATTCGCCTGATCGAACGTAAAGTTGGGCGCGAATTTGCCAAAGCAAAAATTCCAACAGGGGTGCAGGTATGCGAAAAACAACTTTTCCATCATATCGACCGGATGGAAAAGGTGCAGTTAAACCACGAAGAAATTGATTCATTCCTGCCTGTAATTTATCGCAAGCTTGAATGGATGAATCGCGAAGAAATTATCAAACGCTTCGTAGCACTCGAGTTTAATCGCTTTCTTGAATATTATCGCGATGCACAGGATCTCAATATCGACGAAAGTAAGTCAAGTTTCAGGGATCGTGATGACAGAGGAAGCCGTGAAGGCGGAAGATTTGGCAAGGAGGCCCGTTGGGAGACAAGAGAAAGCCGTGGTGGTGGAAAACGTGAAGGAGGCCGCAGCTCCGGAGGTAACTTTAAAAGAATGTTTTTCAGTATCGGACGCAAGGACAGTATTGCTCCTCCCGGAATCATTGGTCTCATCAATGAAGTTACACGTTCACGCGATGTAACGATTGGCAGAATCGATATACTGGATAACTTTTCCTTTGTTGATGTAGATGCAGCCTCAGTGGATACAGTTCTTGAAGCTTTTGCCAATAAGACCCGCAATACCAAAGGAATCCGTGTTGATATCGCAGGTGACCGTGAGGAAGGAAGTGCAAAACCAAAAAGACGTGATGGCGATTTCAAAACCTATGCTGGAGGTGCAAGACCTGAAAAAAGACGTCCAAAACCTTCAAGTTCCGACAGAAGAAAAGGCAAAAGAGAATAGCTGAGAAAAGCATTTTCAAATGCTGAAAAAATATAAATGCCTCGTCAAAACATTTTTGACGAGGCATTTCAAGTTTTATCAAACTAAAACCGTGTTTATAAATACTTCACAAGTGTCTGTCTTTTCAGAATTTTCCGGAAAGCCTGATACTGAAATTCCTTTGGGGTTGAATGTCTCCTGGCCTTCCGATGTATTCTTCATTCAACAGGTTTTTTGCAACAAATGAAAGATTTAAGTTTTCTGAAATGTTATAGCCAAGTTGCAAATCGAGCAAAAGATGACCTTTATTGCCAGTCTGCCAATAATTATAGAAACCTGGCAACAAACCTTCGCGGGTAAGTTCATTTAAAAACACATCATCGATGCGCAAAATTTTTGAGCGCACATAGACGCTGAAACCAGCGTCAATTTTTTTGTAATTGCTGTTCCAATGCAGTTTTAATGAATGTTTTCGGCGGTATTTCAACATTAGGTCTGTGTTTTTGCCGCTGTATGGATTAAATTCAACCGGATGCATAAATACATATCCTCCATTGAAACTATTTACAACATTGCCTATACGATTGCTAAGCATCCACTCAAGCTCGAGACCATAAACCCTCGATGCTTCAATATTATCAGCTCTGAAACCAAAACTGAAAGTCTGAGCTCCGGGATTTCGATAGATGCCGAAAATATACTCTATTAGATCTTTGTTTTGCGAATAAAACAAAGCAAGATCTATTTGTCCGGTGAAATATGCAGTTTTCAGACCTTGTCTGATGCCAGCTTCAGCATTCCAACCTGACTCAGCTTTTATGAAGTAGTTTGGAAAAATTTTAACAGCACCAAGGGTTGTTGCTGCATGTCGTTCGGCAATTGAAGGATAGCGGTAACCTTGTCCGAAAGATGCGCGTAGATAGGTGAAATCAAACAATCTGTAGTTTAATCCGGACCTGACCAAAGGTGTGAGATTGTCTTTTTTCCCATTGAGGGCATTGTGCTCAAGGCGCATACCTGCAACAAGTTTCAACCGTTCTGAAGGCTGAAGTTCAACTTGTGCAAAACCTCCGATATTGAAACTATTGTGGTTTCCATAAAAATTGGAATTGATGCGGCCTGAATTTTGTGAAAAACCTGTACTCAGACTGATCCAATCATTAAATTTATACCAAAACTGATATTCAGTGTAAAGGGATAGGGCTTCACTGTTGTTTTGTGCCGCATCAGGAAATACATTTTCGCTTCGTTGAAGACGAGCCCTGAATTCATGCCTGTATTTGCCGGATTTGGTGTAGGTAATGAATGGGTCAAAGGCAAAAAATGAACTTTTCAGTGTAATTGCCGTAGAGGTATCTTGTTTGAGAGCGCCGGTTTGAGCATTTTCCCAAAGTACAAAATCAGTTTTTCCGTTAAAACCACCATTTAAGGCCATTCCATAAACCAAGCCTTGATACTTCTTGCTGAAATGCTTTATTTTTAGGTTTAATCTAGCTATGTTATTTTCGTTGAGTTTTCGATAGCCATTATCAGTCATAGCATTTATGCCAAAACCGATGTCAGTGTTACCAATTTTACGCAGGTGGTTAAATCCGGCTGAACCAAAAAGTCTTGGTGTATCCCACCAGATCCAATCCTTGTTTTTTGGTTGATCGTAGATGCCAGCTTCTGTCCAGGCTTTGGTTAAAGGTATGACCGTTGCATCGGCTGTCCGGAAATTTATTACACCATTAAGCGCCGAAGATCCATAAGCAACAGAGGAGGCTCCTTTGATGATTTCAATCTGACTCAGGTTGTCGAGTGGTAAAAACTGCCAGCGGATATTGCCGGCATCAGCGGCCACAATTGGCAATCCATCAACCAAGGCCATTACGTGACTTCCAGCGCCATAACTGAACCCACTTCCTCCACGAATTGATGCCTGACCATCGAGTACTTCAATCCCGGGGGCTTTATCAATCAGCTCTTTGGCATCTGTAATATGTTTTTTACCGATCTCATCAGGCTTGATAACACTCATCGAAACTGTTAGTTCGGCCATGCGTTGCTCGATGCGGCTTGCGGTAACCACAACCTGATCCATTTCAATTACATCTTGCTCAAGTGCGATATTCAGCATGAGTGTATCATTGGCCTTGAGCTGAATATTGCGCGTTAGTGTTTTGTAGCCCAGCAACCGAAAATCCAATACCATCGGACCTGCTTCGGCCTGAATCAAAAACACTCCCTGAAGGTCGGTGACAGTACCCTGATTCTTTTTGTATAAAACATTAACCCCGGGAATTGTTTCGCCCGTTTGCCTGTCTGTTATGCGGCCTTTGACCCATGCTTCAGCAGTATTTGAGTGTAATAAACTTCCAAAAAGCAACAGGGGCAATATGAAAATAAGCTGTTTCATTTTGCCTTGAAGGTCATACGGATATCCATGTCTTCTTCAGGATTTGTGAGGCTGGGATAAGCAGTGTTTATTTTCAAGGATTTTTCAGTAAGCTCTTCAATCCAGGTTGAAAGTGGAATTGGCAGTGAATCAGTAGTGATAATGATGGCAGTGCGATCTTCAGCAAAACGCCAGCTGCCTGTATACTGTCCGAAATATCCTGTGGCATCACGATTGAATTTTACTTCACCCTTAAACTTTTCCAGTATCTCGCCCGGGCCGCTTGCATCTTGCCCATCAACCAGCAAACTGTCGGATACCCAGATAGTGCCTGTAAGTAGTTCAAAACGATCGTTTTTGTCTTCTTTTGAGCAGGAAACAATTACGATCAACAGTGCAAAAAACAGAAAGTAGCGTGTTTTATTTTTCATAGCTTTTTAATACTTGATGCTACAAATATACAATTGTAACAATACAATTGTAAAGTCAGTGAGATTTTGTTGAACCGGTTTGTTTACTTTCCCAAAGTCTGTAGACAGAATGTTAACCTTAAAAAGCATGAAATCATTAATTTTAAACACTTTAATGTGAGTACTTCAAATAATTGCAGATTGTTGTCAGCGCATATCTTTTTATAGATTCTACGTATTTGCGATCCTGTTTTCAGGAATTATTATGATGAAGCTACAGCAGGTTTTTTCCTTTCAAACAAATGAACGTCCATTTGCGGGAACGGAATTGAAATGCCTTCTGCTGCGAAAGTGTTGTAAATATTTTTGTTCATATCGAAGAATACAGGCCAGTAATTGACGGATCCAACCCAGCAGCGAACTACAATATCCACTGAGCTGTTATTAAGTTTGGACAACGCAATAAAGGATTCCGGATCTTGCAGGATTCTCTCATCTTTTTCAATCAGATTGCGGATAATAGTTTCTGCTTTTTCGTACTTGTCTCCATATGCAATGCCAAAAACCCAGTCAACTCTTCGCGTATCCATTTTTGAGAAATTGATAAGAGAGCCTGTGGCGAGGCCTCCATTTGGGATAATTACTACTTTATTGTCAACCGTGGTTAGAATGGTGTTAAAAATCTGAATCTCCCTGACGGTACCCATATATGATTGCGCTTCGATGAAATCGCCTACTTTGAAGGGTTTAAAAAGCAATATGATAACACCGCCAGCAACATTTTGAAGAGTTCCCTGCAATGCCAGGCCAACAGCCAAACCTGCTGCTCCAAGCATTGCAATAAAGCTTGTCATTTGAAAACCAACCATTCCCAATACGGTTATAACAACCAGTATTTTTAATGCGATACTCAAAAAGCTTTTTAGAAAAAAACGTAATGAGGGCTCAACATCACGTTTTTCCATAATCTTTACCAGTGCTGACTTTATGCGTCCAACTACCCAAAAGCCGATGATAAGCGCAAGAACAGCGCCTATAAGTTTAAATCCGTAACTAACAACCATCTGATATAAATAAACTGTAATTGCTGCCAACTCGTTGGGGATACCTCCAATTTTTTCTTCCATGCTTTTTGATTTTTAATAAAGGGCTAATTTAAGAAAAATTTCAGGTTCGGGCTTGACTCAGTAACCCAACGAATGAAATCACACTTTTCTTTTCTTAAAAAATTTGATTTCATATTGAAGATAAATTGCATATTATCAATACTATATGCTTTTTTCGATCAGGTATCTCTATGGATATTTAAATCATTTATAAATTCAGTACAGGAGTTTTTTGTTTGATGCGAAAATCTTAATAAAGAACAGAAATCTTCACTTTTCGATCTGACATGCTGTCAGATTGAAGCATTAATTCATCACTTTGAGCCTTAATTGTAACACTTTCAGCATGTTTTATTTTAAAAATGGCAAGTTGCAACCATAGATTTGCTGCATCAACAAGGAATGAAATTAATTATAAAAATCATGAAAACACGATTATTCTTATTTATGCTTATTGCAACATTAATAACTGTTGTAGAAAGTGGAAGTGCTAAAGCAGCAACGAATATTAAAAACCAAACTTATCTTGCCAAAGGAATGGGAAAATTGCTGGCAAGCAAAAACCGAAACCATGAGCCTGAAGCCAACAGAATAGGTGACATCAGGCAGACAAGCACTTTATGCAAAGGCAATCAAAGTGATTTGCGCTCCATTGTTTTTCAGTCATTCGATGAACAAAATCAAATTTGGAAAAACGATTTCCGCCAGATGTTTGTTTTTATAAACGACACACTTGAAAAGGAAATATACACCGATTTTTTTGATGAAACTGATTTTTTTCCATACAGCAAAACCGTCATTTCATACGATGAATATTGGCGTGAATCTGAACAAATGGTTTATATGTGGGAAGATTTTACTGAAACATGGCAAATTTTTGAAAAAGTGATCACATTGTACAGTTCAAACGGACAAATCACAATGAACGCAACCCTTTCATGGGATGATTCTGCAATGAGATGGGATACAATTTTTGGAAACCGCACTGACTTTGTTTACAATCATTTACAACTCCCAATTCAACAAACTTCATCGTATTATGATTATTTTCAATCTATTTGGAGACCAATAGATCAGTTTGATTTTGAATATGATTTTCAGGGAAGATGTTCTGCAATGACAGTAAAATATTGGGATGATTTTGTTCAGACTTTCATGTACGAAGCGAAGGAAGAGTATAGCTTCAACAGTAACAATGAATGGGAAGAGGTGCTTATTTACGGATGGGATGAGGAATGGATTACAGTTTCCAAAATAACAGATCTCAATTGGTTTAACTTTGAGGAGCGTCAGTTTTCTTCTTATCTCAAATGGGATTCAGATCCCTGGACACCTTATGTTTCATGGGAAATGAGCTACAGAGGCACTTACAATTACCATCCGGATTTGCATGTTCTCGCAAGCGCATATGAAGAATATTTTGACATTTTTGATGAAGTATGGGTGCCTTCTTTTAGGGAAACCAATCTCTTCAATGAATCTTTCATGCTAATAAAAACTACACAGGAAGTTTTCGAATTTGACTCCTGGCACATTATTTTCGGACAAATATTTAACGGTAAATTCGATCAGCATGGTCGTCCAATAGAGGTAGAAACGATTGTTTTTGATCCTGACAATAGCATCTGGAACAAGTGGATGAAACTTATTTTTGAGTTTGAAAATATTACAACAATTAAAGTTCCGGTTAACAAAACTGAAATTGCAGTTGTATTTCCAAATCCTGCCTCACAAATGTTTTCAGTTCCTGTTGCTGAAAATGACCTTCAGATAACTGTCTATAATATTGCAGGAAGCCTGATTTTTCAGGACAACATTTACTCAAATGAAGTTTCGGTGAGAAATATTGATATCACTTCCTGGCCAAACGGGTTGTATATCGTAAAGGTCATGGGAAAAAATATTGACAAAGTTGCAAAACTGATCAAAAACTAGAAAAACATTTTCTTCTTTAACCGGAGATTTTATGCGGATTAGATTTGAATAGAAAATCCTTTTTCAAAAAAAATCTTTGTTTTTCAAAAAATACCCTACATTTGGCGCTTCAAAAGAATCAAAAATGATGCTGACTACAGGCACAACCTTCACTACTACGACCACTACCACAGGTAATGGCAAGAGAAGGTTTTGCATAAAGTAGCCGACAGTTGAAATAACCAAAGCGAATAAAATCAAAGCCTTCCGACAGATCGGGAGGCTTTTTTTGTAAACAAAAACAAAAACAATGAAAGTACTTAAATTCGGAGGAACATCGGTAGGAAACGCAGAGGCAATTCGTCTCCTTGCAGATATCGTCAAAAAAAGCCAGTCGGAGGGAGAGCAGCCATTGGTAGTTTGTTCAGCGATGAGCGGAGTTACCAACCAATTGATTTATCTCGCTGAAACGGCAGCAAAAGGGGAAGATACAACAGAGACAATGTGGCAATTGCGCGAAAAGCACATACTTGTGATTGAAACATATTTCTGTGAAAGCAATGCTGTTTCCGGATTACTGGAGCATTTATTTGCTGAATTGCAGCTTTTGCTTGGCGGCATCAAAGCCTTGCGCGAGTGTTCTTTGCGTACCTTAGACAGGGTGATGGCAATAGGTGAGCAGCTTTCGTGTACGCTTGTAGCAGCAATTTTGCATGAGAAGGTTGGTAAAACAGCCTATGCAGACGCCCGTAAACTTGTGGCTACAAACAGTCGCTTTGGGAATGCCGCAATCAACGAAGCCGTCACAAACGAACGTATTCGTGCTTGGTATGGAACAATGCAGGGGTTAATCCCGGTGGTTACAGGTTTTATAGCTTCGGACGCGAAAGGTGACACAACAACCCTTGGCCGTGGTGGCTCCGATTTTACAGCTGCGCTTTTCGGAGCTTGTCTTGGGGCAAAAGAGGTACAGATTTGGACCGATGTGGATGGATTTATGACTGCCGATCCCCGATTGGTTAAAAACGCCTTCACCCTGCCTGAACTGAGTTATAAAGAAGCAATGGAACTTTCTTACTTTGGCGCAAAAGTCATTTATCCCCCCACTTTGATTCCGGCTATATCAAAAAAGATTCCAATCACCATCAGGAATACTTTCAATGCCGGCCATCCCGGAACTTCGATTGTGCCTCAGGTTTCAGCCAACGGAAATATTATCAAAGGTATTTCTTCGATTCGCAAGGTAAGCCTGATCAATGTTGAAGGCAGCGGCATGGTTGGTTTGAAAGGTTTTGGAGGACGACTTTTTGGTTCTATGGCTGATGCAGGTGTAAATATAATTCTGATTACGCAGGCAAGTTCGGAACACAGCATCAGTTTTGCAGTGTCGCCCGAGGATACTGCCAATGCAATGGAAGCAATTCATAAGGAGTTTGAAATGGAGTTGTTTTCTAGAAAAATTGAACCACCCAAAGCCGATACCGAAATGAGTATTCTTGCCATTGTAGGCGAAAATATGCGGCATACAAAGGGCTTGTCAGGAAAACTGTTTCAAAGTCTTGGTCGCAGTGGTGTAAATGTTGTTGCCATCGCACAGGGTTCTTCGGAGTTAAATATTTCAGTGGTTATTGCTGAGGAAGATCTGTCCAAAGCGCTCAATGCGGTGCATGATGCACTTTTTCTCTCCCCGGTGAAAACCTTGCATCTATTTCTGGCGGGTACCGGTAATATTGGAAAAGAATTGATTAGTCAGCTGCACCAGTCAGAAGCCCACCTGAAAGCAGAACATCAGCAGCATCTTAAAGTAATGGGTATCATCAACAGCAGAAAAATGCTTTTTGACTCCAATGGTGGCGTTGACCTCAGCAGTTGGAACAATGATTTATTTAAAAATGGTTCAACAGCTGACATCGGACAATTCATTCAGCAGATCGAAAAAATGAATCTTCCAAACAGCATTTTTATTGATAACACAAGCAACCCACTTTTGGTAGAACAGTACGAAAAACTTTTTTCACAAAACGTTTCAGTAGTTGCCTGCAATAAACTTGGTGCTTCCGGAAAATATGCTGCTTACAGCAAGCTAAAGCGCCTTGCCCGGAAAAATGGCGTTGATTTTTACTATGAAACAAATGTTGGTGCTGGTTTGCCCATCATCAAAACCATGAATGACTTACTTATCAGCGGAGACCATTTTCTGAAGATTGAAGCGATACTTTCGGGAACAATTTCTTATATTTTCAATAATTTCACAGGCGATCGTAATTTTGCTGATGTTGTTATGGAAGCCCAGAAATTGGGTTATACCGAACCCGATCCGCGTGACGACCTCAATGGCATGGATTTTTCCCGCAAGATGCTCATTCTGGCCCGCGAAACTGGTCTTCCGCTTGAGATGGAAGATGTTCAACTTCAACCAATCCTCCCCGAAGCTTGTCTGAAAGCTCCCTCAATAGAGGCATTTTACCAGGAACTCATCAATGCAGAAGCGCATTTTTCGGCCTTAAAGAACAAAGCATCAGCCGAAAACAAAGTGCTGCGCTACATTGGCGTCATTGAAGATGGTCAGATTCATATCAGATTGAGTTTTGTCGGGCAGGATCATCCGTTTTACAGTTTAAGTGGCAGCGACAACATTATATCTTTCACAACAATGCGATATAAAAATAATCCACTTGTGGTGAAAGGGCCCGGCGCCGGTGCTGCAGTAACGGCGGCTGGTGTTTTTGCTGATATTTTAAGGGTGGCTGCATTTTAACCATTAAGTTTGAAAGCCGAAATGACAAAAAACATATAACAATGAAAAACCTTAATTCTAAATCTGTAAAAGTATTTGCACCGGCTTCAGTATCAAATCTGAATTGTGGATTTGATGTGTTGGGCTTTGCTTTGGACCAACCGGGCGACGAAGTGATACTTACGCTCAATGATTCAAAAAAAGTGACACTTGAAAAGATTACCGGAGATGGCGGCTTGCTTCCCCTCGAAACCGAAAAGAATACAGCCTCAGCAGTCGTGCAATTGTTTTTAAAGCAGATTGGCGCTGAGCAGGGTGTCAGCATAGTCTTGCACAAAAAAATGCCACTCAACAGCGGATTGGGCTCAAGTGCAGCGAGTAGCGTGGCTGCTCTGACCGGCATCAACGAATTGATGGGAAGACCTCTTTCGCGGGCAGAATTACTTCCCTTGGCAATGGAAGGAGAACGTCTTGCATGCGGCAATGCACATGCCGACAATGTTGCGCCTTCATTGTTTGGCGGCCTGGTGCTTATCCGTGGATACAATCCGCCCGATGTTGTGCAGATTCCCGTACCTGAAAATCTTTGGTGTGCCGTGATACATCCCGAAGTAAGCATTCCGACAAGAGAAGCCCGTCAGATTTTGCCACAAATGATTCCTTTGCGCGATGCTGTTGTTCAGTGGGGCAATGTTGGCGGACTTGTTGCAGGTTTCTATTCGGGAGATACTGGGCTTATCGGACGAAGCATGCAGGATGTGATTATTGAACCCGTCCGCAAAGGCCGCATTCCTCATTTTGATGCCATGCGGGAGATTGCAATGGAAAACGGTGCAATAGGTTTTGGAATTTCCGGCTCTGGCCCGACAGTGTTTGCTTTTTGCGAAAATGGAAATCAGGCCTCAAAAGTATGTGAAGATATTTCAACATTACTTGGCAAAAACGGCCTCGAAAACCAGATTTATGTTTCAAAAATCAATCAGCAAGGACCCGTAATCACAACACTTTCAATATGAAATTCATTTCTACCAGAGATTTAAATCAGCTTTCTCCTGTTAACCTGCGTGAGGCAGTCCTCCAAGGTTTGGCTGATGATGGAGGACTGTTTATGCCCTCATCAATTAACCTGATTTCAAAAGAAGAACTTGAAAAAATGCCTTTCATGAATCTTCCGGAAATTGGAAGCTTTCTCTTAGGCCATTTTCTGGGTAACTCGATCAATAAAGTTCAACTTGATAACATCTGTAATGAAGTTTTCAACTTTCCGGTTTCATTGGTTGAAGTTGAAAATGGCATTCATAGCCTGGAGCTTTTTCATGGGCCAACGCTGGCTTTTAAAGATGTTGGGGCACGTTTCATGTCGCGGCTGATGGGCAGTTTTTCACTTGATAAGAACAATGAGATTAAAGTTGCGGTTGCAACTTCAGGCGATACTGGAAGTGCTGTTGCTGCAGGTTTTCATGGCGTAAAAGGGATAGAAGTTTACATTCTTTTTCCAAAAGGAAAAGTAAGCCGCATGCAGGAAAAGCAACTTACCACTTGGGGCGATAATATCACTGCAATCGAAGTAGATGGGGTGTTTGATGACTGTCAGAAGCACGTAAAAAGCTTATTGGCAGATGAAGAATTGAAAAAAAACATCCTGCTGACCTCTGCCAACAGCATCAATATTGCGCGTCTTTTACCGCAGGCAGTTTATTATGCCTATGCCTGGAGCCGACTTCAGCATCTGGAAAAACCTCTTGTAATAAGCGTTCCAAGCGGTAATTTTGGCAATCTTACTGCCGGGCTTCTTGCACAAAAGGCTGGAATTCCAATTCATCATTTCATCGCATCAACCAACATAAACGATGTGGTTCCATCTTATTTGAAAGATGGAAAATTTTTGCCACGACCCTCAATCCAAACAATCAGCAATGCAATGGATGTAGGCAATCCAAGCAATTTTGAAAGGATGTTACATCTTTTTGGAAATGATCATCAATCAATGAAACAGGTCGTAACAGGATATCACTTCAGCGACAGCGAAACAAAAGCAGCCATCAGAACCATTTCAGAAAGAACATCCTATGCTGCCGATCCACATGGAGCGGTCGGATACCTTGGATTGCAGAAATTTATTTCTGAAAACCTGTTTGACGTGACAGGTGTTTTTCTGGAAACGGCACACCCGGCCAAGTTTCCTGAAACAGTGGAAGAAAGTCTTGGAAAGAAAATTTCTGTTCCGCAAAGGCTTAAGGCATTTGAAGATAAGACATCTTATTCTATCCCTTGTGCCAACAATTATGAAGCAGTCAAAGACATACTCATTCGCACTAAAGCGGCTTCTCCGCGGTGAAAATTGCCTTCACTGAGATGGTAAGTTCCTTCGTCCAGAAAGTTTATTTTTAAACCATCAAAATCTTTCAAAAGCATTTCGGATGTGTAGAGCATCTCATAATTTTTTGGCCCACCTGAGTTGTATTGCAGTTGATCCGGATGAAAAGCTTCGATTATGATGGTTCCACCGGGCTTGAGTGCTTTTAACAGTTTTTGGTGCAGAAGTTGTCTTTCAGTTGGCATAAGATGAACAAAAATCAGCGCAATGGCATCGTAATGCTTCTCCAAAGGCATGAAACTGTTGAGGTCTTCAACCAAATACTGGTTTAGATTTGTATGTTTCTTTGCTGCCAGCGCCAGTGCTTTTTCGCGTGCTGCCTCGCTGTAGTCCACTGCAACCACCTGCCATCCCGCAGAAGCTGCCCACACAGCATTGCGGCCTTCACCTTCACCGGGAAGCAAAATTTTTCCGGGTTTAAGTATTTCGAGTTGTTCGCGAAAGAAAGTATTGGGGGTGTCACCGTAGATATATTCAGGCAGTGAATAGCGCTCGTTCCAAAAATGTTTCATGTGTTAACTGATCTTCATTATGCCCTAAGAACATTCAAAAGGTTAAAATGTTTGGCAATATTAACGTTAAAAGAAAAAATCCGAGTCGGTTAACCGACTCGGATTTCATTAGTAGCGGGGACCGGATTCGAACCGATGTCCGCCTCAGGCGGATATGAGCCCGGATCTGAATTAGAGCCTGTTCAAAATTTCTTGTTTGACATACTCCCTTCCTTTTCCTGATTTCAGAAATTTTTCGCGCTTCATAGCATCAGCTTTAGTTTCAAACGCTTCAATATGAATGATTTTCCAAGGCCTGTAACTTATTGTCCACCCTTTGTTGGAAAGTTCATTATGACTAAGCAGTCGCTGCTCTGGGTCTTGGCTATAACCGGTGTAAGTTTTACCGTAATGCTCAGAATATAAAATATAAACGTAAAACATTGGTATTGATCAAAAAAAAGCTGACTCAAAAAAGTCAGCTTTTTCATTAGTAGCGGGGACCGGATTCGAACCGATGACCTTTGGGTTATGAGCCCAACGAGCTGCCTCTGCTCCACCCCGCAGTATTTATTCCCACTTAATTTGGGAGTGCAAAGATAAATTTTGTTTCTTTGCAAAACAAGAAATATTTTCAAAAAATTTATTCATGACGCATAAAGCGGGCTATGTCAACATCATAGGAAATCCAAATGTTGGTAAATCTTCATTGATGAACGTACTTGTTGGCGAAAAACTGTCGATTATCACATCGAAAGTACAAACTACAAGGCATCGCATCCTTGGAATTGTGAACGGAGACGACCACCAGATTATCTTTTCAGACACACCGGGTATCATCCACAATCCGGCCTATAAAATGCACGAAGTGATGAATAGCTTTGTGCAAACAGCAATGATTGATGCTGACCTGATAATGTTCGTTGTAGATGTTACCGAAAAAACTTCCTACACCGAAACCATTGAAAAAATCAAGGAAACAAACGTGCCTGTTTTCATCATTATCAACAAGGTTGACCTCTCCACACAAGATGAGGTAGTCAACCTGATAAAACAATGGCAGGAATGGTTGCCTTCGGCCAGTGTCTTTCCGGTTTCGGCATTGCATGAGTTCAATACGGCAGGACTTTTTGAACGTATTCTGGATGTGTTGCCTGAGTCTCCGGCATATTTCCCTAAAGATGAGCTCACTGATAAGTCGATGCGGTTTTTTATTTCTGAAATTATACGGGAAAAAATTCTCCTGAACTATAAACAAGAGATTCCGTATTCCGTTGAGGTTGCTATCGATACTTACGAAGAAAGTGAACGTCTGGTAAAAATTCAGGCATTGATTTTTGTTGCACGAGATTCTCAAAAAGCAATTATTATCGGAAAGCAAGGCAGTGCAATCAAGAAAGTCGGAACAATGGCAAGGTTGGATATGGAAGAATTTATTGGCAAGAAAGTATTTCTTGAACTAAATGTAAAAGTTACAAAGGATTGGCGTGACAATGATAAACTGTTGAAGCGCTTCGGTTACGAATCGTAAAGAACAGTAAGAAAGGAAGAAAAAGATGGGAAATATCGTAGCAATCGTTGGAAGGCCTAATGTAGGAAAATCAACATTTTTTAATCGGCTTGTGCAGTCAAGACAAGCGATTGTAGAAGAAACTTCAGGCGTCACACGCGACAGGCATTATGGTAAAAGTGACTGGAACGGAAAGTCATTTTCAGTCATTGATACTGGTGGATATGTGGTAGGTTCGGATGATGAATTCGAAGGAGAAATAAGAAAACAAGTGCAGCTTGCCATTGAGGAAGCTGACCTGATACTTTTTGTAGTTGATGCCTATGAGGGTTTACATGTTTTGGATAAGGAAGTAGCCCTATTATTGCGGCAGTCAAAACAACCTGCCTTTGTCGTTGCAAATAAAGTGGATAACTCAGCCAGAATAGCCGATGCGCAAGAGTTTTATGAGCTTGGACTCGGTGAGGTTTATTGCATTTCAGCCATTAATGGCAGCGGAACAGGCGACCTGCTCGATGAAGTTGTTAAGATTCTTCCTGATGATG
>JAGXRB010000003.1 GCA_018336075.1 Bacteroidota bacterium
AATTATCCGACTGCTCAGAAAGAGATGCTGCCAAAGCTGAGATTTACCTCGTCGAGGGCGATTCTGCAGGTGGCACAGCCAAACAAGGCCGCGACAGGCGTTTTCAGGCAATTTTACCACTGAGAGGCAAGATCCTTAATGTGGAAAAAGCAATGCCGCACAAAATTTATGAAAGTGAAGAAATCAAAAACATCTTTACTGCATTGGGCGTGCATATCGGAACTGATGAAGACAGCAAAGCGCTCAATATAGAAAAACTGAGATACCATAAAATTGTCATCATGACCGATGCTGATATCGACGGAAGCCATATTGCTACGTTGATCCTGACTTTCTTCTTCCGCTATATGATGGAACTCATCGAAAAAGGGTATGTTTACATTGCTACTCCACCTTTATATTTACTGCGCAAAGGCAAGCAGGAACGTTATTGCTGGAACGAGGAAGAACGTGAAAAAGTAGTAAAGGAATGGTCGGCGGACGGAAGCGAAAAAGGTATTCACATCCAACGTTATAAAGGTTTGGGAGAGATGAATGCTGAACAGCTTTGGGATACAACGATGAATCCTGAATTCCGCACACTTCGGCAGGTAACCATCGAAAATGGTGTCGAAGCAGATCATGTGTTTTCCATGCTGATGGGAGATGAAGTTCCACCACGCCGTGAATTCATCGAAGCAAACGCCAAATATGCCAAGATTGACATTTAGACAATAATATTCATTGAAAAAGTCCGTTTGTCTAAGATAAACGGACTTTTTTTTTTATAAATATCAAAATCAAGTCTTTAAGAAAGCACTTTTTTAACAAGTTTGATCGGCTACATGCCTTAATATACACTTTATACAAAATCAATGCGATTTATTATTCCAATAATTGTTGTAGTTAGTTTGTTCGCCTGCAATAGAACTCAGAAATCTGAAAAAGAAATAAAAGATTTTGATACAACTACCTACAATGACAGCACTCGTTTTCTCGAAATAAAAAAGTTTGAAGCTGCACAAATTGAATCATCACTCGCAATAAGAGAGATTTTAGAAAACCGTCTGCCTGGTGAACGATATAGGATTCTTGACGATGAACTCTATTCTTCAGTTTTACTTCCGCGGCTTTATACTGAAAATGAATTTAAACCTTTCTGGACTAAAGAACTTAACAATTACGAAAGCATCTCTCAACTGATTGAATATATTGAAAATGCTGAATTTCATGGATTAGTACCATCACATTATCATTTTGAATCAATTAAAAAACTGTTTGAAAATTTACAAAACGACTCTTCTCAAGTATTTAATGCTTTATTTGTTGCACAGCTGGATTTGCTGCTGAGCGACGCTTTTTTTATGCTTTCATCCCATCTTTATCATGGAAAAATCGACTCTGAAAGTTTAGAAGCTCAATGGGGAATTCAACGCAATAAACCTGAGTTAATGCTGGATCAAAAACTTAGGCTGCTGCACAATGGAAAAAATATTGAACAAATTTTCATGACTTTCTATCCTCCATATACAGGCTACAAAAAAATGGTGCTTGAAGCAAAAAGATTAAAAAGCATACAATCAGCCGATTTCTCTGTTTCAATGGATCCTAAAACACTATCGATAAAGCCGGGAGAAACATCTAAAGATATGCCGGCTATTAAAAAGAAGTTGCAATATCTGGGACTTTATGATGCTGATTCAGTGGATATTTCAGAAGAGTATGATGAGGTAACAGCAAAATCAATCCAAAAACTTCAAGCATTGTTTGGATTCAATAGTGATGGAAATATTGGTAAAAATACGCTGAAAGCGCTCAATATGCCAATTGAACAAAAGTTAAAACAACTGTACGTGAGTATGGAACGTCTGCGCTGGCTTCCGGACTCACTGGAAGACAGATATGTATTGACAAACATTGCTGATTTCTCCTTATTAATGTTTGAAGGCTCAGATACTTTGCTAAATATGAGAACAATAGTTGGAAAGGATTACCGCGAAACACCTGTTTTCAACTCAAAAATACGTTATTTGGTTTTCAGTCCAAGCTGGACTGTTCCTCCGGGGATAATGCAAAAAGACATCATTCCTGCAGTAAGAAAGGACGTAAACTATCTTTCACAAAAAAACATGCTGGTCTATGATTCTAAAGGAAAACTCACTGATCCGGCGACAATAAACTGGAAAAAAGACGGCATGCGCTACACTGTAAGACAATCGCCTGGAAATCAGAATTCTTTGGGAAAGGTGAAGTTTATGTTCCCAAATAAATTTAATGTATATTTGCACGATACACCATCAAGAGAACTTTTTTGGCGAGACGAAAGAACTTTCAGTTCGGGCTGCATTCGTATTGAGAAACCTTTTGAACTGGCTAAAATTTTATTGAACAACATGCCCGAATGGACCGATGACAAAATCAAACAAGCGATGAATTCAGGTATTGAAAAAACAGTGATACTGAAATCTTCGGTTGGAGTATATCTGTATTATTTAACTGCGTGGGCCACAGAGAATGGTGAAATACATTATCGTTCAGATATTTATGACCGAGATTTAGCAGTCTTTACAGCTTTAGGCCAAAAAAAGTAACTGAATTTTAATCAAAAAATCATTATACAATATGTTCATTTACAGAAATATACTTGAGACATACATATTAGCAACTATTTTTTTCGTTTTTCTATCTATTCAAAATCCTGATCAAAAAAACTTTGATCATGAAACAATTCCAGCTTCAAGCGCAACGAATGGAGGGCATTTGGCCTCATTGAACGAAAACCTTAATCCCGATCTTATAAAAAGCTTTGAGAAGCATCTGCCGGAATTTCTGCCTTTAGCCAAAAATAAAATCGTGACACTCATCGATTTTTCGCTACCCAGCACAAAAAAAAGACTGTGGACACTAAACGTTGAAACAGGTGAGGTACTGTTGAATACCTATGTGTCGCATGGTCGAAATAGTGGAAATGATGTTGCAGAAGCATTCTCAAATACACCAGAATCCTATCAAAGCAGTTTAGGTTTTTTTCTCACTGATCAGCCATATTCTGGGAAACACGGAAAATCCCTTCGACTGAAAGGACTTGAAAGAAACCTCAATGACAAAGCTTTTGAAAGAGCCATTGTGATTCATGGAGCCGATTATGTGAGTGAATCGTTCATCCAAAAACACGGAAGATTGGGTCGTAGCCATGGTTGCCCTGCTATTCCAGAGGAATTAGCATCCACATTTATCGATAAAACCAAAGACGGCTCTCTTTTGTTTATTTATCATCCAAGCTATAATAATTATAATTTATAGAAAATCATGCAGTGTTTTTGTCCCCTTTGTTCAGGTGAAGCACACGCTTTTTACAAGGGCAAAAAACAACATTATTTGCAATGCGAAAAATGTTCCGGAATTTTCCTGCACCCGGATTTACGCTTAACGCCTGAGGCTGAAAAAACAAGGTATCTTCACCACAACAATGACATAAACGATACCGGATATCAGCAATTTCTGCAGCCTGCTGTTGATGCCATCGAAAAAAACTATAGCCCTGAAAGCAAAGGACTTGATTATGGCGCTGGCCCCGGACCAGTAGTCGCATTCATGCTTGAACAGAAAGGGTTCAGTCTGGCACTTTTTGATCCATTTTTTCACCCGTCAAAAGAAGTGCTGGCTTCAAAATATGATTTCATAATCTGCACTGAAGTAATTGAACATTTTTATTATCCACTTCAGGAGTTCAAAAAACTATACGAAATGCTTCATTCGGATGGAAAACTCTTTTGCATGACAAATATTTACCGGGAAGAAATAAACTTTGCTGGCTGGAATTACAAAAACGATCAGACGCATGTTTTCATTTACACTGTCAAAACCTTAGCTTTCATTTCTGAAATAATTGGTTTTAAAGAAATTACCATCAATGAAAGACTGATAACTTTTTCAAAAGGTTGAAGTTAATTTTTCACAGAATTTCTCAGTTTTTCTATTGAAAGCAAAATAGTTTCATTGTTTGCAGGCAAGGCAAAATCAGGTTCCACCGAATGATTCGCTACTGCTGAAATTGCATCCTTTATCGCAAGCCATACAGAAAATGCCAACATAAACGGAGGTTCACCTACAGCTTTGCTCTGACGAACGGTTTGTGGATTGGGCGCATTCTTCAGCAATTCAACCCTGAAATCATCCGGAACATCTCCAATACCTGGAATTTTATAGGTATCAGGTGAATGATTCAATAATTGACCTTGTGAATTATATCGTAAAGTTTCGGTGGTACACCAACCGACACCCTGAATAAAAGCGCCCGCAACCTGCCCAAGATCAATGTCTTGGTTAAGACTTTCGCCTGCATCATGCAAAATATCGGTTCTTAAAACTTTTGACATTCCAGTAAGAATATCGACTTCAACTTCCGAAACTGCCATTCCAAAGGCAAAATAATGGAATGGGTTACCCCTACCCTTTTCCTTATCGTAATAAAGTCCTGGAGTTCCATAAAATCCGGTTGCGCTCAAACTGATTTGTGACAGATGAGCCTTGATTACAAGCTCTTTAAAGGTTATTTTCTTGTCGGGCATATTACTCAAAAAGACTAACCCATCATGATAAACCAATTCCCCGGAAGCAATTTCATTCTCAGAAAGCAATTGTTTGGCCAAAGAATCTAACCGGATTTTAATTTTATCAATTGCATTTTTCACTGCCATTCCATTCAGGTCAGTGCCTGAAGAGGCTGCAGTCGGTGAAGTGTTTGGAACTTTTGAAGTATTGGTTGGGCTCAGGTTGATTTTTTCGAGAGGCAATCCAAATTCAAGTGCAGCAATTTGTTTGATTTTTGTGTGCAAGCCCTGCCCCATTTCAGTGCCACCATGATTTACCAATACAGTACCATCTTTGTAAATATTTACCAAAGCACCGGCCTGATTAAGGAAAGCCGTCGTAAATGATATCCCAAACTTGACAGGTGTAAGTGCTATTCCACGTTTTATATAAAAGTGCTTCTGATTAAACCCATTGATTTCAGTTCTTCTTTTGTTATAGTCTGAAGAGTCAATTAATGCGTCCCAAAGCTGAAACAATCTGTTATTTTCAATTAATTGCCCAAAATGAGTGACATTTCGTTTATTCAGTCCGTAAAAATTCCTGTATCGGATTTCGGCTGCATCTTTTCCGAGATATCTAGCAACCCGATCTATTGCATGTTCAATTACAGCCATTCCCTGCGGTCCTCCAAAGCCACGAAAAGCAGTATTTGATGGCAGATTTGTTTTCCACATCGTGCCTGTAACACGCATATTTGGAATATAATAGCTACTATCTGCATGAAAAAGAGCACGTTCAAGAATGGCCATCGAAAGGTCAGTTGCCATTCCGGCATCGGCATGCAAATCCAAAATGTAAGAAACAATTGTCCCTTCATCTGAAAAACCAATTTTATAACTGGCTTCGAAAGGATGACGTTTACCTGTGTATTTCTGATCGTCATCACGGAAAAGGACAATCTTTACCGGACGGCCGGTTGCATTTGCCAAAAGTGCAGACCAGGCAGCCACATGGCTGGCTTGTGTTTCTTTTCCACCAAAACCGCCACCCATTCTTTTTACTTCGCAAACGACTTGATTTGCCTGCAAACCAAGTACTTCAGAAACTACATGTTGCGTCTCAGAGGGATTTTGAGAAGATGCATAAACCATCATCTCCCTATTTTCGTCTGGAACACAAAGTGCCGATTGTGTTTCCAGATACCAATGTTCCTGGCCACCGATTTTCAACTCACCTTCCAGTATATGTGAGGCTTTCAGAAGGCTTTCTTCTGGTTTACCGGTTTCAATTTTTCTTGTTTTGGCAAGTGCTGTACCCTTTTCTCTGGCTTGTTGTATTGTCAAAACAGGCTCCAAAGGATCATAGATGATCGTGATTTTCTTTTCAGCTTCAATAGCTGCATGTTCATTTTCAGCCGCTATCAGCAGAATCGCCTGTCCGATACAATTCACTTTTTCCTCTGCCAGACAAGGTTCATCATGCGTTAAAGGATTCAGCTGATTGATCCCAGGAATCCGTCTAAAATCAAGAATATCAACAACGCCATTCACCTTCAGCGCTTCGGTGAAATCAACTGAAACAATGCGAGCATGGGCAAATGGGCTGAAAACCACTTTGCCTGTCAGCATTTGTTCACCAATATGCATGTCAGCAACATATACAGCTTTTCCTGTTACGTGGCTGACAGCACTTTCATGTGTAATATTGCCAACAGTTTTACTCATAAAGACATTCCTTGCTTAGTATCAACTGACTTCAAATACAATTTCAAAAGGAGATTTTTCGCTGCTGCCTCACGATATTCAGCCCCAGAACGTGCATCTGAAATGGGTGTAAAATCTTCAGAAATTAATTTTGATGCGCGTTCGACTTCTTCAATACACCACTGTTTTCCATGAAGGTACGTTTCTGCAGTAACAGCTCTTTTCACCTGAGACGCCATGCCACCATAAATTATAGCGATCTCCTCAATAAAATTTTCCTTGTTCAATCGTAAACGCAAAGTAGAACTAACGGTTGAAATGTCAAGGTCGCGGCGGGTAGAAACTTTTTCGGTGATGAATAAAATATCCTTTTCAGGTTTTGGGATTTGAACAGCCTCAAGAATCTCATCCTGAAGAAGACAGGTTTTTCGATAGCCAGTAATGTACTCTTCGACCGGAATAAGTCGGTTTCCGGTTCTGCTGCTAAGTTTCACTTTTGCTTTCAGAGCAAAAAACAATGGAATCAGATCGCCAATGGGTGAGGCTGTGGATAGATTTCCTCCAATGGTTGCCACATTCCTGATTTGAAGTGAAGCAAAAACTTTCAGCATGGGCATTAAGCCCGGGAAATTGGTTTTAACAAACTGCTTGAATTGCTCCAAGGTTGTGCCTGCTCCCAAACTAAAAAATGTACTTCCCTCCTTTTGCTGTTTAATTTCTTCCACAGCAGATAAATCAAGAATACAGGGAAGAAATTCATGCAATTTATTTTGTCGTATTGCGGTATCAGTTGCACCATTTATGATGACTGCCTCAGGATATTTTACTCTGAATCCCAATGTTTCATCAAGTCTGGAAGGCAACAAATAGGTTTGCTTTGGCGTAAAAATCTCAAGTGTCGACTGATAGGCACTTATCTGTGTTAGTTTTTTTATAGTTCCAGGTTGTTGAAGATTAAATTTATCTGCTTCGGGATTTTTACAACATGCCTGTGCAGCTTCTGCGATGGGCTTATAGCCTGTGCAGCGACACAGATTACCTGCCATAGCATCTGTTAATGCTTCGCTATCAGTTGCTGACGCATTCTTATACATTCCAAACATTGACATAACAAAACCGGGTGTGCAATATCCGCATTGGCTTCCATGATGCTCAACCATTGCCTGCTGAACCGGGTGCAGCTTGATTTTGTTGTCATTTATTTCAGCAAGGTGTTCAACAGTAATGAGTTGCTTTCCATGAATTGAAGCCAAAAACAACAGACAGGAATCAACCGTTTTATAGATCAGGTTTCCATGCTGAACTTCAGCGAGCACAACAGTACAAGCGCCGCAATCGCCTTCCGCACAACCTTCTTTTGTTCCCCGAAAGCCCGGCTGCATGCGCAAATAGTTGAGCACCGTTGTCGATGGCAAAAAGTCTTCTTTTAAAAAATCAATTTCAATCAGCTTATCATTAAGAAGAAATTGTAAATTATTCTTTTCCATATCTTTATTTCTGAAGTTGAGCTAAAACAATTAAAAAACAGTCTGTCAACTTTGAGAATTTCTAACATCTATCAGCTTCGCAACAATGCTGACAGCAATTTCTTTTGGAGTTTCTGCATGAATTGGCAAACCTATTGGCATGTCAACTTTTGCAATCTGCTCTTTTGAGAGTACATTTCCATCAAGGAGTTGATTGGTTATTTCTGCAACTTTACGCTTGCTTCCCATCATACCGACATACTTTAAATCCAATTTAGCAAGCTTGCTGAGCACTGCCTTATCAGCACTATGATCGGGTGTTGTGATAACGGCAAAACTTTCGTTGTTTAGAGGCAAAACACTTGCCATTTCTACATAATCTCCTGCCAGACATGCAGCATTTCCTGCATCAAATTCATTGTAAATGTCGGGTCTGTGATCAATGTATGTGATATCGAAACCAAGGGTTTGCGCATAAAATCCAACTTCACGTCCAACATGACCTGCACCAAAAATATAAAGTTTCGGTGCGGGGAAAAATGGCTCGAAATAGATTGTCATATTTCCACCGCATTGCATCTGAAGGTCTTTTTCCAGTTGATAGCGTACTTGTTTTGAAATGCCGGATTTCAAAACCTCCAGAGCCTCTTGTTTCACTTGCATTTCAACTGCTCCCCCACCGACAGTTCCCTCTGTTTTTCCATTTTCAAAAACGATCATTTTAGAACCACTTTTGCGCGGTGTAGAACCACTGGATTCCGTTACAATGCATAAAACGAACGCAAGTCGTTTTTCATAAAACTTTGAGAGATTAAAAATCAGGTCTGTCATGAAAGGGTAAAAATTATGGTTAAAATTCAGGTATCAAAGTTAAAAAAGAAACAGTCAAAAGCAGTAAAAAGTTTATTTTTTCGTTTTATTCAATGTTCAAGGCAACCTTTTCATTTTCAAAAGTCAGACGATATTTCGATTAAACCGAGATCTGAAATATGCTTCCCATTCGGAATATAATTGAGATTTTATGCTATTTCCACAAACCATTGCAACATTGAATTAACATTTTCTTAATACAGAAACTTTTTTAGCTCATAAGATTTGATTAATATTGCTGTCCTTAAGCAGAAAAATTTAAACAGTGGAAAATATTTACCTTATTCTGGTTATCGTTCTTTTTTTCCTGGCAATATCCGATCTTGTTGTAGGAGTAAGCAACGATGCAGTGAACTTTCTTAATTCAGCTATTGGCTCAAAAGTTGCATCCTTCAAGCTCGTGATGTTTATTGCGGCACTTGGAGTTTTGGTAGGAGCAACATTCTCAGGCGGCATGATGGAAATTGCCCGGAGCGGGATTTTTAATCCGGAAAAGTTTTATTTTACAGACATTATGCTGATTTTTTTAGCAGTAATGATCACCGATGTAATTCTCCTAGACACTTTTAATACATTAGGTCTACCAACTTCAACAACAGTTTCGATTGTATTCGAATTGCTTGGTGCATCTGTTGGAATTGCACTGATGAAAATCAGTAATAGTGCAGACGGACAAACAGTAAGTGAGTTTATAAATTCCGGGAAAGCTTTGGCTATCATCTCGGGCATTTTGCTGTCGGTTGTTGTTGCTTTCAGTTTTGGTGCTTTGGTTCAATATATTACAAGAGCCATATTCTCATTTAACTATGAGAAAAGATTCCGGATATTCGGAGGCCTTTTTGGTGGATTTGCGCTTACAGCAATTGTTTATTTCATGCTTATTAAAGGAGCAAAAGATGCTGCCTTTATGACAAAAGACATATATATCTGGATTACTACCCATCAAACGGTTATTATCTTTGGCAGTTTTGTAGGTTTTTCTGTTATACTTCAGCTCTTGCATACTTTTTTCAACGTCAACATCCTTAAGATCGTTGTTCTGAGCGGTACATTTGCCCTTGCAATGGCTTTTGCCGGAAACGATCTTGTAAATTTTATCGGGGTTCCGTTAGCTGGTTTCGAAGCCTACAAAACAATGCTGAACAATCCGGGAATAAACCCTGATTTTTTTGCGATGTCATCCCTTCGCGATGCCATTCAAACACCTCCGCTTTATTTGCTTATTGCAGGATTCATCATGGTTATTACCTTATATACTTCGCGCAAGGCAAAATCAGTCATTAAGACTTCTGTCGATCTGGGCAGGCAAAGTGAAGGTGAAGAGCGTTTCGGATCATCGCAGCTTTCAAGAGCTATTGTAAGGCTTTCGCTAAATATTTCTGATAGTCTGGGAAAATTTGTCCCTGATAATGTAAAGCAGCGAATGTCAAAGCAGTTTGTGCAACTGCCTCATAGCAAACATGACAAAACCGGGCCTGCGTTTGATTTACTCAGAGCCTCAGTAAACCTGGTTGTCGCAAGTGCACTCATTGCCTTGGGAACATCATTAAAACTTCCTTTATCAACTACTTATGTAACTTTTATGGTTGCTATGGGATCAAGCCTTTCTGATGGTGCATGGGACAGAGAAAGTGCCGTTTACCGCATCACAGGTGTCTTTTCTGTAATTGGAGGCTGGTTTTTTACTGCCTTGTCAGCTTTTCTGGTTTCTTTAGGAATTGCAATTCTATTCTATTATGGAGAGTTTTGGGCTGTAGGCGGAATGATTCTTCTTTCAATATTTTTAGTTTTCCGTACCCACAAGATGCATCTAAGTAAGGAGAAAAAAGATTTGGAATCATCTCGTGAGGTTGAGGAAATTAACAACGAAAATATTCTGGAAATATGCAGCAACAGTGTCTCTGAAATTCTTAACCAGACACAATTTGAATATAAGAGAACCATTGCCGGATTGACTGAAGAAGATATCAAGTCATTGAAAAAAACGAAGAAAAATATTGAAAAACTTTCGGTAAAAGCCAAAGAGAAGAAAAACAGTGTTACGATTATAATAGCAAAATTAAAAGAGGATGCGCTTGAATCAGGACACTTTTATGTGCAGGCGCTCGACTATCTGAGAGAGATTTTACACAGCCTTAATTTCATTGTCGGCCCGGCTTATGACCATGTTGATAACAATCATAAGCCATTCAATGTGGCTCAGATAAATGAGATAAAAATACTAAGCCAAAACCTTGGTAATTTTTACACCCATATTACAGCTGAAATAAATGAAGGTAGATTCATAAGTCAGGATCAAATAGTTGCTGAGCAACAAAAGATACTCAATATGATTGACCTTTTCAGGAAAAATGAAGTAAAACGCATAAAGAAAGAAACGTCAAGCACGAGAAATAGTTTACTGCTTATGAATATCCTTCAGGAAACAAAAAACCTTTTGCTTTTTGGATTGAATCTTTACAAAGCTCAGCGTGATTTTGTGACTTATTACGAAAGTAAAAAGAAATAGTGATACTACCCCTGATTACAAGTTTAAGCTTTTAAAGCAGAAACAAAACGATTGCGCGAATGTATATCTTTAATTATGTGGACTTTGTGAAATCCCAATTCAGAAAGTAAAGCCACCAGTTCAAATCCATAGCGCTCATTAATCTCAAAGAGTAACATGCCTTCACGCTTTAAATGCGTGAGTGAAAAGTGTGCTATCTGACGAAAAAACTGCAAAGGATCATCATTACTTACAAAAAGCGCAAGGTGTGGCTCCCAATCCATGACATTCTTTTGCATAAAGGATTTTTCAGCATGGGTTACATAAGGTGGGTTACTTACAATGAGGTCATAAAGATGTTCTGTCAATGAATCAATATGAGTCAGAATATCCATTTGCTGAAAATTCACTTTGGCATTAAGTTTTAATGCGTTACGACCAGCAAGCTCAAGTGCTTCTGCTGAAATGTCAATGGCTGTTGCCTCAGCACCTTCGACCTCTAATGCAAGACTTATTGCAATGCAACCTGAACCTGTCCCAATATCAAGAAAACGTTTGTTTTTTTGGGTTTTAAGAAAGGCTGCGGCATGGCCAACCAACTCCTCTGTTTCCGGTCGCGGTATCAGCACATTTTCATTTACTTCAAACCAACGCTCACAAAAAAAAGATTTTCCAATGACATATTGTATCGGTCTGTTAGCGAGTAATTCCTTTACCGCAAAGTGAATGATGAGCATCTCCGATTCCGAAATTCTTGTATCCGGATGAAGAACAAGATGCTTTCTGTCAAACCCAAAATAGTGTTCAATCAGCATCATAATCAATTGCATAGACTCATTTTCACCATAAACCGGAATGAGTTTCGCATTGTAATAATTGATACTATCTTTGATTCTGTTTGTGGGAACTTTCATAGAAGATTTAAACAAAAAAATAGCTTTTGACTCTATTAATAAAAAAAATCCTAACAAAGATACTTCTTGTCAGGATTAATTTTTGGGTGGGAGACGGGGCTCGAACCCGCGACCCTCAGAACCACAATCTGATGCTCTAACCAACTGAGCTACAACCACCGTGTTTGAGCCGGCAAATATACAGTCTTTTTTTTGAATTCAATCATTGCTTTGAAAAAAAATTCTATGATTTCATTGAAAAAGCGATGTTTTTGACAACCCTTGCAATTTAATTTTATCCTTGAAGTTTTAATAGAAAGAATTTATCTTTGTTCAAAATAAAAAACAATATGAAAAAGCTATTTCTCCTTTTTGTCGGACTGCTGTTAATAAATATAGCATCGGCTCAGTTCTCCATCGGACCAAAAATAGGTTATATGTCAACCAAACTTTCAACCGATATAAACGAAATTGAATCAGATCTTAAAGATGGATTGATTTTTGGCGCTTTTGTCAGACTCGGCGACAAGTTTTACATTCAGCCAGAAATCAACTGGTACACCTCAAGCACAGTATTTAAGCGTCCTCAACTGCAATCCCTGAGTCCTTTTGAGCAAGAGATTAAATTGGATAATATTCAAATACCTTTGTTTGTCGGAGTTAAGTTACTCGACCTTAAGCTTGTCAATTTACGAGCAACCGGAGGAGTGACGGCGAATTTTGTTGTAAACAAAAGTATCAGTACATTCGATGGTGATAATTATATCAATCCGATTAAAGAATCAGATATCAACGACATTCACTGGGGACTGCAGGTTGGAGCAGGTGTTGATGTTTTAATGTTTACGCTTGACGTGCAATATATTGCCGGTATGAGCAAGATAATTGAAACGATAAACATTGGCAGTCAACAAGTTCAGTTTGATTCAAAACAAGGATTTGTTGTGACTGTGGGTTGGAAAATTTTATAATTCAACTGACATAGTTCCAACATTGGAATTCTCATTGGTTTTCCTTTGTTTTCCAAAATTTTTTAAGATTAAGGTTAGGTTTTTTATGAAAAAAATTTCATTGGTTCTGTTACTTTTTTTGAGTGTTGCAGCATGCAATCCCTCTCATAAAAAACAACTTAATTTTTCTTTGAAGGGCCTGTATCCGGAGAAGGTTGAAATAAAAAGTTATGGAAATGCTTTATTCAGCCTCGACACGAACAATTTTAAAACAGCGCTTGAAAGTATCAAAGATGACTATATCTATTTTCTGGACGGTGACCTGAATGACAGCAGTAATCTTAACCAAATCTACAATTTTGTGACCGACACCCTGCTCATTTCAATGTATAACAGAAGTCAGCAGGTTTATCCTGACCTAAAAACAATTGAAAATGAACTTACATCGGGATTACGTCGTTTTCATTACTATTTTCCTGAAATTAATCTCCCTGAATTCTATACATATATCTCCGGTATTGATTTTGAAGCGCCAGTACTAACAGATGGAAATGCTATGGTTATCGCTTTGGATTGCTATTTAGGGGCTGAGGAAACCATATACAAAAAGATGGGCATTCCAAATTACATCTCCAACAGGATGACAAGCAGTCATTTGGTTAACGATGTCTTTAAAACCTTTTACAGCACTTATTTTGAAACTGATAAGCAAAGTAAAACCATTTTAGATGAAATGATTAAGGCAGGAAAGCAGTATTATTTTCTGGAGGCGATGCAGCCCGATTTGCCCGATCATTTGCTGATCGGCTACAGCAAAGAACAGCTTGATTGGTTGAAAGCGCACGAAGGTGATGTCTGGGCTTTTTTGGTTGGAGAGCAAATGCTCTATGCAAATGATTTTCAGAAATTCAGAAAACTTTTTGGTGACGGCCCGTTTACGCAGGATTTTTCCACTGAGGCTCCGGCACGTATTGGCGAATGGGTTGGCTGGCAAATAATTCGGCATTATGTGAAAAGCAATCCTGAAATCTGCATCAAAAAACTAATTGGCATTCAGGATTCACAAGACATTCTCACCGATTCGCGCTACCGTCCGAAAAATTGATAATTTGGTGTTTTAATCAAGGTGAAAATCTTGTCTTTTCAGAACATTTCTTTTCTAAAAGAAAATCTTCCCTTTGGATTACTATTTTTCTCTCTGGTTTTATTAATTCTTTGTAAGGAAGAATACCGGTTGTTTTTCTCCTGATGTTTCGACATGGAAACTATCATTCTGCTTTCTTGCTTTGTGGTTGTATGCGCACTGGCATTGATTCATTTCACAAAAATAATCATGTCTCTTGTACTTTTGCTGGTTCAAAAGTACCAAAAACTTGGCGCGAACAATGCATCTCTCCACTCTGAAAAAACAACGCAAATCCAGCGAACCGTCGCCCTGAGGGGCGAGATGGCCTCCTATCAGAGGCCAGATTCGCGGATTTGCAGTCGTTTTTTCATTCACCCTGGCGCCGCCCCGCCGTTCGCGCGGGCTCACACAC
>JAGXRB010000004.1 GCA_018336075.1 Bacteroidota bacterium
TCCTCAGACCATTTTTATGGAATTTGTGTTCCGACAGATTGAATACCTCATTGAAGGAGATTACAACTTTCAAAAAAAACTTAATCGTCAAAAATGGAACTTCGAAAAGATTTGGAAAAAGTCACTTAAACATGCAATCTTTTTTGGGATAGCATTTTTTATTTCCAATACCTTTCTTGCCTATATAGTTGGCACTGACAGACTTCTTGAGCTGGTGACCGATGGTCCCTTGGCACATATAGGAAGCTTTATTGCTTTACTGCTTTTTTCCGGCGTATTTTATTTCATTTTCGCCTTTTTCCGCGAACAGGTTTGCATCATTGCTTGTCCATATGGTCGTCTGCAAGGCGTTTTACTCGATAATAAGTCCATTGTTGTGGCTTATGACTATAAAAGAGGCGAGCCAAAAGGCAAACACAATCCACTTGAAAACAGACAGACTTCAGGTAAAGGGGACTGTATCGATTGCAGTAGCTGTGTTGTTGTTTGCCCTACTGGAATTGATATCCGTAATGGAACACAACTCGAATGTATCAACTGTACCGCTTGCATGGATGCTTGTGATACAATTATGGAAAAAGTAAATCTGCCTAAAGGTTTGATTCGATATACTTCAGAAAAAATTATTGCTGAAGGTAAAAGTAAATTATTCAACGCCCGATCTATATCCTACTCTGTTTTTTTGACAATACTTCTCGCTATTGTTGTAAGTGTTTTCACATTAAGATCTGATATTGAATCAACGATTTTGCGTGTTCCAGGGACATTGTTTCAGGAATATGGTAACGATAATTTCTCAAACGTATACAAGGTTCAACTTGTAAACAAAACGAGGACAGCGCTTCCTGTTGAGTTGCGAATGGTGTCTCATGGAGGTGAAATTATCGTTATGGGTGATCCGATTATTGTTGATGGAGGGAAGATGAGTGAGGCAAATTTTCTGATTGTTATGCCAAGGAAAAATCTTACTTCAAGTTCAACAGCTGTTGAAATTGGTATTTTCTCAGGCGATTTGTTGATTGATAAAACAAAAGCTACATTTATTGCACCAAATATTTTAGACGATTAATAATTTAAAACTTTACATATGAAATGGAACTGGGGGACAAAACTGATGATTGCCATGGCCGCATTTATGGTCATGGTAATCATCTTTGTTGTATTGATGATGCGTGAAAGCGTGAGTCTGGTGGAAAGAGATTACTATCCAAAAGGACAAACACATCAAGAGTTAATTGATAAAAAAGTTAATGCCGGCAGCATCGGCAATGAGATTGATTTAGTGAAAAAGGACGGTAAACTATTGCTCGTTTTTCCTGAAAAATTCAATCCGGCATTGATATCAGGCACAGTTCATATGTACCATCGTATTGATGATACAATGGATCTGTTTACAGAATTGGAATCAAACAGCGATGGTGCTTTTGATGTCTCTGTGACAGGATTAACCGGCCGCTACATTGCAAAAATTGACTGGTCTTATGAAGGCACAGCTTATTATGTTGAAAAATCAGTTGATTTGCCTTGATCATGTTTGAGTTATATACAGCACTTACTATTGGTCTGGTTGGAAGTTTGCATTGCATCGGAATGTGCGGCCCTATAGCTGTTGCTTTGCCATTGGGCCGCAAAAGCTGGCTCGATCGCACCGCAGGAGGCTTGCTCTACAATATCGGACGGGCGCTTACCTATGGAGTTTTGGGAGCGCTTTTTGGATTGCTTGGCAAAGGCATTCACATGGCAGGGGTTCAGCAATGGGCCTCCATTATTATGGGTGTGGTCATGATTGCTTCTGTGCTTTTTCCATTCCTTTTCAGAGGAAAGATCAATTTTGAAAGCATTACTTCAGGTTATGCCACCCGACTGATCAGTCATTTCAGGAGAATGTTTGGAAAACAATCAAAGAGCAACCTCTTTCTCATTGGATTGCTCAATGGATTATTGCCATGTGGTTTGGTTTATGTTGCTGTAGCCGGAGTCATCAATACGAATGATGTGCTGATGGGAACCCTTTTTATGGTTGTTTTTGGACTGGGAACAATACCGGTGATGTTGGGTGTTTCTTTGGTAGGGAATATAATCAGCGGAGGCATGAGACGAAAACTGAGCAAAGTTGTCCCTGTATTTATTGTGATACTTGGGATAATTTTTATTCTCAGAGGAATGTCACTTGGAATACCTTTTATAAGTCCGAAAACGAAAATGCTAAGTCCGGAAAAGGAGGTCAAGGTTGAAGGTGCGTGCTGCTCTACTTCAAAATCGGACACTACACATCAGGCTGAAACAAAAGACTTTGAGTAGGGTTATTTATCAGGTTTAATAACTCAGCCACTTCCAGAGCTCTTTGTAATTTACCTTTTTGCCATACATCAAAATGCCGGTACGGTAAATTTTTGCTGCCAGCCATGTTGTAAAAATAAATCCTGCTGCCAACAGTGTCATCGACAAACCGAGCTCCCAATAAGGAACGCCGAATGGAATCCGAACCATCATAATTACAGGAGAAGTCAGCGGGAAAATTGAAAGCCAGAATGCCAGAGGGCCATCCGGATTGTTAACAATAAAATTTGAAATTACAATCCCAAAAATCAATGGCAACGATACGGGCAACATAAACTGCTGTGTGTCGGCTTCATTGTCTACAGCTGATCCAATGGCGGCAAAAAGGGCTGCATAAAGGAGGTATCCTCCAAGGAAATACACAATGAAACTGAAAATGATTATACCAAAGTTTATAGATTGAATAACTTCAAAAATCTGCGCAACACTTTGGTTTGACATTTCAGGCTGGTCTATAGTACCTTGATTTAGCATTCCACCCATTGATGACATTTGCTGCGGATTGACATCAGATCCAAAAAATAGAATAAATACGCCATAAATGCCAACAGTAAGGATAACCCAAAGTAAAAATTGGGTAAGACCAACAAGTGCAATTCCGGTTATCTTTCCCATCATCAGCTGGAATGGTTTAACTGAAGAGACTATGACTTCTATGATACGGCTTGTTTTTTCTTCTATGACCCCACGCATCACCTGAGAACCGAAAAGGAATATGAAAAAATAAATTAGAAATGCTGTAAAAATTCCCAGACCAAGCTGGACTTCTGTAAAGCTTTTGGATTCACTGCCATCATTTTCAAGCTTGATTGTTACGATGTTGATGGTAGTTTTTGATTCTTTTATCAGATTAGGATCAATGCCGGAAGCCATAAGTTTGCGATTTTCAACTTCTGTTTTCATCACATTGCGCACATAGGATCTTACCGAAAGTGAAGCCTGTTTCCGACTGAAGAATTCTGCATTAGCAGGCACATTTAGTTGTGGCAATGGAATATATAGCAATCCATCATATACACCGTTCAGAACCTTCATTTTTTCAGTTTCAAGATCGTCAAACACATGAACAAAATCCATGTTGTCGCCCGATTCGAATTTGCCTGTAAACCATTGTGTTTCGTCTATGACGGCGATTGTTTTTTTTCCAACATCCTCCAGGGAAGCAAGTACGATGGGCACAATCATTAAAGCAGCCATCAACAATGGCCCTAAAAAAGTCATTACGATAAAACTTGTTTTTTTAACGCGGGTAAGATATTCCCTTTGTAATATCAGCCAGGTTTTATTCATATTGTTGTTTTTTATTCTGATTTAGAACCCAAATTCTGGCTCGATTGAACTTTTTCAATAAATATCTCATTCATAGTCGGAAGTATTTCGCTAAAGGCCACAATTCCTGCATGGGGGAGGAGTGTGCTTATAAGTTTGTTCGCATCTACAGCCTCATCGCTTTGAATGCGCAATATTGTTTCGCCGAAGTTATTGGTACTTTCTGCAAGTAAATTGAAATTGGAAGGGATAAATGATCTGGGCGGACTCCTTAAATCTTGTAGTTTTAACTCGAACGAATGGGAACGATATTGCCGTTTTATTTCATCAACACGGCCATCAAGAATTTTTTCGCTTGCATTGATAAGTGCAATGTTGTCGCAAAGTTCTTCCACTGAGGCCATATTATGCGTCGAAAATAAAATTGTAGCTCCTTCGTCACGGAGCCTGAGAATTTCCTCTTTGATGATATTAACATTGATTGGATCAAATCCACTGAAGGGCTCATCAAAAATCAAAATTTCCGGATTATGTATCACGGTCACAATGAATTGAATTTTTTGTTGCATCCCCTTGCTTAGTTCCTCAACTTTGCGGTTCCACCACGATTCAATTTCAAATTTTTCAAACCACTTTTTTAGTCTGATTTGTGCCGTATTTTTGTCAACACCTTTTAATTGAGCAAGATATAAGGCCTGTTCGCCTACCTTCATTTTTTTATAGAGACCTCTCTCTTCCGGAAGATACCCGATTCTCTGCGAATGTTCGGATAAAAGAGGTTTGCCATCAATCAGAATATACCCTTCATCCGGGGCTGTAATCTGATTGATAATGCGAATGAGCGAGGTTTTGCCTGCTCCGTTTGGCCCTAATAATCCAAAAATACTTTGTTTCGGAACGCTGATACTGACACCTTTTAGTGCCACATGGTTCGAATAGCGCTTTACGATGTCTCTGGCTTCTATAAAATGCATCTTGTTTTTGTGTTTGATTTAGCCAAAGAATTCACGCATTCTGTCGAAGAAACGTTTTTCGTTTGCCGTTGGATTGGGTTTGAAGTTCTCAGATTGTTGCAAATCCTCCAATATTTTTCTTTCTTCTTTTGAAACTTCCTTGGGTATCCATACATTTATGTTGACCAATAAATCACCGTTTCCGTATTGGTTTACACTTGGCAGACCTTTTCCTTTTAATCTAAGTACTTTTCCGGGTTGAGTGCCAGGCGCAATTTTCATTCTGGCCTTTCCGTCAACCGTTGGAACCTCAATCTGTGATCCCAGAGCAGCATCGGATACGCTGATAAATAGATTATGAATTAAGTTGTTACCGTCACGTTCCAGTTCCGGATGCTTTTCTTCTTCAATCAATACAATCAAATCGCCCGGAATTCCACCACGCGCTCCGGCATTCCCTTTGCCGCTGAGCGATAGCTGCATGCCTTCACCAACTCCGGCTGGGATGTTGATCGAAATTATCTCCTCATCCCGCATAACACCATTGCCTTGGCAAAGATTGCATTTCTTTGTAATAATGCGGCCTTCACCTCCACAGGTTGGACATGTTGATGTCGTCTGCATCTGACCAAGAAATGTATTTGTTATTTGCCTGATATGACCATTGCCATGACATGTAGAGCAAGTAGTATAAGAACTGCCATTTTCGGCGCCTGAACCAGAACACTGCTTACAGGATACATATTTGCTTACTTTGATCTTTTTCTCAACACCTGTGGCAATTTCAGGAAGGTTCATTTTCACCTTAACGCGCAGGTTTGAACCCTTGTTTACACGCCTTCCACGTGCGGAAGACCCGCCAAATGATCCTCCAAATGCACCTCCAAAAATATCGCCAAACTGACTGAAAATGTCATCCATTGACATTCCGCCTCCAAAGCCTCCGCCACCGGAATTTCCTCCAACACCGGCATGACCATATCTGTCATATCTCGCTTTTTTTTCCGCATTGCTTAAAACCTCATAGGCTTCTGCGGCTTCTTTGAATTTCTCCTCCGATTCGTGGTCATCGGGATTTTTATCCGGATGGTATTTTAAAGCCATTTTCCGGTATGCTTTCTTGATATCGCTTTCAGCAGCGTTTCGATCTAGTTCCAGTACTTCGTAGTAGTCTCTTTTAGCCATTATTTTTCGAGCTTTCGGTTCATTCAACCTTTAAATACCTACAACAACTTTGGCAAAACGAATAATCTTGCCATTGAGATTGTAACCTTTCTGAATCACATCAACAACCTTTCCTTTCATCGACTCATCGGTTACAGGAATGTTGGTAATGGCTTCATGATAATCGGTATCAAAAGTTTCGCCAAGGGCAGTTATTTCTTCTAACCCCTTTTGCTGAAGCGTTTTAGATAATTTATTGTAAATTAAATTTGTACCTTCAAACTGCTTTGCGTTTTCTTCTGTTTGAGGCATGAGTTGCAATGCTCTCTCAAAATCATCAATTATTGGAAGCAAATTGGTGATCATATCTTCAGAGGCAGTTTTGCTTAACTCAATCTTTTCTTTTAAAGTTCTCTTTCTGAAATTATCAAACTCAGAAAAAAGACGCAGATACTTATCGTTTAATTCATCGTATTTCACTTGAAGATTTTCAAGCTCTTCGCTGCCCTTGTCTTTTTTGACCTTCTTTTTTTCTTCTTTGTCTTGCTTTAATTTCATATCTGTCTCTTCGATTGGTTTTTCTTCCGAAATAGTTTCATTATCTTCAATATGGATATCTTCAAAATCCTCCATCTGATCTTTTGGATCTGTTTTCTTAGTTTCGTCCATTACAATATTTTTTTCTCTGTTAATCAAATAGCCTGCCAGCCCTTACATAGCTTGACAATTTGACAGGATTCATTCAATTCTTTCAATATCAGCGCCAATATTTTGCAGCCGTTGCTCAATAAATTGATATCCACGGTCAATCTGGTCAATATTGTCAATGATACTTGTGCCCTTCGCAGATAATGCTGCGATTAAAAGTGCCACACCTGCTCTGATATCAGGCGAGCTCATGCGGATACCTCTTAAAGGGTACTTTCGGTCTAGTCCGATAACATTGGCCCGGTGCGGATCGCAAAGGATTATCTGGGCGCCCATATCTATCAGTTTATCAACAAAAAACAGTCTGCTTTCAAACATTTTTTGATGAATAAGTACGCTTCCTTTTGCTTGAGTGGCCACAACAAGCACAATACTGATAAGATCAGGTGTAAAACCTGGCCACGGAGCATCTGCAATATTCATAATACTGCCATCCATAAACGTTTCTACTTCATAGTGGTCATGCTGAGGCACATGAATATCGTCTCCGGTTATTTCAAGAGTAATTCCCATGCGTCTGAAAACTTCAGGAATTATACCAAGATGTTGAACGCCTGCGTTTTTTATTGTTAGGTCTGCTGCTGTCATGGCCGCCATTCCAATAAAACTGCCCACTTCGATCATATCAGCAAGAAGTGTATGTTCGGTACCTGATAAATGGGTAACTCCTTCTATAGTAAGCAAGTTTGATCCTATTCCAGTGATTTTGGCACCCATTCTTACGAGCATAGAGCAAAGCTGAACAAGATACGGCTCACAGGCAGCATTGAAAATTGTGGTTGTACCTTCAGCCATGCTTGCTGCCATAACGATATTTGCAGTACCGGTAACAGAGGCTTCATCAAGCAACATATAAGTTCCTTTCAATTTGCCGTTTGTCTGGATTTCACAAATTTTATTTGAAGAAATATCATCGAAAGTAGCACCTAATTTCTGCAATCCAATGAAATGGGTGTCAAGACGACGCCTCCCGATTTTATCACCGCCAGGCTGCGGAATAAATGCCTTTCCAAAGCGTGCAAGAAGCGGACCGGCCAACATAATGCTGCCGCGCAGCTGCGATGATTTTTTTATAAAATCATCGCTTCGTAGATAATCCATGTTGATTTCTTTCGCCTGTAAAACGACCTCGGAGGCAGATATTCGTTCTACTTCAACACCCATTGAAGCAAGTAAAACGATCAGGTTGTTTACATCAACGATATTTGGAAGGTTATGCACAACAACCTTTTTATCTGTCAAAATACAAGCACATAATATTTGAAGTGCTTCATTTTTAGCGCCTTGAGGATGTATTTCTCCATTTAAGGCTTTCCCACCTTTTATTATGAATGATCCCATTTGAATTTTTTTTCGAAATTAATCATTTATCTTGTCTTAAAGTGTGCCGGTTTTTTTGATCAAAATTTGACCTCACCATAAATGCAAAAGGCAAAAAATCCTGAGATTTTTTGCCTTTTAAAATTTTCAATAACGCTTACCTGGATTTCTTCCGTTGGAAATTCTGATTATCTCTTCTGGGAGCGAATTTCTTTTTCTTTTGCAAGCTTGAAAGCGATCCTGTACCATTTTTAGCAAGAATTTCATTGGTCGAAATCAATCTCGATTCTTCAGGAATGGTTAAATGGCCTCCGGAGAGTTCACTTAGGTTTTCAGCTATTGTAAGGTCGCTTACTGAATCACGGTTCCAGCTCAAATAAAGTTTTTTCATCTGGTTGGCAATTGAATGGATTAAGGCGTCCTTCTCTTGTCCATCTTCGTATTCGTTGGCTTTTTTGATAATGTTTACAATATGCCGGCCATAATGTCCATACCTTATATTGCTTGAATTATATACGATTTTTGCAGGTTTTTTTGTAAGTATTTCCTTCTCTGGTTTTGGAAATGGACCATCAATATCGAGTTTGTAGTTGCTGATTATGTGCAGATGATCCCAAAGCTTGTGTAAATAATCAGCCGATTCTTTCACGTGTGGATGCATCTGAGCCATAACATTGACAATGAAATAAGCATTATCTGTGCGCTTGGCTTTATCCTCGATCGTAAACAGATGCTCGATCATATTTTGGATATTTCTGCCGTATTCCGGTATAATCAGTTGACTTCTTAATGTGTTGTATTTCATGATTTGTTATCGATTTTATTAACGCCTGTGCTTTTCTATCAAGAAGGATGGGAGAAAACTTTTCGGGTTATCATTTGCAAAGATACTATAAATCCTAATCTCCAATGATTTTCAGTTTAGCGAACTTAAGAAGCAATTGTTTTTGACCAATTCCATTAAAAAAAACGGTTGCTTTTCTGTTTGCACCAGCTCCTTCCATTTGAATTATTTTGCCTTTGCCAAACTTCTGATGTTCTACAACCATTCCCGCTTGAAATGAATCAATATCAGATGATTCAAAAGGTTCTTGTGAACTGTTTGCGTTGTCTGAAAATTTATTTTCTACTCCTTTTTGAATTGAATTTGAGAACGGAAGCTGGCTCATCACGGCTTTCTTGTGCGGTACTACCCGCCTTGGCATATCAAGGTATTTCGAATCAATTTCCTCTATAAACCTGCTTGGTTCCGACATAGTGAGACTGCCCCAGCGATAACGGCTTTCTGCATAGCTTATTGTTACTTTTTCCTGAGCCCTTGTAAGTGCAACATAGAATAAACGCCGCTCTTCTTCAAGTTCAGCCCTTGATCCAAGCGATTGAATCGATGGAAAGAGGTTTTCTTCTAGGCCTACAATAAAAACATATGGAAACTCCAACCCTTTTGAAGCATGAATTGTCATCAGACTTACATAATCTGCGTTTTCATCATCATCTTTCTTGTCTGCATCTGTCAGCAGAGCAACCTCTTGCATAAAATGCGCAAGTGATCTTGCAGGTACGCCATCTTCTCCTAACTCAGAGGCCACAGGTTCCCTTTCTGAAAATTCCATGATCGCATTGAGCAATTCTTCAATATTCTCAATTCTGCTAACAGACTCGACTGAGTCTTCCTCTTTTAGAGCTGCAATAATTCCGATTGAATTGGTTATGTGTTGTGCAAGGTCAAACGCACTTTTACTTTCCATCTGTACCGAAAAACTTTTCAACATTGTTGCAAAGTCACCGAGTTTGTTCAATGTTCCTCTGTTGATATCCTTGAGCCTGTGATCCTGATTGCTGATAATTTCCATAATACTGGAATTTGACTCATTGCTTACAACTTGCAACTTCTCTATTGTCGTTTTTCCGATTCCCCTCACAGGATAATTGATTACACGTAAAAGGGCTTCCTCGTCGTTTGGATTGATGACGAGCCGAAAATATGAAAGCAAATCTTTAACTTCTTTTCTGCTGTAAAATGACAGACCGCCGTATATTTTATAAGGTATACTTTGTCTTCGTAGCGCTTCTTCAATCGAACGTGACTGAGAATTAGTGCGGTAAAGAATGGCAAAACTTTTATTGGGCAGCTGCTTCGACATCTTATGACCAAAAATTGAATTGGCAACGAGAGTGCCTTCTTCACTATCAGAAGTAGCTCGAAGTAAGCCTATTAATTGTCCTTCTTCATTTTCTGTCCAAACAGTTTTTTTAATTTGGTCTTTGTTGTTTTCAATTATTCCATTGGCAGCATTCACAATTGTTTTAGTTGAGCGATAGTTTTGCTCAAGTCTGTAAAGATTGTGATCCGGATAATCAACTTTGAAATTTAAAATATTCTGAATATTGGCTCCCCTGAAAGCATAGATGCTTTGTGCATCATCGCCAACAACAGTGATGTTTTCATGCAAAGCTGCCATACGTTTTATGATGAAATACTGAGCGTGATTCGTGTCTTGATACTCATCTACCAATATATATCTGAAGCGATGCTGGTATTTATGAAGCACCTCTGGGAAATCCCGAAAAAGCAGATTGGTGTTATACAACAGGTCATCAAAATCCATTGCATCTGATCTTTTTAACCGCGCATTGTATGCTCTGAAAATTTCTCCGGTGAGTGGTTTATTGGCCGCTGCATCCGCAGTCTGAATTTCAGGACTGTTAATATAATCGATTGGTGAAAAGAGATTAGACTTAGCATTCGAAATACGATGAAGCACAAATGAAACATTGTAGGCCTTTGGGTCAAGATTAAGCTCTGAAAGGATTGATTTTATTAAACGTTTGCTGTCATCTGAATCATAAATTGTGAAATTTTGAGGATAACCAAGATGATGCCCCTCCGCCCTCAGAATTCTTGCAAAGACTGAATGAAAAGTTCCCATCCATACACTTCTGCCATTGCTGTCGCCAATTAGCTGCATCACCCTTTCTTTCATTTCCCTTGCTGCCTTGTTCGTGAAAGTCAAAGCAAGAATCGAAAACGGGTCGGCACCTTGTTGCAAAAGATATGCTATCCTATATGTAAGTGCTCTTGTTTTGCCTGATCCGGCACCTGCAATAATCATTGTAGGTCCACTTGTATTAACTACAGCTTCGCGCTGTGGTTCATTGAGCTGTATGAGTAAATCTGTCACGATTTTGAAAATTTGGATTGCAAAATTAGTCTATTTAGCTTAGTTGGGATCAACCGGGCGTAAAACTACCGGCTGAAACCATCAATTAATTTCATAATCAAATGGCTTCAAATTTTATGAGGTTCGGGCTTTAGTCTTCATTTTCCCGCAAAAAAGACAACCTTTATTGTATGAATGGAATTCTTTTCTTTCTTAAAAAGCCTTTGAACAAAGGCTTTCAGAGATAAATTTGAAACCTTGATATAAATTCTGAAAAAAAAGAAAAGAAAAGCTTGCTGAATAAAAAAATATTTATAATTTTGCAGCCCCAATTCAGTTATGAATGGGAAAATGTTGGAAACGATATAGTTAAAAGGAATCTGAAAAGTTAAACCGATATAGGTTCCTTACACAAAAGCCATTAAGCAACGTTCTGTTACGGTTTTTGTGGGGTTTTGAGCCAGAGTAAGTCCGGCTTTTCCCATCCTTTGAGCTATCTCCCTAACTTTTGAAATTATTTTGACAACGTATTGTTCGTTCAATAAATTGTAATACTTTTGCGCTCCCAAAAAAGGGGTTCAAACAAAAAAAAATTAAACAGTACAAAATGCCTACTATTCAACAATTAGTGCGCAAGGGACGCCAGAAACTGGTAGATAAGAGCAAATCACCTGCTCTCGATTCATGCCCACAAAGACGTGGTGTGTGTGTACGTGTCTACACCACTACCCCTAAAAAACCTAATTCCGCAATGCGTAAAGTTGCCAGGGTTCGCCTTACCAATGGTAAAGAGGTAAATGCTTATATCCCAGGTGAAGGTCACAATTTGCAGGAACACTCAATCGTAATGATTCGCGGTGGTCGTGTTAAGGACCTCCCCGGCGTTAGATACCATATTATCCGCGGTGCGCTCGATACCTCTGGTGTTGAAGGCAGAAAGCAAAGGAGATCCAAATATGGAACTAAACGTCCTAAAGTTAAGAAGTAGTCAATTTTATTCATTTCAGACTAAGAACTGTTAGCAATGAGAAAAGCTAAACCAAAGAAAAAAATTATTCTTCCAGACCCTAAATTCAGTGATGTTCTGGTTACGAAATTCGTAAACAACATGATGTACGAGGGCAAAAAGAATCTTGCATACAAGATTTTTTATGAAGCAATGGATATCGTAACGCAAAAGACCAACGAAGATAGTATTGAGGTCTGGAAAAAAGCACTTTCTAATGTTACTCCGGCCGTTGAGGTTCGTAGTCGCCGTATTGGTGGTGCAACATTTCAAATCCCTTCAGAAATCAGACCAAATCGTAAAATGTCAATCGGCATGAAAAACCTGATCGGTTATTCACGCAAAAGACACGAAAAGACGATGGGTCAGAAACTTGCTGGTGAAATTGTAGCTGCGTATAAAGAAGAAGGTGCTGCTTTCAAAAAGAAAGAAGATACCCATAGAATGGCTGAAGCGAATAAAGCTTTCTCGCATTTCAGATTCTAGTCTATCAAAGAAGGAAATAACAATAATGGCATCAGACCCAATCATATCTAATAAACTTCTTTTTACCCGCAATATTGGTATTATGGCCCATATTGACGCAGGTAAAACTACTACTACCGAACGTATTCTTTATTACACGGGTCGTAGTCACAAGCTGGGAGAAGTGCATGAAGGTTCTGCTACTATGGACTGGATGGTTCAGGAGCAGGAACGCGGAATCACTATAACCTCAGCTGCTACTACCGTTTTCTGGGATTATAACAACGAAAAGTATAAAATTAATATCATTGATACTCCCGGACACGTGGACTTCACAGTTGAAGTTGAGCGTTCCTTAAGAGTACTTGATGGTGCTGTTGCCTTATTCTGTGCTGTTGGCGGAGTTGAACCTCAGTCAGAAACAGTATGGCGTCAGGCAGATAAATATAAAGTGCCTCGTTTGTGTTTCGTTAATAAAATGGATCGCAATGGGGCAGATTTTTTTAGTGTCTTAACACAAATTAAGGAGAGATTGGGCGCCAATCCAATTCCCCTGCAAATACCTATTGGAGAAGAAGAAACCTTCAGAGGTGTCGTCGACTTGATTACAAACAAAGCTTTTGTTTGGGATGATAGCTCCAAAGGTGTTGTGATGGTTGAAACTGAAATTCCTGCAGATCTGGTTGAGGTTGTTGAAGAGTATCGTTTAAAACTGATAGAAAGCGTTGCTGAAGACAGTGACGAGCTTCTGGAAAAGTTTATGGATGATCCGGATTCAATTACCCAGGAAGAAATGATTGCACAGATTCGTAAAGCTACGGTTGAGATGAGAATTTCTCCAGTACTTTGTGGAGCTTCTTTCAAAAACAAGGGTGTTCAAATGCTGCTTGACGGTGTTGCACAGTACCTGCCAAGTCCTCTTGATATTGATGGAGTTACTGGAATTAACCCTGATACTGAAGAAGAAGAATACCGCAGGGTTGATGCAAAAGAACCATTTGCTGCATTGGCTTTTAAGATCGCAACAGATCCATTTGTAGGTCGCATTGCTTTCTTCCGTGTTTACTCAGGCACACTTGAGGCAGGATCATATGTCTTTAATTCTGCAACCGGTAAGAAAGAGCGCATCTCACGCATCATGCAAATGCATGCAAACAAGCAAAATCCACTTGACCGCATTGAGGCTGGAGATATAGCTGCAGCCGTTGGTTTTAAAACTATTCGCACAGGCGATACGCTCTGTGATGAAAAGAAACCAATAATCCTCGAATCAATGACATTTCCTGAACCTGTTATCCATGTTTCAATTGAGCCTAAAACACAGGCCGATATGGATAAGATGGGAATGGCACTTGCTAAGCTCGCCGAAGAAGATCCTACTTTCAAGGTGCATACAGATGAAGATTCTGGCCAGACTGTTATTTCAGGTATGGGTGAATTGCATCTTGAGATCCTTGTCGATCGACTTAAGAGGGAATTTAAAGTTGAGTGTAATCAAGGACGCCCACAGGTTGCTTATAAAGAGGCACTTACGGGTAAAGCAAGTCATAGAGAAGTTTATAAGAAACAAACTGGTGGACGTGGTAAATTCGCTGATATTCAGTTTGAAATTGGACCAGCCGATGATAGTTTCGTTGGATTGCAATTTGTTGACGAAGTAAAAGGAGGAAACATTCCAAGAGAATATATTCCTGCTATACAAAAAGGTTTCAGAGAAGCAATGACGAACGGTGTTTTAGCCGGCTATCAGTTAGACAGCATGAAGGTGCGCTTGATTGATGGTTCTTTTCACCCGGTTGACTCAGATTCACTATCATTCGAAATGGCTGCCAGAATGGGCTTTAAGGCCGCTAGCCGTAAAGCTAAATCTGTAATCCTCGAACCTGTAATGAAAATTGAGGTGAATACTCCGGATGATTATCTGGGAGATGTTACCGGCGATTTGAACAAACGACGTGCAGTACTGCGTGAAGTAACTGCTAAAATAAGTGCACAGGTTATAAAGGCTGATGTGCCACTCTCCGAAATGTTTGGATATGTTACAGCACTAAGAACACTTAGTTCAGGTCGTGCAACATCGAGCATGGAATTTAGCCATTACCAGCAGGCACCTGAAAATGTTGCCGAAGCTGTTATAAACAAAGCAAAAGGGATTATTAAATAGATAACAATCATAATTATTCCACAACGTGAGCCAAAGAATAAGAATTAAACTGAAATCGTACGATCACAATCTGGTTGATAAATCAGCTGAAAAGATCGTTAAAACGGTAAAAACTACTGGAGCTGTTGTAAGCGGTCCAATACCACTTCCAACTGACAAGAAGATTTATACCGTATTGCGTTCAACTTTTGTGCACAAAAAGTCAAGAGAGCAATTCGAGTTGTCATCCTACAAAAGACTGCTTGATATCTATAGCTCTACTTCGCAAACAATTGATGCGCTTATGAAGCTTGAATTGCCTAGTGGTGTTGAAGTTGAGATTAAAGTTTGACCTTTTTAAAAGGTTAAAAAGGACATATTAAAAGACGTAGATCATGTCAGGATTATTAGGAAAGAAAATAGGGATGACAAGCATCTTTGATGCGAACGGAAAGAACTTGCCGGTGACGGTAATTGAAGCTGGACCGTGTGTTGTTACCCAGATCAGAACCATCGAAAAGGATGGCTATGAAGCAGTGCAGATGGCATTTGCTGATAAAAAAGAAAAGAATACCAGTAAAGCTTTAATTGGTCATTTTGCGAAAGCAGGAACAACACCAAAGCGTAAAGTAGCGGAATTCACCCGTTTTGAAAAGAAAAAATCTTTTGGTGAAATCATTACTGTTGATGTTTTTATGGAAGGTGAATTTATTGATGTCGTAGGCATCTCTAAAGGTAAAGGCTTCCAAGGTGTTGTGAAGAGACATGGATTTAAAGGTGTTGGCGATGCAACCCACGGACAGCACAACCGACTCAGGGCTCCTGGTTCAGTAGGTGCTTCATCCTACCCAGCGCGTGTTTTTAAAGGAATGCGTATGGCCGGACGTATGGGTAACGACAGGGTTAAGCTCATCAATCTTCAGATAGTCAAAATAATCCCTGAAAAGAACCTGTTACTGGTTAAAGGCGCTGTTCCGGGTCCTAAAAATGGATTTTTAAAAATTGAGAGATGGAATTAGTAGTTCACAAGATTAACGGAGAGGTAACTGATAAAAAGATTCAGTTAGACGATACTGTGTTTGGTATAGAACCAAATGATCATGCTATTTACCTTGATGTCAAGCAATTTCTTGCTAATCAACGTCAGGGCACTCATAAGTCTAAAGAGCGCAACGAAGTAGCTGGTAGCACAAGAAAGATAAAAAAACAAAAAGGTACTGGTACTGCACGTGCCGGTAGTATCAAATCCCCTTTGTTTGTAGGCGGTGGTCGTATTTTTGGACCAAAACCTCGCGATTATAGCTTTAAGCTGAATAAAAAGCTAAAGCAACTGGCGCGTAAGTCTGCACTTTCTTACAAAGCCAAAGATCTGGAAATCGTGATAATTGAAGATTTCAGTTTTGATGCGCCTAGAACAAAAAATTTCATTGAGATTCTCAATAAATTTAATGTTGAAGGACAGAAGAATCTTTTTGTAATGTCTGGAGTTGAGCACAATGTTGTGCTTTCGTCAAGAAACATTCAAAGAACTAAAGTTGTACTGGCTGCAAGTCTGAACACATACGATATACTCAATGCCAAAAAGGTATTTTTTGTTGAAAGTTCTGTAAATACTCTGCACGAACTACTCGCGTAATAAAGTAACATTAAATCGCTTAGAACGATGAATATTATTATAAAACCGATTATAACGGAAAAGATGACAGCCATAAGCGAGAAGCTTCAGCAATATGGATTTATTGTCGAAAGGCGTGCTAATAAGCTTCAGATCAGAAACGCAATTAAAGATGTTTATGGTGTAGAAGTTATGTCAGTAAATACTATGAACTATAATGGAAAGCGTAAATCCCGCTTTACCAAGACAGGTGTAATAGCCGGAAAAGCTCCTGCTTTCAAAAAAGCAGTTGTGACTTTGGCTGAAGGTGAAACTATTGATTTTTTCAGCAACATTTAGATAAATGGCCCTAAGGAAATTTAAACCCACAACCCCCGGTCAACGCTTTAAGATCATAAGTGCGTTCGACGAAATTACCACCGATGTACCCGAGAAGTCATTGTTGGCTCCCGCCAAAAACTCTGGCGGAAGGAACAATAATGGTAAAATGACAGTACGTAACGTAGGTGGTGGTCATAAACAGAAATACAGAATAATCGATTTCAAACGTGATAAGGAAAACATTCCTGGAATCGTTAAGTCGATCGAGTATGATCCAAACCGTACTGCACGCATTGCTCTCATTAACTATGTTGATGGTGAAAAACGCTACATCGTTGCTCCTCACGGATTGAAAGTTGGACAGGAAGTTCTTTCTGGCAAAGGAATTGCACCTAATTTAGGTAACACTTTATTTTTGAGTGATATACCTTTCGGTACAGTAATTCATAATGTTGAACTCAGACCTGGTCAGGGTGCTAAAATGGCAAGAAGTGCCGGCTCTTATGCCCAATTGATGTCACGCGATGGAAAGTATGCTGTTTTAAAAATGCCTTCTGGCGAGACCAGAATGATCCTTCAGGCATGCAAGGCTACAATAGGCATGGTTTCAAATATTGACCATCAACTTGAAAGGTCTGGTAAAGCAGGTCGTAGCCGCTGGCTTGGACGCCGTCCACGCGTAAGAGGTGTTGCGATGAACCCTGTTGATCACCCAATGGGTGGTGGTGAAGGTAGGGCTACCGGAGGTCATCCACGCTCAAGGAAAGGTATCCCTGCTAAAGGTTACAA
>JAGXRB010000005.1 GCA_018336075.1 Bacteroidota bacterium
CTGCAAAATAATCTCCGAATTTGTAGGCAGTGCCAAGCGGATCGACTCCTTTTACAAATCCTGAAAAAATAAAAACCGCACCAACCAAAAGTCGGCAAAATGTCATCCAAAACTTCTTCATAAGTAAAAAAAATTAAGGGTTCTTTAATAAAATAAGCGCAAATGCTGCGTAGTTAATAATGTCAAAATAGTTGGCATCGATGCCTTCCGACATTAATGTTGATCCATTGTTATCCTCTATTTGCTTTATCCGAAGCAACTTCATCAGGATGATATCAGTAAGTGAACTAATGCGCATATTTCGCCAGGCTTCATCGTAATCATGATTTTTGCGGCTCATGAGTTCAAATGCTTCTTTTAAGACATCCAAATACAATTTTGTTGCTTCCGGCGAACTTAAATCCGGCTTGTCGGCTGCACCTTTTCTCAGCTGAATGATTGCCATAGCGGAATAATTCAATATGCCAACAAATTCATCTTCAATTCCTTCCGGAATCATTTGTTGCTCCTTAACTTGCAAGCTGCGTATGCGGTTGGCCTTGATATAAATCTGGTCGGTGAGCGAGGGTACACGCAAAATGCGCCAGGCTGGACCATAATCAACCATTTTGGCTTCAAAAATTCTTTTACTATCCTCTACAACAGTCTGAAACTGTTCGCTTGTGTTATTTTTCGACATTACGTTTCAAATCAATTCTTACTTTTGCCTATAAATCAATACTATGCGCAGCATGTTAAGCAGCTTTCATTCAAAGGATAAAAATACAGATTTTTCACGAACTGTAAAATTTGAATTTCAGGGAAAGCAACTTGAGAAAAAAGGGCCGCTTTTAATGGGTATTCTCAACATTACACCCGACTCATTTTTTGCAGGAAGTCGCATTGAATTGGCATCTCAGTTGATCATTACAGCTGAAAAAATGCTGCGCGAAGGAGCTGATATTCTCGATTTAGGAGCATTTTCAACACGTCCGGGAGCAGCTGAAGTATCGGAAGAGGAAGAACTCAAACGCATTATTCCGGCAGTGAAAGCAATAAGTGAAGCATTTAAGGATGTCATTATTTCAGTAGATACATTCAGGACAAAAGTTGCAGAAAAGGCTGTTGAAGCTGGTGCAATGATGATTAATGATATTTCGGGAGGCACTTTTGATACAACTATGCCTTCTTTCATTGGCTCAAATGATGTTCCATACGTTATGATGCATCTTTTTGGGACACCAGAGAACAGACATCAACAATACCAAGGCAAGGAGCTCATTCAACATGTTGAAGCATTCTTTAAAGAACAGATTCGTAAATTTGAGCGCTTTGGTGCAAGACAGATTGTATTAGATCCAGGCTTTGGTTTTGGAAAAACAATGGAGGGAAACTATCAGTTGGCTGCGCGTTTCAACGAACTGCGATACGGCGACTATCCTTTGCTGGCGGGAGTTTCCAGAAAATCAATGATACACAAAACCCTGAATGTTAATCCCGAAGAGGCACTCAATGGTTCTACTGTTCTGCATACATTTTTACTGCTCAACGGCGCCGACATTTTGAGAGTTCACGACGTAAAACCGGCAAGGGAAGCAATTGATTTGTGTATGAAAATTTCTGAAGGCCGAAACGATTGATAAGACATGTATTTGCCGGATAAGAATTTATAGCCGTTGATAAACATGCTTTCACTATTTTTGCAAACGAACAAGACTCAAAAAAACTTGCTGAAATGACACTATTTCTTTTAGGATTCATTGAATTAAAACTCTTCGACATCATAGATATATTGCTCGTAGCAAGCTTGTTTTACACACTTTACTATTTGCTGCGGGGTACTGTTGCCATTAATATTTTTTTTGGTATTGTAACTATTTTTCTTATTTGGAAACTGATTACAGCCTTGCAGATGGAGCTTCTGGGAGAAATACTTGGGGCTTTTGTGAGTGTTGGTTTTATTGCTTTAATAATTATTTTTCAACCTGAGATACGGCAGTTTCTGCTTGCTTTGGGCACACCAAAGATCATAAACAGATATCGAAAAAAATTCTCTTTTTTAGGTTTCAGGATGCTGGAAGATCAGGTATTTAATTATGAATCTGTTGTGAAGGCTTGCTTTTCGATGGGTGAAAAAGAGGTTGGTGCTTTGATTGTTATTGCCCGGCATCATAATCTTTTTGAATACATACAGACTGGCGTTGTCATAAATGCTGATATATCTCAACCTTTGATCGAAAACATATTTTTTAAAAACAGCCCATTGCATGATGGTGCGATGGTTATTACAAAGGACAAAGTCAAAGCTGCAGGTTGCATTTTGCCTGTAACAAAAAAGCTGGATTTACCTGAAAGACATGGGATGCGACATCGTGCAGGGCTTGGAATTTCAGAACAAAGTGATGCCATTGCCATCATTGTTTCAGAAGAAACTGGTTTTGTTAGCGTTGCGAGTGATGGTAATTTATTTAAAATGAAGGACATTGCGATGCTCACAGAATTTCTTCAAAATGAATTAGGTACACTTGAATCAAAATGAGGAAATCTGGTTTAAGCTAAACGTTGTCCATTCAGATTCCTTCATATAAATCCAAAAATCTGGATTTGTCTGCTCCGGGAAGCAAAGCGCAATATTCAGAGGTTCCAAATACTTTTTTTCTGTTTGCAGCAATAAAGTTGTAAACCATATCTCTTAAAAATCGTGGGATTACATAAAATATAGCAAAGACTTTCGTCCAGCCTCCCATCAATATGGCAATCCTGAGTGCGGCATCAGAACGTATGAGTATTTTATCATTTTCCAACAGGACAATGCTGTCAGGCAATGGAGAAACAGCATGAACACCATTAAGCAGTTTTGATGCATAAGCTGATTGTAATGAGGCAAAAACAATTATTGGATATCTTTCGTGGCGCATGACAAAACGAACGGACTTATTGCACAAATTGCAATCGCCGTCAAAAAATAAAACCGGTCTGGTTTCAATGTTACCCATTGTTTTCATCACCTGTTAAGCAAACAAACCAGCTATTTGTTCACTGATTTCAGTGGACTGAAGTCCACTGATAGAAGATGTGTCGAGCCCACGGCTCTGGGTTTTAGCAGCAAAATTCGAGCTTTTGACTATATGAAAAGTAAGAAGCAGAGCCTTAGGCTCGACTCATCTTCTATAGCTGGAATTCATTCCAGCACCAAACGACACACCTTGACAAACCCTTAGAGCCGTAGGCTCGATCCATTTCGCTCAGCATCCTTCCGAAGTTGGCTATTTGGCAGTGATCCTGACAGCATCCACATTTTACCAAAGAACTTTGAAAAGATAGGTTTAATTTTGCTTCCAAAAATATTGAAAAATGGAGGCCTTTCAGCCAAACCAGAAGCGCACTTTCAGACTGCATACAGCATACACTTCTATCGAAGGCATTGTTTTAGGCGTGTTGGCATTGAATGAATTTGTTTTTTTAAAAAGCCTTCACGGAAGTAATTATATGATGAGTTTGCTGTTTCAATTCAGCATGGTCGTTTTTGTTGCATTGTTCTTCATCAATGAATGGCTGAAAAGAATTCAGAATCGCAGACGGCTTCTTAGAATCGTTGCTTTGGGAACAAGATTACCTTTGCTCGTGCTGGTATTTTTTCCAAAGGACGAAAAGCTTTTCGATGTAAACCTGCATTTTCATTATGTTTTTCTGCTGGTGTTCTTCATTTATTATCTGGGCGCACTTTTCATCAATCCGAATATCAACTATCTTTTAAAAATCAATTACAGTCATGTAAATTTCGGGAAACTATATAGTTACTCGGCAACTGTCAATAAAATCATCATGATGTCGGTTACCTTTTTATATGGATTCTGGCTCGACATCGATCCTTCTGCCTACAGCACCGCGCTGCCTATAACAGGTTTATTGGGTATAATATCATTATGGCTTTTATCGATGATTCCTTATCCTGAATCCATCACTCAGCCAAAATCCAAACTATCTGAATCCATCAGAAAATCGGCCAAAGAAATGATTCACATTTTGAAAACCAACAAAGCTTTCAGGGATTTTGAGTTGGGATTTATGTTTTACGGATTCTCTTTCATGGTATCAATTGCCGTCATTGCGATATACTTCTATGAAGGTTTGGATCTGAATTATTCCAGCGTCGCATTTTATCGAAATGCCTATAACTTACTGGCGATTTTATTGCTTCCATTCTTTGGAAAATTAATTGGCCGCATCGATCTTCGAAAATTCTCCGTAATCACCTACGGATCAATTATTTTATATATTATTTTTCTTCTTATGACGCTTTGGTTCCCGCAACACACCACAGTTTTCGGAATAAAGCTTTACTATGTTCTGATACTTTACATCCTTGCTCATGGGGTTTTTGCAGCCACAATGGTGCTTCTCTGGAACATCGGGTCGGCTTATTTTTGCCCATCGGAAGAAGCAGGTACCTATCAGTCTGTTCACCTGTTTTTAACTGGTTTCAGAGCTTTGTTTGCGCCAACATTGGGTGTGTTTTTTTATGAAAAGTATGGGATTGTAATGGCTTTTGGGATTGCGATTGTTTTTCTAATCATCGCTATTGCAATCAATTTGCGATCATATTACCTTGAAAAAAGCAAACTTACCCTCAGGAGAAATGGCTAAAAAACTGCCTAATGCATGATAACTGTTGCAATTTCATCTGGGCTTAATATGCTTACCATTTCAAAATAATACCGAAACTTACCGGATTTCAGACAAAGCAGAATAAAGGACAACGACAGTTATTGTTTATATCTCAGACAGAATTATAGCTCAGCTAAATTTTACCATTGCCAGCAATTGAGAGAAAATTATCATCAAAACCAATGCGGCTGGATATACAGTAGCATATCCAACAGAAGCCGCTTCACTGTCAGTTTTGCCATCGATGGCTGCCAGGCCGGGTGTACTTGTCATGGAGCCGGTGATTACACCTAATAATGTGATAAAGTTGAGTTTAAAAAAGTAGTACCCAAAAAGACTTCCAACGATCATTGGCAAAAGTGTTATTACTGAACCGATTGCAATCAGCTTCATACCATCATCTTTCAATACACCGGCAAGTTCACCACCGGCGCTTGTGCCTACGGTAGCCATAAATAACAACAAACCCAACTTGCGCAGCAGCTGATTGGCGCTTCCTGACATTGACCAAAGAATTGGGCCTGTTTTGCCTATATTACTCAAAATGAGCGCTGCAGTCAGCACCCCTCCTGTTAATCCAAGGCTGAAATCAAAAAGTCCGAAAATTGGTATCGTAACTGAGCCCAACAAAACACCAATTACAATTCCTAAAGCAATGGGCAGGAAATTCGTCTCTGACAATCGTTTTTCATCATTTCCCAAAAGTCTTCTAACTTCATGCATTTCCTGGCTCGAACCAGAAATAAGTAATTTGTCTCCAAAACGTAACTTGCTATGAGGCAATGGTTTTAGGTCAATTCCACTTCTACGGATTCTGGTAACAGTGGCATTCAATGCTGACAAATTGAGTTCACGCAAGCTTTTGCTGATGATCTTTTTGTTTGTTACAAGCAACCAATTAATCATATAACCTTCATCAAAAGTCAGTTCTTCATCAACCGGCTCACCAATAAGCAGTTCCATGCGATTTATTGCATCTACATCACCAACTACCTTTACAAGATCATCTTTATATAGCATTGTATCTGCGTTAGGCGCAAAAATATTTCCATCATGTTTCACCCTTGAAATGACACCCTGGGTTATATTGCGGATATCCAACTCACGGATACTTTTCATGAAAATATTTTTATTAGACACCTTTAATACGCGGTTTGTAATCTGCGGGTGTTCGTCATGAAGCTGGTCGAGGTATTTGGTTTCTTCTTTTTTGAGATCAACTTTTAAAAACCTGGGGAAAAGCTGCACAAAAAGGATTACGCCCACAACACCCACAGGATAAGCAATTCCATAACCTACAGCTGTGAGCGGAGACCTTGTGGCATCAAAAGCTGCTGCAAGACCGGGAGTGCTGGTGAGTGCTCCGTTAAATAATCCCACAGCAACCGGAACAGAAAGATCAAACAGCCATATTGCCCCGAAAGTCAGCAATGCAGCAGTTGCTATGAGCACCAAACTAATCAGCATCAATTGTCGTCCATAGCGCAATGCAGCTTCCAAAAAGCCTGGTCCTGCCTGAATTCCAATCGTAAAAATAAAAAGCAGTAATCCAAGAGTTTGAAATTCGGTGGGCACCTGAAAGCCTAAATGACCCAGAAACAGTGCCACAAAAATTACCGCAGATGAATCCAGTGCAAACCCTTTGAATTTAAAATTGCCGACAACAATTCCAATGCTGATTATCACAAAAAGTACAAAATAACCCTGATGAAGAAATTCGCCTATCATATAAACTGTGGTTTTGGAGTGCAAAAGTAACTAAAGTATTTAAGCATGTATTTCTTCGTGGGCTTTTTGAATTGTATTTAGCAAGTCAAACAATTCTTTAGATGTATAATGCTAATAATCAAACAATTAAAATTTGTTTTTATGTTGGCTTATAATGTTGGTGAGCAATGCGAATTCGTCTTGTTCTTTAATGCCGGCATCCTTCCAGTAATCGGTCAGTTTATTCCGGGTTTCCTGCCCTGTCATGCGTTGCTGAATCCACTTTTCGCTACGTCCCAATTTTTGCCAGTTTTCTCTGGCTCTGTCCAAACTCTGGGAAAGTAGAATTGATAATGGATAATGGATAATTGTCAATTGTCAATTATCCATTAAACAGCTTCCTTTTTTTGCTTTTGCTTTAATTTTACTACTAAACGATCAAGTTCGAGGATCTCTTTATTCAGCTTATTATTTTCAATCTCTAATTTATTCTTTTTACCCTGAACATCTAAAGTCTGACAAATATTGTCGATCCGTAAAGCCCTTAATTTTTTAATGTGGTTTACCAACTCTACAATTATTTCATTAAGTTCGGATTCTTTTCTCTTTAAGTCAGAAATATCAGTTGCAATGAGAATAAAATTGTCCCCATGCAGGTAAGGTGGGGACAAGTGAATAGACAGTCTGAGGTATAATGTATTTGTCAGATTCACAATTATCACATCATGTTTGTTATGAGTGAGTTGAGTAAGAAATGAATTCAATTTTTGATTATCATCCGGCGCAATAAACTGATTAAGAGATGAACCAACAACCATTTCGAACGGAGATTGTACAATTTCCGCAAATCTGGGATTACAATAGAGAATTGTACCCTCTTTTGTAAGCGTCACTGCTCCTTCGCTCATATGCTCTATGAAAGTACGATAGGGTGTTTCAGCTGAACTGACAGAATAGACTTGTTCTCCATTCGTGCCCGAAACCATTATCGCGTCAACATCTCCGTTGCGTATAGCAGCAAGCGCCTCCTCTATCTCGGTCAGGCGGGAACGTAATTCCTCATTTTCAATGATAAGCTGTGCTTTATTTTTGATCATTTATTTTTTTAATTATTGTTCAACTTTTTTAAAATCTGCTGAAATCTGCTTTGCCTTAACCTCTTTTAGGTCTAATCCCAGAAGTACTTTTTCAATGTTTGACATATCACCAATAATTCGACGAAATGGAAGCGGTAGTTTTTTAATCAATGTAGGAGCTGCAATTATCTGATCACCTTCTGCCAAACTTGGTTTAAGATATAGATCTATCACTTCAAGTTCATAGCGCCCTTCAAGGTATTCGTCACAAATCTTTTTCAGGTTCGTTATTGCTGATATTGAACGACTTGCATAACCGGTTATGTATAAACGCAAAATATACCTGTCCTTGTCGAGCGCTAAGATTTTCATATCAAGCATTTCAGTAACACTTTTGGCCTTATTTTTCTCTTTCATAATAAATACTATTAAGCAATGTATTTAAGGATCAGTCAACAGGTAATAAATCCAAACCAACAAGTACCCGTTCGGTATCTGAGAGATCGCCGATAATCTTTCGAACAGGCACCGGAAGTTTCCTAACTAATGTTGGCAAAGCAAAAATCTGGTCTTCGACGCCCAAATGTGGATTTATTAAAAGGTCAATTACTTCAATCGAGTATTTACCATTCAATTGTTTTTCACAAATCCTTTTCAGGTTTGCAAATGCAGTAAGGGCTTTGGGTGTTTGTCCTGCAACATATAAACGAAGAACCCACTTATCGTTTGTTGGTAAAACAGATTTTTCTTTGCTGCTTTTTATATTTGAACTTATTTCCATGATTTTCAATGGGTTAATGATTTAATACTTATGGGTTGTTTGTCGTAACATTTTCTTTTTCAGATTTTCTGCTAACAGCCATTTCCACTTTGTCCTGTTCCAGTCTGTTAATCGTATTCTGTTCCGTTTCCATCATTTTGACTGCTTCGGTTTCTTCCGACTCAAAACCGGCGCGCAAAGCCGCTATTTGTGAGTCTAATTCATTTCTCAATCGATCTATTTCACGTGTTTTTCTTTCTATATTCTGCTTTCTCCTCAATACTTCTGCATTTTCAATTGCTTCCTGAGCAATGCGGGCTGAGCCTGTAAGAACTCCATTGGCTCCAATATATACCTCACGTAATTTTACACCATGACTGGTTAGGATAAATTCCCGAATCTGGTTAGAGTTTGCTATTCCCCGTGATTTAAGCACATACATTCCCCTGTTTCGTTCGCCGTTCAACTCTATATCACGAAGCAACAGCCATGTATCTATCAATGATGATATTCCGGCATCAGAACACTCCAATGCATTTCGGGATGAAGTAAGGCTTGTGAACAATGCTGTAATTTGATTCGCTTTAAGAAAATCAACGATACGCATTAGCATCATTTTTACTTCGAATCCTTTATCCCCAGTAGCGAAAGTATTGATAGGATCAAAAATAACAACATGAGGTTTGAATTCATTAACAATTTTGTGTGTTACGGCCAAATGCATTTCCAGACCATAAAATGTAGGTCTTATTGCCTGAAATTGTAAAAGTCCTTTTTTTACCCATTTCTCCAATTCAATGCCAATTGAAAGCATATTGCGCATTAACTGGTTGGGAGACTCTTCGAAACAGAAATACAAAACACGTTCACCCCGTTTGCAGGCTGCCTCTGCAAAATGAGCTGAAACACTCGTTTTACCAACTCCTGCAGTTCCGGAAATGAGCACTGTACTTCCACGATAAAAACCTTTTCCTTCAAGCATTTCATCAAGTTCAACAATTCCGCTTGAGATTCTTTCATTTGATGCAATGTGCTTTAAGCCCAGAGAAGTAACTGGTAACACCGAAAAACCATCCTCATCGATTAGAAATGGATACTCATTCGTGCCATGAATTGAGCCACGGTACTTTACCACCCGCAACCGGCGTATAGAAGTTTGTTCGTTTACCCGATGGTCAAGTAAAATAACACAGTCAGAAACATATTCTTCCAGGCCTTGTCTTGTCAGCGTTTCTTCTCCGCGCTCGCCTGTAATGATAGAAGTCACACCTTTTGTTTTTAACCAGCGAAATAGCCTGCGCAATTCAGCGCGAAGAATCAACTGGTTCGGCAATCCTGCAAACAATGATTCTATCGTATCCAACACAACACGCTTTGCTCCGATCGAATCAATTGCATATCCCAGTCGAATAAATAATGCTTCCAGATCGTATTCACCGGTTTCTTCTATTTCACTGCGTTCAATATGAACATGATCGAGCACAATTTTCTTGTTTTTAACAAGGTCTTCCAGATCAAAACCCAGAGAGGCTACATTTCTGGTCAATTCCTCATTGGTTTCTTCAAATGACATGAAGACTCCAGGTTCGTCAAACTGAGTTGCGCCGCGAACCAAAAACTCAATGCCAAAAAGCGTTTTTCCGCAGCCTGCTCCACCACACACTAGTGTTGGTCTGCCTTTTGGTAATCCACCGGCAGTTATTTCATCAAACCCCTGAATTCCTGTAGGAGATTTAGGAAGCACTTTATTGAAAGGTGTGTGTTCAGCTTTTTTCATTGATTGTCATGTAAGCATTGTTTTTACAGGGTTGGCAAGTACCATAAAGGTTGAATTTTATTCAATATTTTTTAGATAAATTAAAGATGCAAAATCATAACTTTTTCACTATTTGCACTTTACATAATAACTGAAAAAACTTACATAAATCACAGGTTTTTGAACCAAAGTTTACAAATGAAGATGGCATTCGCAGAGATCCGGGAAATTTCTTACCGCCTGCTTTAGTAGAAAAATCAAAGAGCGTGATTGATTAAAAAATTGAAATGACAGACAAAAAAGATTCTGTATTGGAAGAACTAAGCTTTTGTGCATTGCTTATTAACAACTTCCTCACTCTGGCGCTATAGCAACAGTTTGGTCAAAAGGAAAATACTATTTTTGTGCAAAAATATTTATGAACACATTTGAACTCAGCGGCCACGACCACATTCAGCTCAACCAATTATTAAAACTTTTGAATCTTGCCGATAGCGGAGGTGATGCCAATCAGGCCATCGTTTCGGGCCTTGTTAAGGTAAATGGCAAAACCGAGCTGCAAAAGCGCAAAAAGCTTTTTCCGGGAGATCGGGTATTTTTTCGGGGACAAGAGATAGAGGTTGTTGCCGAGGCTTAAAAGAAATTGAATCAAAGAAAGGTATATTTTACGCTAAGTGTAATCAAAAATTGGTCATAAACCATTTAATGATTTTATAATGGTTAGGGCTGGTTTCACGATTTTTGGACTAAGTTCTATTGAATCCATTTTTAAAGCATTCTGGCAGGGTTTAGGTTTACATTTTTTGAAAAATATAGTATTTTTGAAAAAAATAAACCAAAATGAAAAAAATCTATTCCTTACTACTTTCTGTAATTTTCAGTATTGGCGCACTGGCACAATGGAGTAGTGATCCGGCAGAAAACCTAAAAATTACAAATCTCGTTGGAGATCAGGCAATACCAAAAATCGCTGTTTGCGATAATGGTGACTATTATGTAGGATTTTTCTCCTCTGAAAACGGGAATTACAATGTCAGGTTGCATAAACTTGATAGTCATGGGAATATGCTTTGGCCTTTGAACGGAATTCTGATCAGCAGTCACCCCTCAATGACATGGCTCACCGACTGGGACATGACCTGCGACAATGAGAATCATGCCATACTCACCTG
>JAGXRB010000006.1 GCA_018336075.1 Bacteroidota bacterium
AGATTCGCTTTCTTCAATATGAAACAGTTTCTCAACCCGGTCTTTCGGGATTCCTATGCCGTTATCCTTTACCGAAAACGTGAGTCTGTTTTCCTGCGCTGCCACCGCAAGGATGATCTTACCATCCTGTCTGGTAAATTTAACAGCATTTGAGATAAGGTTTCTCAGTACAGTGCTGATCATAGCCCGATCGGCAAAAACAGTGACTTTTGAGGGCAGTTCATTTTTAATCGTTATTCCTTTTTGCCGCGCTATGTCATCAAACAGCGCGGTGATGTCGTCAATGGATTCATTCAAATCGAATGGCTCCGGATTAAATGGTACCCTGCCGGTTTGGGAGCGCGACCACTCCATGAGGTTCATCAATAAATCAACCGCCCTTTGAGATGATTGGAGGATAATCCTGGCATAATCCCTTATCCCATCATAGTCATTTTTGTTGATTTGCTCAACAAGCAATTCGCTAAAACCCATAATTGAATTAAATGGGCTTTTCAAATCGTGGGCAATAATGGAGAAAAATTTGTCTTTGGTAGCATTCAGTTCCAACAATCGCAATCTCTGGTCTTTCAATTCAATGTTATTGCTCTCCAGAGCCTTGTTTTGCTCTTCGATAACAATTTTTTGTTGAAAATCAGACCAATTATTTCTCCAAAGAATTAACGAAATAAGAAATCCAATCCCGATAAACGAGAGGCCATTTACCCGGTTTGACAACAATATCTCTGGATTTGACTGTGTTAAAGGAAGCAGATAATATAAGAAACCGTAGGAGGAAAGATACATGATCAGGGCATTGATCGGATGAATCAGAAACACAACGGCAACAAATGTACAGATGACCAAAAACGGTGTAATGGCCGGTGTAACCAACTGATCGATGATCGCGATTGCAACGCCAACCAATACAACAAGCAAAACGAGAATGTTTATCAACCAAAACGTAGTGTTATCTGAAGGACGGTGATGTTTGCGCCTTGTATAAGCCAACAGACCGATGAACAAAGAAAGGATGATTATCAACGTATGTGTATAAATGATGCCCCAACGCCAGGTGAATTCAATGGTATCAGGTTCGGTCAAACTGAAATAGAAAAAAAGAATATGACCAAAACTGATTGGAATGGCAATCAGAGGAAGATAGAAAAAACGTTTTAGGTTTTGTTCCAAAATTTTTCTGTTAATCAGTTTTTTATCTAAAGTTGCAATCATATACTGGTGATTAATTAATGTTCGTTATTCCCCTACTTACTTATGGTGAGTTCTGAAAATTCAGTTTTTTCATTTTTTGACTTGATAAAATCGTAGAACCAACATGCGTATTGCTTTTCCATCTTTATTTCAAATTACCAACTTACGACAGCGTATCCAAACCGTTGAACCGTTTTATAAGTATATCTTACAACCAATTCATCCACTCGTTTTCAGGATTTTCCAAATCCCAATACCCTAATCCGTCTAAAGGACCTTCCTGAATAAAATCGAAGATGCTTTCGTCGGTTTTGATTAGCTCATAAAGTTCCTTCTTAAGATACATAATTTTTGTTTTTCAGCATTAGCTATAACGGCAGTCCATTCTCCATAGGCGGATGCATCCTCCTTAAGGCGGATACATCGTCCGGAGGCGGACTAATCCAAAACCTCTTTCAATTTTCATTTCACTCAAATTTTACACTGCTAAAGTAGCAAATACTTCCATTGTAACGAAGGCGAATTTTCCAGTCAGTTTTGTGAATGTTTTTTATACAAACACCAAAACGAAAGAGCTATGCCTGCTGATGATCAAAAATCGTCCAAAACTTTCTATTGAATGCTAAACCATTGTTGTAAAATACTATAAAGCAAAAAAGTCTGCAATGCTTCAAAGAACGTCCGTTCAATATTTTTCTAAAACCACTAAAAACCGTCGATAAGCACATAGCACCCTTCAGGATTCTGCTGGGGATGTAGTTCAATCCCGAAAATTCGGGAATTCATCGCTAGGTGTTGCGCGCCGCTCAGAGTCCTATTTATTACCAGTAGTATTTTTGTCTTTAACTAAATATTTTAAATAATTATTCATTTGGGTATTAAAAGCTTAAACGTTGTTCCTTTTTCAAGTTGGCTTTCAATATTCATTTTCCAATTGTTTTTAGTTACAAGTTCATTACAAATTATTAAGCCTAGTCCTGATCCTTTTTCATTATTTGTACCTGGCATTGTAATATTTTCATCAATTCGAAACAATTTATTAATTGTTTCTTCACTCATTCCCACACCGTTGTCTTTTATACTAATTTCAATTTCATAATTGCTTTGTCTTACTTCGAAATCAATAAAGCCACCATTTTTTGTGAATTTGATTGCATTATTTAAAATATTCCGAACTACTGTATTTATCGAATTTATATCAATAGAAATATTAATATTTTCATTTAGATTATTCCTTATTATTATTTCTTTTTCTGATGCATTTTTCTTAAATAGTTCAATGTTTTCATTAATTATTTCATTTAGATTTAATAATACTTTTGTTATTTCAAAATGCTCATTTTGTAGTCTTGCCCATTCCAGTAAATCAGATAACAGGTTATAAACTTTTTGAGCAGAATAATAAGATGATTGAATAATTTTTAAACGTTCTTTATCAGAATAATCATAATAGTCATTTGCCAGGATATCCAGAAGTCCCAGTATTCCATAAAAAGGAGATTTTAAATCGTGTGCAATAATAGAAAAAAAGCTATCTTTTTCTTTGTTGAGTTTGGATAATTTGGCTTCATTGTCCCTAAGTTTTGTTTCCACAACCTTTAAGTCGGTTATATCGACAAAAACTGCCATGATGCACATCATTTTTCCGTTATGTAAAACCGGGCTGGCTGATATTGTACTGAAAAAAGTCGAACCATCTTTTCTTTTAGGAATACCGTTTCCAAAATATGGTTCACCACTTTTTAGTTTACTTATAACTTTTTCAGGATTATCGACGTTTGTTGCAAATTCAGAAATATGTTTCCCAATAATTTCAGTTTTTTCGGAGTATCCAAAAAGTTTCACATATTTATCGTTAACATAAGTTATGAACCCGTTTAAATCAGCAAAACCAACAGCGCTTGGCGAATTATCTAAAGCATAATTTTTTAAAAGCAATTGTTCTTCCAGTATTTTTTTTTCTGTTACATCCGTTGCTATACCTCCCATTTGAACAGGATTTCCTGAAGAATCAAAAACTATTGATTTGCGGTCCTGAAACCAAAGAACTTTACCGTCAGGTCTAATAATCCGATATTCACATTCAGACTTTCCTTTACTAAACAATATGTTGGACGATTCTTGTGCAATTTCTCTATCTTCCGGATGGATTACTTCAAACCATAAATTTGGATTATTACTAAAATCAGATGCAGGAGAACCATAGAATTTTTCAAATGAATTATTCAGATCAGTTAATTCTGTTCCATCTCCATTCGCTTTCCAAACAATATCATTCATCAGATTAACGAGTTCATTAAATCTGGATTGGGAAATAATTAAATCATTTTCTTTCTCTTTTAACGCATGAATATGACGTAAACTTTTAATTGCATGTGATGCTTGAAAAGCAATTGTTTCTATTGCCAATTTTGTCTCCTCGTTAATAACACCCGAATCAATTGTTTTTTGGGTAATAAAAAATGAAGCACCTCCAAAATGGTTTTTCTCTACTGAAAAACCTATTGCATAAACTTGTGAAATTCCAAGAATTCTTTCTATTGCTTTACAAATCGTTTTGTTAATTTTTCCATTAACCAAATCAAACAATCCATCCTCAAAGTGAAACAATTTACCGCTTTCGTAACCCTTTTGTTTAGCATCATCCATGTCGATAAACGGGAAGTCTATTTCAAAAGGATTTTTACCAAGTAAAGTTTGAATTGGATTGATAAACTTATCGAATCCAAAACTATGGGTCATTCTAAAATTCATATCATCTGGCTGAAGTTTAGAAATAAGAAAATAGACATCCGGAATAATTTCTCTTATTCCGTCATTCATTATTTGGTAAATCTGAAGTTCTTCATCGATTTTTATTAATTGACTTGAAACCCGATTTAATATCTTGATTAGTTTACTCATAAGTCAAATTAATTTAAATGTTAGAATAAGTTTTTTTTATGAAATAAATTCTTGAAATTAAAATTACTGGTAACGGCAGTCTGTCCTCCATAGGCGGACATGTCCAAAACCTCCTCTAATTTTCATTTCACTCAAATTTTACCCTGCTAAATTAGCAAATACTTCCGTTGTAACGAAGGCGAATTTTCCAGCCAATTTTGAGTATGTTTTTTTTGCATGCGCCAAAATGACTCCAATGAAGCCAAAACGGATGCCAATAACTCGAAAAATGAAAAAATAAAACACCTAAGTCCTTCTTTTCCAATAATATTCAGGATTCGACTTAAGTCGTAGGCAGTGAACATCAATCCAACATCGGCTGAGGCGCGTTTGATGGTTTTCTTTGTCATGATGTAGCTGAACCCCTCCCGAAATTTCGGAAACTCATCGCTGGGTTCCCGATGCTCGGGACAGGCATTGCAGACCGCTCAGAGTCCTATTTATTACCGCCTGGCATTTCTTTCAATTCATAATTTGTGCTTCGTCCACCGCTCGCTTCTTTTTGTAAGATATCCTTCTTAATCAAATCTTGAATATCCCGAAGAGCCGTATCTTGAGAGCATTTGTTAATTTTTCCCCATTTCGAGCTTGTTAACTTTCCGTCAAATCCATCAAGTAGTCTGTTTATTATTTTTTGCTGCCTGTCATTGAGAATTGTGGTGGAATGTATTCTCCAAAATTCTGCTTTATGAAGTATTTTCGATAAAGTCTCATCTGTGGAGTCAATAGCATTTATTAAACATTGCAAAAACCACAAAATCCATTCTGTAATATCTGAATTTCCTTTTTGTGTTTTTTCAAGTTTTTCATAATACTGTCTTCTTTCAACCCTAATTTGTGCCGACATACTGTAGAACCGCCTGATACTTTTGTCAGAACGTGCCAATGTCATATCTGAAATTGCTCTTGTAATTCGTCCGTTTCCATCATCGAACGGATGAATTGTTACGAACCATAAATGAGCTATAGCCGCTTTCAGAACCAAATCTGTTTCATGCTCGTTTTCAAACCAGTCTAAGAATCTTTTCATTTCTGGTTCTATCCTGTCTGAGTTAGGAGCTTGATAATGAACTTTTTCTTTTCCCATAGGTCCCGATACAACTTGCATTGGACCGGTTGTGTCTTTTCTCCAGTCTGCTACTGTAATTTTATAAAGATTACTCCAACCAGACGGGAATAACGCAGCATGCCAACCAAACAATCTGTCTTTTGTCAAAGGCAAATCATACCTTTGTGTAGCGTCAAGCATCATTTCAACTATTCCGTCAACATGCCGTTCCGATTCTACTGCTCCGGCAATATCAATTCCTAGCCGACGAGCAATGGAAGAACGAACTTGTTCTATTTCCAAAAACTCGCCTTCGATTTCAGATGATTTTATAACATCTAAAGTAAGCGTGTTCAAAACCGCTTCATTCTGCAAATCAAAACCTAGTGATTCCATTTTACCAAAAAGTCTGCCCTGTTGATTTCTAGCTTCACCAAGTTTTTTCATCACTTTCTTATTGTCCCAAGTGAAGTCAGTCCAGTTTTCTTTTTCGTGTAAATAGATTTTCATTCTCCGCAATTTATGCGACAAATATACATCTTATTCTCCGCAAATAAAACTTTCTCCGCAAAATATGCTCAGATTATGGCTATTAATCTTCGCACTGTCGTTTTTTTTGCTTGGCAGTAATGTTTTGCAGCTACACGAAGGGCGGGACTTTTACCACAAAACTTGATTTGAAAAACTAATGTTCCATTAACCACAAAACTGTCATTGGAACACAAAACCCCGCCTTTTGGGTAGGTGCGGCTTTGCACAGTAATTCTATTTCACTATTAGTTTCCGTGTCATTATTCCGCTGTCTGTTTTTAGGTAAAGTAAATACATTCCAGCCGAAACATTGTTAATGTATATTGAGTTTAATTCATTTGCTTCAAGTGTTCCTTGTTGAATTATTTGACCAGTAGCTGAAATTATTGAATAAGCTTTAATGCCGTTACCTAATATTGTCAGAACTTCTCCGCTTGCAGTTGGGTTAGGATAAACGCGAAAGGAACTTTCTTTGTCAATATTTTGAACGGATAGAACTACATCTGAAAGTAGTTGTGTTGTCCAGTCGTATTGAGAGTTAATGTAACTCAACCCAGTTAAAGCCACATTTCCATTGTCAAAAACATATAAAGAAGAAACTGCATCATCGCCATTTGCAAGTCCGTTGTATCTGTAAACGCCCGTTGATACACCCGTTGCAGAATCAATTTTTAAAACAACATAGTCATAATCTGTCGTAACGCCTAGCCTTTGGCTATTGCCACCAATATAAATTTGCCCGTTCTTCAGAATTATCGCATTACCAATGTCAGCATTATTTACACCATACTCGTATCTGTTTTGCCAAATTAGGTTTCCATTGCTATTATATTTTAGTGTTAGGATGTCAGCATTGGTGTAACTTGGTGTTCCGTAATTCATACCATAGTGTCTGCCTGTAATATAAATATTACCATCTGAATCTTGTATTGTGGCCTTCATTTCGTCCGCAATAACATTGCTTGGTAAATTTGTCCCATATTGTTGTGTCCATATTAAATTGCCAGTTAGGTTTACCTTGGAAATTCTATATTTTCCAAAACCTGCTGTTATTAAAAGATTATTATCAGGGGTTAATTGTACTTCACTTACACCATTAATAATACCAGTATTGCCATTAAATGTGAGGTTGTTATTAATATCAACTTTCACAAGTTTACCAGCACTTCCGAAAAGAAAAATGTCGCTATTGTGAATGAAAATGTCGTAAGCGAACCAGTTTATCTCTGTATTTGGATTAAATTCTCTTTGCCACAATTGGTTTCCATTTGAATTGAAAGCATACAATTGTGAGAGCGTGGTCGTAAAAATGACATCATCACCTGGCTCTGGATAATCATATTCTTTATAAGCAGTAATGAAAAAACAAGTGTCATTTGCTAAACCCAAAGAACGTGGAGTGTATGAGGTGTCAGCAGGGCTCTGAACTTGTTCAACCCAAATTAAATTTCCGTCAAGAGAATATTTTTGAAGAACTATTTTCGATTTGTAAAAGCCAAGTTGTTCTTTGCTTAAAATATAGACGTGATTTAATATGTCGAATTTGTAGTCAATAATAGAATTGTTAAACACGGAGTCGTTTCCATAGGTTTTTGTTGAAATCGTGTCGCCAAACAGGTCATACTTCACGATTAATAGTCTTTGTCCGTTAGCTGTATTTTTTCTACCAATAATTTTTATTGTGTCGTCAACTGTTTGAATACTTGGGTAGTCAGAATAATAATTATTAAGCCCAGTTGTAAAGTCCTTAGACCACAACAAAGTCGATTGAGAGTAAGTGTTTGTCATTATTCCAATCATTGTCAAAATTAGGATTAGTCTTTTCATAGCGTCGTTTTTATTATTGTGCAGAACATTTTCGGGCTTTGCGTTCGGGCGGGTTTCGAAGCACAAAACTGTCAATAAGCACTGAATCCGCCTGAGGCGGACACAAAGCTCCAAGTTTGCACGTCAGCCCGCCTGACGCAAAACCCGTATTAGCGGTAGTTATTCTTTTCATAGTTCCTTAACCATTGTCGTAACGCCACCAACACCAATTAGTTTATAAATAAAATTGGGCGTTTTGCTATATTTTGTCGGCACAAACCCAATACTTTCATAAAGTTTTTTTGCCTTCGGGTTCTCGTCTATTACGTCTAATTTAATTGAAGTCATTTTACTTTGAATTGAAAACTTCTCAAGTTCTATAAAAAGTTGTTTTCCAATTCCACGCCCTCTATTTCCTTCCTTTACAGCAATTCCGTCCATTAAAAGTTGACTTTTTTTGTCTGGCTTTCTGTAGAAAATTGCCGCTAAAACTACATATTTTAAAGTCCCTTTTATAATTCCATATTTCGAAACAAAAGTCCTGAACTTAATGTCAGTTAGTGAAGTATTGTCAAGTTGAAATCCTGATATTCCTAACAATTCATTGTCTGCGGATATTGCAGAAATACCTCTTTGGGTATTAATTCCGTCTTTCAATAGTTGTGTTACCTCTTCTGGACTGCCTAAAATTTTTAAGAATTTTGTCTGAAAAGCAATTGCATAAAGTCTTGCGGCATCTTCTTTATGTTCTGTCCGTATGCCTAATTGTGTTATAAAGTCCATTTTTTATATTTCAATTTTTGTAGTGTGGCTGTCATAATTACCGCTAACGTTGGGCAATAAGAAACGTAGGGCATTTCGAAGCACTTACCTTTCAAGTTACCGAGCCGTTTATTAAATGCTATGTCGTTCAAATTTAGCACTTTCTGCCCTATGTTTTTTATTGTGTGTTGGCAATAGAATTTTTTTCTAGTTCATATTTTAGATTGTCAGTATTTATAGCTGTTCCTCTTCCAATATCTCGTACAATTTTGTCTTCAGTGATGTAGTATCTTGTTAGTCCGAACATATTTATTTTTATTGATTGGAGGCTGTCAATTAAGTAAATTTTAGAATATTGCTTCTTAATATCTTCAATATTATTCATGTATTGTTGATTGAAATATTCATTATCCTCTTTTTGTATCAGTAATATTATTTCATTTGGACTTATGGGATTGTTAATCTGTTGATTCGTCTTTGGAAAATCAACTAATAGACCTTTCATATTCCAAGCACAAGTCAAACTTGACATAATAATTAATCTAATACCAGATAAATGGTTTTTTAAATTTGTTGTTCTTCCTTCAATATCATTTATTGATAAATCAGGTATTTTGTAACCTATTGTATTATCTCTTAATGTTTTAATGAATTGAGCAGTTATCTTCTGTTGTTCTTTTTCTGTGATTCCTTTTGAAATCTGTGTGGAATCAGGGAATAATACGCCAAAGTCTGCTGGAATAATGTAATTGTTCTCATTTTTGCAAGTTGAAAACATTACACTAATCAGTATAATTATTTTTGCGAACTGTTTCATTTCAATATTATTGCCAACTACTTGCTAAACGCACCCCTATGGCATTTATTTCCACTTTGCTTTCTGCTTGGCAGTTTTGCAATGTGTTGTGAATCAATTTTATTGATAACGGAATTCTTGTGTGCGTTTCATGGTATAGCGTTTAGCATTTCAAAAATAAAGTTTATTTTCATTCCTTTGACATGATTACAATTAAATTTTTATCAGATCGCCCGGACTTGTAATTTTTGAAAGATTCAGGTTGCTTACATGGGTATAGATCTCTGTTGTTTTAG
>JAGXRB010000007.1 GCA_018336075.1 Bacteroidota bacterium
TTGCATGTATTCGAGTTTTTTAAATGATTCGGGGGCAAATCTATCATAATGAAAACGAAAAAATTATCAATAAAATAACATAAACTATAATTTAAAAAAACATATAAATAATTAGACTTTTTCTTATATAATTGACTTATAACTATATAAACAATTATAATAGTGTGGTTTTTTCAATTTATATAGATTTTCAATTTAATCCAGTCGAAAAAATATTAAATTTGGAACATTTTAAGGCAAATCCCTTAAATGAGGCTAAGATGCTTGCTTTTAATAAAATATCAAACGGTTGCATAAAATTCTTATCGAGAGAAGTTAAAAAAGTTGCGAAGCTATGTATTCTTTTCTCTGAATTTAAAAATAAATCAGATCACCAGAAAACATGACAAAATTTGAATCTTTAATCCATTTGATACACTCAATGACCCGGTCAGAGAAAAAGAATTTCCGGATCAAATCATGCAAAAGAAAAAGCATACCGGATTACGTCTATTTGTATGATACTATTGAGGCGGAGCCAAATCAAACCCCTTCTTCATTGCGGTCAGTATTTCTGGACAAACGTCCGGGAGTCGCTTTTGAGAGTACGGTTAACTATTTATTTGACTTAATCCTTGAAACAGCGCTTGAAATGCGTGAAGAACAAGATAAGCATTATATGCTGTTCAATAAAATAATGAAGGCAAGGGTGCTATATGAAAAATCACTTTTTGGAGAGGCTTTTGATCTTCTGGAAAACGTGAAGCTTTTATCAGAGAAATACGAAAACTATCATGCGCTTTTGCTGGCTGGCCGTCTTGAACTGGAGTATCTGCTTGCATTAAACTTTCCAAATCTAAGCGAAGAAGATCTGCTTAAAAAACAATTTAAACTGAATGAATCCTTGAAGTTTTTAAGAAAAGTAAATGAGCAGTCATCGCTTTATGAAATTTTGAAACACCGCTTGCTTACCAAAGGTTACACACGTTCACTGGAACAGAAAAATGATCTTAATGATTTAGTTTATAGTGAAATAAGTATTGTTGCCTCGCTATCACTTGAAAATTTTGAAATCAGTAAACTTCACCAACTTTTTCAATCGAATTACCTGATCAGCGTGGGAGATTACAAGTCGGCATTGCGGTCATTTTATGAGTTAAGCAAACTCTTTGAGTCCAACAAACACCGTTGGAACACGCCGCCTGTCTACTATCTTTATACCATAGAAGGCGTTTTGGAGAGTCTGAGGAGTATCCGCAATTACAGTGGGATGACCTATTTTATTGATCAACTCAAAAAAATCGACAACACATCCGTTGATTTCAAGATAAATCTGACATGTATTATTTTTCTGTACGAACTTTTTCCACACCTTGATCGTGGCGACTTTAAGGCTTCAGAGGCATTAACAAAGGAGTACAAAGACAATCTTTACAACAAGCTTTTTTCATTAAACAGAGCACGTCAGGCCGAACTTTGCCTGTACACTTCACTTATCCATTTCGGGAATGCGGAATACCAAAAGGCACATAAGTTTCTAAGTCAAATAATTATACGCGGGAAAAACTATTTTTACCTGCCGCTTTACAGAACGATCAGAATGGTAAATCTTATGATTATCTTTAAACTCAAGGATTTTGATTTGATCAAATATGAAATCAGATCTATAAAAAGAGAGTTGTCAAAATCAGAGAAAGGTTATAAAATTGAACGTTTTCTACTTGGGTTTTTTCAAAAAGAGATTCCTGCCATGCAAAGCAAGCGCAACCTTCTTTGGGAAAAGCACAACCCTGAATTAACCGTGATACAGAATGATGTATTTGAACAACCTGTTTTAAGGATTTTTGACTTCACAGCCTGGGTTGAGTCGGTTCTTAAGCAAAAACCATTATCAAAAATACTCCGTGAAAAAATTGACCTTCAAAACTTCCAGATTGAAGATTCACAAACAAAAAGTTAGCGTTTTTATCAGGACATTATTTTCTTGTTGGGCTCTATCGCTCAAACTTAAGCCAGACATACTTAAACTCACTTTTCAAATACTTTTTTTGAGAGCTGATAACGAATTATCTTACTCCTTTTACATTCATTTCAAGGGAAAAAAGAGATGCTGAAGCGGTAATAAATAAAGTCTTTCCTTCTTTTCCTCCGAAACAGACATTCGCTGTCCAGGGTTCATCGATTTGAATATGGCCTATTTGTTTGCCAGCGGGATCGAAAATTGTAACACCATTTCCGGTCAGATAAACATTGCCTTTACTATCGATGGTCATTCCATCTGATCCCATTTCTGCAAAGAGCTTTTTATTTGTGAGGCTGCCATCAGGATTGATGTCATAAACATAGGTTTTGTTGGCACCGATGTCCGCAACATAAAGCTTTTTACCGTCGGGTGTACCGATGATTCCATTTGGCTTTACAAGATCATCGGCCACCCTGATCAAAGTTTCTCTGTCGGAAGAAAGGAAATACACATGTTCGCCATCCTGTTCCATTTCCGGATTGCGCGTCCAGTATGGTCTGACATATAAAGGATCGGTGAAATAGATGCCACCATCGGGGCGCACCCAAAGATCGTTTGGACCATTCAATCTTTTTCCTTCGTAATCTAATACAAGTGCTTTGTGACTTTTATCATCTGAAATACTCCAAAGCTGATTGTCCATATCGGAGCATGAAAGCAGGTTTCCATCATGGTCGAAATACAAGCCATTGGCCCGACCTGAATTTTCGTGAAAGGTTTCCAGCTTGCCATCGGTAGTCCAGATATGGATTTTGTTGTTGGGCTGATCGGTGAAATACACATTGCCATGTTTATCGGCTGCCGGACCTTCAGTAAAGGCAAAACCAGAAGCGAGCTTAACGACTTTGGCATTTTCGGCAACCGGAGAAATACTGCATGCATAGAATCCGAAGAGACCCAATAAAATTGCAAACCAAATTATTGGAGAGATGTTTGATTTCATATTCATTTTCTTAGATAATTCATATAAAAAAACGCTTGAGGTTCAAATGTTTATTTTGACCCTTCTGATGGTAAAAGTAAACAGATTTTTGGGATTCTGATATTTCTATGATTTGATTATGTTTCAGAAGTAGTTTAAAACAATTAATGTATTTATGAAAGTTGAGCTTCAATGGAAATGTTTTCTACTGGATTTTGGCATTTAATAAACATTTAAAACTAAGGCCTTAAAATGAGATGAGAGTCTTGTTGCCGTGTATCATTTTAAAAATGATTTGAAAGAATGCAATGTGATTCTTACCTTTGGCAACCTTTAATTTAAACACAAAAAATCATTCTCATGGCAGCCGGTTCACGAATGATCTCCCTTGATGCAATGCGCGGTTTTACCATAGCCGCCATGATTCTTGTTAATACGCCAGGCAGCTGGAGTCACATTTATCCGCCATTGGCGCACAAAGTCTGGAACGGCATCACTCCAACCGACCTGATTTTCCCCTTCTTTATTTTTATTGTGGGAATTTCAATTGCTTTGGCTTATGGAAAAAGGGTTGCATCAGGATTGCCAGTGAACGACCTGTACCGGAAAATCCTTTGGCGCTCAATTAAGATATTTGCAGTTGGGATATTTCTGAATCTTTATCCCTATTTCAATTTTGCAGAACTTCGATTTGCAGGTGTATTGCAACGCATTGCCATTGTATTTTTTGTTTGTGCTTTTCTTTTCCTGAAGCTGGATCAGAAAAAACTTGCCATTACAGGCGCTTTGTTGCTCTGGGCATACTGGTTGGCAATGACAATCATTCCAACACACGGCTACAACAAAGCCATGCTCGAGCCCGGTGTTAACCTTGCAGCCTGGTTCGATTCAAAATTTTTGCCAGGGAAATTATGGGCCGGCACATGGGATCCGGAAGGATTGTTGAGCACACTGCCTGCCATTGCTACTGGCATCACCGGGCTTTTAGCCGGCACTTTGCTCAGGAGCGACAGAACAAGAGCGCAAAAAATTATCTGGCTTTTTACAGCCGGTTTTATTGCATCGGTGCTCGGAACTATCTGGAGCTGGCAGTTTCCATTGAATAAAAACCTCTGGACAAGTTCGTATGTTTTGGTTTCATCAGGACTTGCTGCCACCACACTAGCTACATTAATGGTATTCATTGATGAAATGGGTTATGAACGTTTTGCCCGGCCATTTGTAATATTCGGCTCCAATGCCATTGCCGTTTATGTACTTGCGGGTATGGCAGATTTTCTTTTCTGGGGAATCAACATTGGTGAAATGGGGATTAAGGGCCATTTCATGGAAATTCTAATCTCCGCCGGACTGGCTGCTAACTTTGCAAGTATGTTGTACGCATTGATTTACACTGCTTTACTTTTTGTTCCGGCATTTGTATTATTCAAACGCGGGATATTCATAAAACTTTAGATCAGATTGATGTTTTTAAACATCAGATCTTTAGAGCTTTATCCAAGTTATACCAAAGTAAAATATAAATGAATCCAAAAGCTGTAGTGGTATAATGCCGATGGATAGAAATGTTAGGCCAATTGAGTGAGCGATAATTGGACTATTACATTTCTCCTTTCGGTACTAAAAAATTGGATCAAAATGTTTTATTCTGTCCAAGCCAGGTAGCTTTGTGCCACATTCCCTCAAGAGGTCCGTGTCTGTGTCTTTTAGCCCAGTACCTGCATAAAAAGGCGAAAAGCATGGTCAGGGAAATGCCGATCAATAAACCGTAGGTTGCGCCGGTATGTTTGTACAGTCCCAGACCGAATCCATAATACAGGTAGGCGCCGGCAACAGATTGCAGGATGTAGTTGGTCAGGCTCATACGTCCCATTGGAGAAAAGAAATTCAGCAAAACGCGCATACTGTTGTAGTAAAAAAGAAGCGTAAATCCTGAAACCAGAACCAATGTAAAAGCCAGATTCGACCAGCTGTTAAACAGCAACTCAATTGATCGGAAGGTTGCAGGATCTTTTACCCATAATGCCAGATTTTTCTGTAATATAAAAAGGAGTGTAAAAGATATTGTAGAAAACAACAAAACCCTAGCCCACAATTTTTTGTTTTTCGCATTGGATATAAATACTTCATATCGCCCTGTCAGCATGCCAAGCAGAAAAAGCGCCAGAATGATGAAATACCTGCCATTTTCAAAATTCCAGAGCAGAACAGCCCATTTACCGTTGGTCAGATTTCCTTTTGCTGCATCCAAAAAAGAACCGTTCATCAGGTATGAGCCCATTTGACCAAAATAAGCCCAGGAAGCCGGATCAGAAACCGGCAGCCCAGGATGAAGCAGTGCGTTTACAAGTTTATAAATCTCAATGGGCTGCAAAAGCAAAATTGCCGAAACTGCCAACAATTGTTTGTTGCTCAATCGCGATAGTGGAATCAGAAAGAATCCCAGTAGAGCATAAATTGACAATATATCTCCCTGATAGAAAACGGAATTAATGAGCCCGAACGCAAGTAAAAGCGTCATTCTCCATGCAAACCTGCCATTGAAACTTTTACCTTTTTCAGCCTGATTGTCTGACTGGATAAAAAATGTAAGGCCAAAGAGCAAAGCAAATATGGCAAAGGCTTTTCCGCCAAACAAAAAGAAAACCGAACTCCAGATTGCCCCATCTAGCGTTTTTATCCATTCGGGCAGATTCTCAGGGAAATAATACAGATCAAAATGCTCAATATTATGCAGCAGCATTATGGCCGCAATGGCAAAACCGCGAAGGGCATCCACAACTTCGAGCCTTGATTTTTGCATTTGATATAAATGTCTTTATGCTAATGGGTTAACATAAATAAAGCGCCAATTATTGAGTTAATTCAACTGTTCCTTTAAGCGGAAGATTATTTGATGCTGATCCTACCGAAATTTCGAACAATCCTGGTTCAAGTATCCAAACTAATTTCTCCGGATGGTAAAAACTGAAGGCTGATTCATCAAGCGCTATGCTTATAGTGGTTGATTCTCCCGGATTGAGCGTGACCTTTTCAAAGCCCTTGAGCTCCTTTACCGGGCGGTCAACCGAGGCTACCTTCTGATGAACGTAAACCTGCGCAACTTCTGCACCAGCGCGGTTTCCGGTGTTGGTAAGCGTGCATTCAACAAAAACCTTCTTATCCTTTTGGGTTAATTTCAGACCAGAGAAATCAAAGTTTGTATAGGAAAGTCCAAAACCAAATGGAAATACCACTTCAATATTTTTTGAGTCAAAATAGCGATAACCGACATAAATATCTTCGGTGTATTGAACTGTTTTGTTTCCGGGAAACTCACCAACAGCATGTGAAGGATAATCTTCATGTGAATTGGCAAATGTCACAGGCAGCTTGCCTGAAGGATTTATATCACCAAATAAAACCTGCGCAATGGCTGTTCCACCTTCCATTCCGGGATACCAAGCATGAAGATAAGCGGGGGTTTCAGGCAACCAGTTTTTCATTTCTACGTTGCTTCCACCCATCAGCACAACAGCTGTTTTTTTGTTCACCTTGTTTATTTCCTGAATCAGTTCTTCCTGACCAAACAACAGCTTGAGGTTCAGCTTGTCGCGCGCCTCGGCGTCGTAGGTACCTTCGCCCCATGGCATGCCATCGTGGCCATGAATCCAGCCGCCGACAAAAATGACAGCGTCTGCACTTCTGGCAACTTCTATGGCTTCCTGCAGAAGTTTGGCATTGGCTGTTTTTGCAAGATCCGTACTTTTCTTATTGTCTCTGGACTGTGATGCCACCTCACTGGCATAACCCCTGAAAAGGCTTTCATCATAATAAGGTTCATAACCTTCCGCAAAAATGATTTCAACCTGATCTCCAACCAGTTTTTGAATGCCTTCAAGCGGTGTGATTTCATACAATGGCTTCACCTGTGAGCTACCTCCTCTTTCGGCGAACAATCTTGTTGCATTATGACCAATGACAGCAAGGGTTTTGATTGCTTTTTTGTCGAGCGGCAAAAGACCATCGTTTTTGAGGAGCACTAAACCTTCCTGAGCCACTTTAAGCGCCAATTGCTGATGCTCAGGCACATTTCTTTTGCCCGGAGAATGATTTCCAAGTGCAGTTGAGCGATACATCAGTGTCAAAACACGTTTTACTTTTTCATCAATTACACTTTCATCGATGGTGCCATCTTCAATCATCTTTTTTGCATGTTTTGCAAGATAAAAATCATTATAATCAGGATTGCTGAATGACTTAAGTAATTCGGTACCCATTTCAATATCAGTCCCGAAGAGAAGTGCTTCACGGGTGTCCTTCACTGAACCCCAGTCGCTTATCACAACTCCATCAAAACCCCATTCGCCTTTCAGCACAACATTATTGAGGTATTCATGATGCGTTGTGTACTGACCGTTAACCTTGTTGTAGGCTCCCATGATGCTCCATGCACCGCCATCCTGCACTGCAGCTTTAAAAGCAGGAAAGTAAATTTCGTGCAATGCACGTTTGCTTACAATAGCATCTATATTATGCCGGTCTGTTTCCTGATTGTTGGCAGCAAAGTGTTTCACACATGCAGCTGTTCCCTGATCCTGAACTCCTTTAACATAGCCAACAGCCATCGCTGCTGCATGAAAAGGGTCTTCGCTAAGGTATTCAAAGTTGCGGCCGTTCAACGGACTGCGAATGATGTTCACTCCCGGGCCTAAAATAACATTTTTGCCCCTCTCCTTGGCTTCGCTGCCAAGGACAACACCATAATCATAACCCAGTGCCTTGTTCCATGTTGAAGAAAGGCAGATTCCAACAGGCAGGTAGGTGGCTTTATCATCGGCATCTTCGAGTGCATACCAGCCACGACCATGTTCGTGACGCACACCATGAGGACCATCGGACATGACAATTTCAGGTATGCCAAGTCTTGAAACACCTCCCGATGTGAAAGAAGAACTTGCATGGATAAGACTGAGTTTTTCATCAAGTGTCATCACGCTGATAAGAGAATCCAACTTCTCAGCAGGAACTGATGTTTTGTCAATTGTCATCTGCTTGTTTTTGGTATTTGTTTGACATGAAAAGAATGTTGTTGCTGACAGCAGCACAATTGAAATAAAAAGTTTTGTGTTCATTTCTGTTCTTTTAAAAATTTCTATCATCGTAAAGGATATGTAGCCAATGCTTTATGCTTACAAGCAATGTTTCCGGATAAATTTTCATTTTATTTCAAAATGGGAACTACAGGCCTTTTTAGATGGTTTTCTATCAATTATTTTATTTATTCAGTGATTCAATTTTTGCTTTTCAGCGGTCAAGTTTTGGAGAACTGCTCTTTTACAATCACATGCTTTTTATAATTTCCAGAATTTTCGTTGACTCCTCTTCCGAAAAAGTAGTGTTTTTAAGCGTTTCTATATTGTCATCCAACTGCTTTACAGAGCTGACACCTACTATTACTGAGGTTATTCGTTTGTCGCGAAGTAGCCATGCTGTCGCCATCTGAGCTAAAGTTTGCCCTCTTTCTAAAGCAAGTTCGTTGAGCATACCCACTTTTACAATTAGCTGAGGGGTAATGTTTTCGGGTTTAAGAAAGAATGCTTTTGATGCCCTTGAATCAGCAGGAATTCCTTTGAGATATCTGTCGGTCAAAATGCCTTGTGCGAGCGGAGAATAAGCTACAAAACCAACGCCATTATCCTCCAAAACATCCAGCAAGCCATTCTCCACAGTTCTGTCGATCATTGAATATCTTCCCTGATGAATCAAACAAGGTGTTCCCAGCTTGTTCAGTATTTCTATTGCATTTTTTGTTTGCTCAGGCGAATAATTTGAGATGCCTGCATACAGAGCTTTCCCGCTTTTTACGATGTGATCGAGCGCTGTCATGGTTTCTTCGAGTGGTGTATTTGGATCAAAACGGTGGGAATAAAATATGTCGACATAATCCAGACCCATGCGTTTCAGGCTTTGGTTCAGACTTGCAACCAGATATTTTCTTGAGCCCCACTCGCCATAAGGTCCATCCCACATGCCATAGCCAGCTTTGGTTGTGATGATCATTTCATCCCTGTAGGAGGAAAAATCATTTTTGAGAACAGCGCCAAAAACCTCCTCCGCTGAACCTGCCGGCGGACCATAATTGTTTGCAAGGTCGAAATGTGTAATCCCTTGATCGAAGGCTGATCTAAGGATATCTCTTGCAGTATTAAAACTATCTGCATGCCCGAAATTGTGCCACAATCCCAATGAAATGGCGGGAAGCAACAATCCGCTTTTTCCACAGCGGTTGTATTTCATCGTTTTGTAACGGGCACTGCTTGCTTTGTAATTATTCTCCATCCTGGTTTAATATTAATTCAACTTCAAATATCTCATTATTTTTCGATATTGGAAGAGCTCCATTCCAATCTTTGCCATTTACGCGACAAGATTGCTGTTTACCACCGTTATTGATAACCTTTACATGATAGGTATTCCCTCTGAATTTTCTGGTGAAGCGAAGCTCCTTCATTGAAGAAGGAAGGCTGGGTGCTATGGTCAAGCCATCATAATCCGGTTTAATGCCCAAAATATATTGACTTACAGTATAAAAATTCCATGCTGCTGTGCCGGTCAGCCATGAGTTTTTTGCTTCTCCGGGCTTAGCTGCATCCTTGCCTGCAATCATTTGAGAATACACATAAGGCTCAGTTTTATGCAATTCACTGATATTTTCAAGATAAGCAGGTGTTATTCTTTTGTAATAATCAAAAGCTAAATCAGAATGGTCTACCATTGTTTCTGCAATGATAATCCAAGGATTGTTATGGCAAAAAATCCCGGCATTTTCTTTATATCCGGGAGGATAAGTTGTGATTTCACCCAGATTAATATGGTATTTTGTGTAGGCAGGATTCAACAGAACGATGCCGTATGGGGTTGCCAATCTTTCTTCTACGCTTTTCAATGCTTTTTCGGCGCGACCATCTTCAAGACCAATTCCGGCCATCACGCAAAAACCTTGTGGTTCGATGAAAATCTGCCCTTCTTCATTCTCTTTGCTTCCTACTTTATCGCCATAGTAATCATATGCTCTCAAAAACCAATCACCATCCCAACCTGATTTGTCGATAGCGTTTTTCATGTTTTCGACATGAATTCTTGCCTGATTTGCTTCCTCTGTTTTGCCAGTGAAATCGCAAATGCGGGCAAATTCCTCGCCGTATAAAACAAACATTCCTGCAATCATCACCGACTCAGCTGTTTTTCCAATTTTGTTGTTTGTAGTCTGAAACGACTCACCCGGTTTATCAGAAAAGCAGTTCAGATTAAGGCAATCGTTCCAGTCGGCACGACCAATCAACGGAAGATTATGAGGTCCTAAGTTATTCACCACATGATAGAAAGAACGTTTTATATGTTCAAAAACCGGTGCATCATTTCCGTCGTTATTAAAAGGGGCCGTTTGTTCGAGCAGCGACCAATCGCCGGTTTCTTTCAAATAAGCAGAAACGGAAAGAATGAGCCACAAAGGATCGTCATTGAAATTGCCTCCTACTTCATGGTTTCCTTTTTTGGTTAAAGGCTGATACTGATGGTACGCACTTCCATCTTCCAATTGGGTGCTTGCCAGATCAATAATGCGTTGTCGGGCAAGCTCCGGCGCAAGGTGTACCATGCCGATAATATCCTGATTGGAATCGCGGAATCCCATTCCACGGCCAATTCCAGACTCAAAGTAGGAGGTGCTTCTCGAAAAGAAATAGGTTACCATGCACTGGTATTGATTCCAGATGTTTACCATGCGATCCAGTTTCTCATCATTTGAACTGATATTCAAATTTCCAAGTAAATCTGACCAAAAATCCTGTAGCGCTTTCAATGCAGCATTCACCTGCTCTGAGGTCTGAAACTGACTGATCATTTTCTTTGCCTTCGTTTTATTGATGACATTTGGAGCTGAAAACTTTTCCTCGTTGTCGTTTTCCACATATCCCAAAACAAAAACAAATTCTCTTTCCTCGTCAGGTTGAAGGTCTGCTTCAATAAAATGTGAAGCAACCGGCGACCAACCATGTGCAACAGAATTTCCACTTCGGCCATTGCAAACCATTTCAGGCTGGTCGAAGCCATTGTAGGTTCCTAAAAATGTTTCGCGATCGGTATCAAATCCATTGATCTCATTATTAACGCTATAAAAAGCAAAATGATTCCGGCGCTCACGGTATTCTGTTTTGTGATAAATACAAGAGCCTTCTATTTCAACTTCTCCGGTATTGAAATTTCGTTGAAAATTAGTCATATCGTCCAAAGCATCCCACAAAGCCCATTCGGCAAATGAGTGCAGTTTTATGGATTTTTGAAGATTGCTTTTGTTTTTTAACTTGACTTTGATTACCTCTCCATCAAATTGCTGAGGCACAAAATAGAGCACTTCTGCTGACAGTTGATTCAACTCGCCGGTAATTTTTGAATAACCCAAACCATGCCGGCACTCGTAGCTGTCAAGTTCTTTTTTAACTGGTTTCCAGCCCGGCGACCAGATTTGGCCTCCATCATTGACATAAAAATATTTTCCACCGTCATCAACAGGCACATTGTTGTATCTGTTTCGTGTGATTCTTCGTAGCCGTGCATCTTTGTAAAAGCTATATCCCCCCCCGGTGTTGGATACAATGCTAAAAAATCCTCCAGTGCCCATATAATTAATCCATGGAAATGGTGTCCTCGGATTGGTAATTACATACTCTCTGTTTATATCGTCAAAAAATCCGTATTTCATGATAAATTTCTTTGTTAAAATTGTTTTTTCTTTTGAAATAAAACTGCCTTAGCATCTATTCACTTTCTCTTCGCCTGTTCAATTCAAGTGTTATTTCGTCCATTTTATGTTGAGTCAACGGGTATAAAGTCATTAAAGCAGCTGCCAGCAAAGCAATCAAAGCGGGAATCCAGCTCATCAGCATTTTTATACCCGGAATGGCACCTTGAACAGCGATAGCATCCTGTCCGCTATAGTGAAAAGCGCCGAGTACAAAGCCAATAATTGCACCTGCTATCCCGCCACCAAATTTTGTGGAAAAAGATCCGGCCGAATAGATCAGTCCGGTTGCCCTGCGGCCATTTTTGAATTCAGAATAATCGGCAGCATCGCCCAGCATGGCAAAAAACAAGGTTGGAAAAATCGCTGCACCAAACTCAGAAACCATTCCTATAATAAAGATTGCTAAAACATCTTTTGGGCCGCAAAAAGCAAACAATACATTTACCATTGCTGAGAAAATAAGCGCATAAATAAATAGTTTCCGCTTGCCCAGCTTTTTTCCAAGATAAGCAGTAGCCATAGCTCCGGCAATGGAAACGAGCATTAAACCAATCAAATAGGAGCCTGTTAAAAGCTGATCATTCAAATAATGGGTAAAATAAATGACCACAATACCTTGCTTTATGTTGTTGTAAACATTGAAAAGCAAGCCAATGACCAAAAGCACCAGCCAGGGTTTGTTTCGGAAGAGGTCTTTCAAATCTTTTTTCAGATTTGTCTGCTGACTTTTTGAAGGCTGAATTCTTTCACGCGTCGTGAAAAAAGTGACCAGCATGAGGAGTGAAAGAATCACAGACATAATATAAATCGAGTTGCTGTATCCTCTTTTCTGATCGATGATTGAAATCTTTTCGGAGCTAATTTTCTCCTCTCCTTCAACAAGAAATACATAGCTAGAATCCTTCTGCATCGAAAAACTTACAGCATTTACCGGCTCAGAATTTTTGTTTTCGTCTTCGCGATCATTCCATGAAAAAAGTGCAATTCCGTCTTTTGTTTTGATATTTACATTTTCAACATCTTTGGAAACAGAAACAGAAACCTGAAATTTATCCTGCCCCAGTTCGTTGACTTTCACCTCAGGATTAACATTTCCAAAATGAGCCACTAAGAAAAGCAGCGCACCCTGAACAATCATTCCTCCCCCAAAAGCACCCACCATCCTGTAAGAACCAAGTACGGTCCGCTCTTTGTCATCGCCGCTTATCACAGCCATCAGCGCGCCATATGGAATATTGTTGGCAGTGTAGATAAGTGTAAATAAAATGTATGTTACGTAGGCATAGACTATTTTGCCTGTTGATGTCAAATCAGGCGTTGTGAAAAGCAAGGACAAAACGATCCCCAACGGAATTGCAGTCCATAAAATCCAGGGACGGAATTTACCGTATTTTGTATTTGTGCGGTCGCCGATTACCCCCATCAGAATGTCGCTTATTCCATCGCTGAGACGTGCAACTAGCATCAGTAATCCAACAGCCACCGGACTGATGCCAAAAACATCGGTATAGAAAACGAACAGAAAAGTAGCGACACCACGCCATGCAATATTTGCTGCACCATCGCCTAGGGCGTAACCTATTTTTTCTTTAATCTTGATTTTTCCGGTATTGCTCATTGCTTTAAATTTAAAGAATCAGGCTTGACATTTTATCTTTTTTGCATTTGAGGGGCTATTCTTCAAAAAAAGGCAATTGTTTTCGCCCTTAACCTGTTCAATGTCAGACTCAAGAGCAATTCTAATTTTGTCCGCTAAACAGCTGAAGATTTCGTTCACATACATTAAGTGTAATTTCATAGGTGTTCATTTAATCAATAAACACTAAGAGCGAGCACGCGACAAAAAGCCGGGCTGAACAACAAAAACACCTAATCACTATCAGAATATATCATATGGAAAAGTCGAGCTTTTCCTTTTTTGTTCTATCATAAACATCCCGGCTGAAAATAAACACCTGAGCCGGTTTGTGTGCAACGCCTTTTTGCTTTTCATCCAGCGGAATGACGTATTTCATATGTGCCACCTTTTTCCTGAAATTCCTTCTGTCGAGTGATGTATTCAATATAACCTCGTAAAGGTTTTGCAGCTGTGTCAGCGTAAACTTTTCCGGAAGCAATTCAAAACCAATTGGTTCTCTGCGAATTTCATCCCGAAGATAATCAAGCGCCATCATAATAATTCTTTCATGGTCAAAACCAAGCGCAGGCAATTCATTCACCGGAAACCACTTCGTATCCAGATGTTGTTGGTCAGGTTTAATTTTGGCACTGTCGACCAAAGAATAATAAGCAACTGTAATAACATGGTTCAAAACCATTGGAAACTTTGTTTTTATCCAAAGCTGGTCTTTCTCTTTTAGGAGGCGATCGGTATCTCCAAAAGTATGAAACTGCTTCAAAAAAATGTTCTCAAGTCCTGTTTTATCCTTCAAAACCCTTTTTGCAGCATCATCCAGATTTTCATCCTCCAAAACATGGTGGCCTTGCATTGTATAGTCCTGTAAAAGTATTTCTCCTGATTCAGGGTCTGTCAATTCACGTTTTGTAAGCAACACATTCAAACTCGTGTTGTCAAAACCGAATATCACACAATCCACAGATACATTATTAATTATTGGCCTGATCATAGATAAAGCGTATTTATTACACTTTGCAAAAATATTTACTTTTTGCTTAGTAAAACAAA
>JAGXRB010000008.1 GCA_018336075.1 Bacteroidota bacterium
TTCAATACACGCGTTTGGGGTCAGGCAGAGATAGATACCACAAGAGGGAAATTTATTGGCACAGTCCTTCCTCGTTCAGAAAACGACGACGAACAACATATCGTTCTCAAAATTCCTACAGGCTATAATGTTGGAATCAGTGTTGGAACGATTCGCGATATGAAGGAAACAGGCTACAAAAAAGCTAATTACAAAATCCCTGAAAAACAATTTCCTGTTACGCAAGGCTTGCCAAAAGTTAAACTTTTCGGGACCGGAGGAACAATTGCTTCGCGTCTGGATTATAGAACCGGCGCGGTAATTCCTGCCTTTTCGCCCGGCGAATTGTATGGTGCAGTGCCAGAGCTTGCCGACATTTGTAACCTTGAAACAGAAAAGTTATTTGCTGTTTTCAGCGAAAACATGGGTCCAAAACAATATATGGCACTTGCCAAAGCCATTGGAAAAGAAATTGAACATGGCATTGATGGCATTGTCATCGGCCACGGAACCGACACCTTGCATCATACAGGAGCTGCGCTCACTTTTATGTGTCAGAATCTGCCTGTTCCGGTTGTGCTTGTTGGATCTCAGCGCTCGAGCGACCGCCCCAGTTCGGATGCTGCCCTCAACCTGATGCATGCCATGAAAACCGCCGGTACATCTGACATAGCAGAAGTGATGGTTTGTATGTTTGGACCAACATCCGATGAATATGGTTTGTTGCACAAGGGTACAAGAGTGCGTAAAATGCATTCAAGTTACAGAAGTACTTTCCGCACAATCGGCGATACACCTTTGGCAATGGTTAATAGACAAAAGGTAACGCCCATTCATAAAACTTACAACAAAAGACGCAACGACAAAAACGTAAAAATCCTTCCTTATTTCAGTGATGACGTAACGATGCTGTATTATTATCCAGGAATGAAACCCGACACCATTGATGCATTGGTTGAAGCCGGATACCGCGGCATCATCATTGTTGGCACAGGTCTGGGTCATGTCAACAAAGAACTGTATCCGGCCATTGAAAGAGCGCATGCAAAAGGAGTTCATATGTACATGACTTTGCAAACGATCTGGGGTTATGTTCATATGTTTGTATATGATACTGGCCGCGACATGATGGCAAAAGGCATTGTTCCGGCAGGAAATATGCTGCCCGAAGTTGCCTGGGTGAAGCTAAGCTGGATTCTTGGCCAAACCAACGACCCTGCCGAAGTAAAACGTATGATGCTCACATCCATTAACGATGAAATCACAACAAGGGAGCCATATAATGGCTATCTCGTATACCAGGGTGGCGTTCCGGAGGTTGAGGATTTCATTAAAAAAGTGCATAAATAGCATTGATTTTCTCTTTAAAAACGACTCCTTAAGGTTAAGTCAAAAGCTTAGCAGCCATTTAGCTTTATAGAAGTTGCTACCCACAATTATATTGCTTTACACTAAAACATCAAAAAAAAGGGGGATCAAACACAAAACAAGCTTGAATACAGAATTATTCCCAGACTCTAATTATCTGATTAAAAATAATATAATATCAAATTGAATTATAGATGAATCCAAAAGTTGTATTGGTTTAATGCCAATGGATAGAAATGTTAGGCCAATTGAGTGAGCGATAATTGGACTATCACATTTCTCCTTTCGGAATAAAACAGATTTTTTGATCTAATAGAAACTTCACCAATTTATCTCAATTATCTTAAAGCCTTTCGACCTATACTCATTGATGATTCTGGCACGGGACTGATCTGCTTCCTGTTTGGTGGCAAACCCATTCTGAATTATGTTTCCCTGATCAATTCTGGGCCAGGTCGGATAGCTTTGCATTATAACATCATTAAACTTTTCCTGCATTACATAATGCTTGCTAAACCTTTTTACCGGTCCGACGAAGGCATGATAATCCTTTACTCCACTTTGATTCAGGTCACTGTAGCTGGATGAATAAACAAAGTAAAATTGAGGTTTTACACGCTCAGGATCGGGCGTTGTCAATATCCACATGCTTTCAACTGATTCGGTAGCAACGACTGCTTTGCCCTCCTCAATCATGTTATTGCGATATACTTTTGCAACAAACTGATTGTCGTTGGTCAGGCCAGCAATTAAAATATCAAGATCGCCATCTAAATCATAGTCGCCCCATTGTCCAGAACTGTTGTATAACGGAATAATATTGGTTTTCAGGTCGGAAAAGCCTGCATTTCGCTCGTTCAGATAAACCTTTGAAACAGGTCCATTGACACTTTGACCACTAATAAGTAAATCAAGATCACCATCGAGATCCATATCACCCCAGTCGGCAAATCCATCAGTAACATTTGCAAAAGGAGCAGCAACAGCAGCAAAATTTCCGTTCCGGTTGTTTCTGTATAGCTGTGTTGTTGGTCTGCCGTTTTGTGTTTCACCCAGAATAAGAATATCAGGGTCGCCATCATTATCGAAATCTCCAAAAGCAACATTGCTGTTTTTTAGGGCAATAATTCCTGTATTCAGCACAACAAAGCCATTCACTTTATTTTCAAACAGAATGCTGACAGGCACATTGGCAGCGTTAAGACCAGTAATAAACACATCAAGCTGACCATTCAGGTTGTAATCTATCCAACGTGCAACTCCTCTTCTGATTCCGGGTAGACCAGACTGAATAAGCGTAAATCTGTTGTTTCGGTCATTTCGGTAAATTTGAGTGACAGGGCCATTCTCGCTTTCTCCTGCAACTAAAACATCCAGATCACCATCACCATCGAAATCGCCAAAATGGATTGAGCCATCTCTTACAGGGGTAAAATTTATGTTCGTCGGAATAAACGTTCCATTTCCAATGCCTTTATAAATTGTTGCAATTCTTCTGCCTCCCTTCAGCTCTCCCATAAAAGCAACATCAGCGATACCATCGAGGTCAAAATCACCAATTGAAATGTCACCTCTGAAAAAATCAGGTATTCCTGATCCAGTCTGGCTAAACTTATCATTGCGAATGTTGCGGTAATGATTACTTAGAATCTTAGGTTGGTTTCCCTGGTAAAACTCGCCTGAAACAAGAATATCCAAATCGCCATCGCGGTCAGTATCCATCCAGCTGGCTGAACTTTCGGCTACTCCGGTTAGTCCCGCTCTTATATCTGTGAATGACTGAGGGTAAATAACTTGTATTTGAAGCAGCAAAAATGCAGTAAACAAAAAATTGAGACAGGTTTTTAACATCAGATGAAAGATTTTTTTACAATATTACGACAATTACAGCAGAATAGAAACATTCTAAATATTGTTTTTTGAACTATAAATATTCAGATTGGCCCTTTTTTTCAATTGAATGATAAAAAAAGCACTACTTTTGTGAAAAATTTCACATAACATATTTATCATGAAACCATCTCATATTGAACATATTGGAATTGCAGTCAAAAGCCTCGACAGTGCAATTCCATACTACGAAAGATTGTTGGGGACACCTTGCTATGCAATTGAAGAGGTTAAAGACCAACGCGTAAAAACTGCTTTTTTTAAGGTTGGACAAACGAAAATCGAACTTCTTGAAAGCACTGACCCAGAAGGCCCGGTAGGTAAGTTTATCGAAAAAAAGGGAGAAGGAATTCACCATATAGCATTTGCTGTTAATGGGTTGGAAGCTGCACTCGATGAAATAAAAGAATCAGGTATACAGCTTATTGACCAGCAACCACGTAAAGGTGCTGAAGGCCTTCATATCGCCTTTTTGCATCCGAAATCTACTTTTGGCGTGTTGACTGAGTTGTGTGAAGACAAAAACAAATAATTTTTAAAGACAAAAATATGTCAATCGAATCAAAAATTCAGGAATTACTGGACAAACGCATTGAAGCGAAAAAAGGCGGAGGTGAAAAACGCATGGAGTCGCAGCATGCGAAAGGGAAATTTACTGCACGAGAGCGCATTGACTTGCTTCTCGATGAGGGTAGTTTTGAAGAATTTGATATGTTCGTAACCCACCGTACAACAGATTTTGGTTTGGGTAACCAACATTATCTGGGTGATGGCGTTGTAACTGGTCATGGTACCATCGACGGAAGAGTGGTTTATGTTTTTTCTCAGGATTTCACCGTTTTCGGTGGTTCCCTCAGTGAAACATTTGCAAATAAAATTTGCAAGGTAATGGATCAGGCTATGAAAGTGGGCGCGCCTGTGATTGGCATTAATGATAGCGGTGGAGCCAGAATTCAGGAAGGTGTTCGAAGTCTTGCAGGATATGCTGATATCTTTCAACGCAATATCATGGCTTCGGGAGTTATACCTCAAATATCTGCAATTTTTGGCCCTTGCGCCGGCGGTGCGGTTTATTCTCCGGCACTTACCGACTTTGTGCTTATGAGTGAAAACACCAGTTATATGTTTGTAACCGGTCCAAAAGTTACAAAAACAGTAACGGGCGAAGATATCTCAACAGAAGATTTAGGAGGGGCTTGGGTACATGGAACTAAATCTGGCGTAAGTCATTTTGTTGTTCAAAATGAAGAAGAAGGCATTTTACTTATCAGAAAACTTCTGACCTACCTCCCCCAGAATAACCTCGAAGAACCGCCGCTGTCTGAATGCACAGATCCTATCAACAGGTTGGAAGATTCGTTGAACCAGATCATTCCGGACAATCCTAACAAACCTTATGATGTAAAAGATATCATTCATGCAATTGTTGATTATGGCGAATTCCTTGAAATTCAACGAAACTATGCCAAGAATATCATCATTGGTTATGCAAAGTTTAACGGAATGCCGGTAGGCATCGTAGCCAATCAGCCAAACTTTCTTGCAGGCGTGCTCGATATTGATGCCTCCCGCAAAGCTGCACGTTTTGTCCGTTTTTGCGACGCATTCAATATTCCGGTAGTAACGCTTGTTGATGTTCCGGGATTTCTTCCGGGCAGTAAGCAGGAATATGGCGGCATAATTATTCATGGTGCAAAGCTTCTGTTTGCTTATGGCGAGGCAACAGTTCCAAAAGTTACGATCACCTTAAGAAAATCATATGGAGGCGCACACGACGTCATGGGATCTAAACAATTGCGTGGTGATATCAATTACGCATGGCCATCTGCTGAAATCGCTGTTATGGGACCTGCCGGTGCTATAGAAGTGCTTGAAGGACGTGCAATTCTCGAAATTAAAGACCCGGAAGAACGTGCTGCTTTCATCAAGTCAAAAGAAGATGAGTATCGTGAAAAGTTTGCGAATCCATACGAAGCTGCAAGATTTGGTTATATTGATGATATCATCGAGCCGAGAAACACCCGCTTCCGCATCATCAGAGCATTGCAGGCTTTAGCAACCAAAAAAGACTCAAATCCGCCGAAAAAGCACTCAAATATCCCACTATAAAAATAATAATATGATACTACTGACAGAGTTTACGGTTGTTCCGGAAACCACCTTGATTGAAGGCATAGTGGTTTCAGTGGTAGGATACCTGATTGTGTTTGTTGCCTTGGTGTTGCTCTATTATTTTTTCGATAGTCTTTCGAAATTGATCAACCTGAGAACAAAAATCATGCTGCGCAGGCAAGGAAAATTAAGTCAGGCTGACCAAACCAAGGATTTTTCAATTCCTGGAGAAGTTACTGCTGCAATCAGCATGGCCTTATATATGGTAACAGAATTACATGATGAGGAAAGCAATGTTATCACTATTAAAAAAGTATCAAGAGTTTATTCTCCCTGGAGTTCGAAAATTTACGGATTGAGAGGCCTTAACCGATAATTAATAGTTAAAATGAGAAATTTCAAATTTAGTATAAGAGGTAACAATTACGAAGTTGATATCCTCAGGCTTGAAGGCAATCAAGCTGAAATAGAAGTAAACGGAACTACTTATTGTGTAGAAATTGAGCGAAAAAGGATAGAGTCAAAAACACCGATTCTGGTTCGTTCAGCCATGCCAAACAGCAATATCTCAGTTTCTGAAGCTAAAATGACATCCGGTGAAAAATCAGCGCTTTCTCAAGTAACAGCTCCACTGCCTGGTAATATCATGCAGATTTTTGTAAAGCCAGGAGATAAGGTAAAGCGTGGTGATAAGCTTATCATTTATGAAGCCATGAAAATGGAAAATAACCTGGTTGCCGAAAAAGATGGAACTGTTAAAAGCATCAAAATAAATGTTGGCGACAGTGTTTCGCAAGGTGATTTGTTAATCGAAATGGAGTAAAAGATGGGTTTACAAAAGGCATTTACCGTATTTGGCATCCTCGCTTTGTTGACCCTGCTTAACTTGCTCGTCGTCACAAATCCCGGAATGGCCGAAAAAGTTGGAAACGAAAATATTTCTTCTCAAAATATTGCCAAAAATAATCAGGACGCAGATGTGCCGTTTTTTGCATTTGCAATGGAAAAATCTATCGAAGGTTTAACAAAGTTTTTAAGCTTCACCGGATTTCGAAATGCAACTTTGGGAAATATTATGATGATCATTGTTGGTCTGTTTTTTATGTTTCTGGCCATACGCTATGATTATGAACCGCTGCTGCTTATTCCCATTGGAACAGGAGTCGTAATAGGAAATATCCCATTTTTTCAGGATGGCGGTGTAAACCTTCAACTTGGTATTTATCAGGATGGCAGTGTGCTAAACTACCTTTATTATGGTGTTACAAAAGGTATTTATCCACCGTTGATATTTCTTGGCATTGGCGCAATGACCGACTTTTCTTCACTCATTTCCAATCCACGCTTAATGCTTTTAGGCGCAGCAGCTCAGGTTGGTATATTTTTGACATTCATTGGCGCGTTGTATGTTGGATTTAACATGCCTGAAGCAGGCTCAATCGGCATCATTGGTGGCGCCGACGGCCCAACTGCTATTTTCCTTTCGTCCAAACTCGCAAATGGTGGAATTGTGCACGGCTATGAAACCAAAAACCTTATCGGACCAATCGCCATTGCAGCATATTCTTACATGGCACTTGTACCGGTAATTCAGCCTCCGATTATGCGCTTGCTTACATCCAAAAAGGAGCGCCTGATCCGAATGAAACCACCTCGTTCTGTGAGTAAGCTGGAGAAAATATTGTTTCCTATAGTAGGGTTAATTTTAACTACATTTATTTCACCTGGCGCACTTCCATTGTTGGGTATGCTTTTCTTCGGAAATATTCTGAAAGAAAGTGGAGTAACCAAACGATTGGCTGATACAGCAAGGAATTCCCTTATCGATATTGTTACAATTTTACTCGGTCTTACCGTTGGTGCATCTACTCAGGCAGATGTTTTCCTTACACCAGATTCAATTCTAATTTTTATTCTGGGCGCTTTATCATTTATGGTTGCTACAGCCGGAGGTGTATTATTTGCCAAATTCATGAATTTGTTTTTAAGCAAAGAAAACAGTATTAATCCATTGGTTGGGGCTGCCGGAGTCTCAGCAGTACCTGACAGTGCGCGTGTTGTGCAAATGGAGGGTTTAAAGAGCGATCCAACAAACCATTTGTTGATGCATGCAATGGCACCCAATGTGGCAGGGGTAATTGGCTCAGCTGTAGCAGCAGGTATTATGATGAGTTTCTTGCTCTAAAAAAAATATTGAAAGCTGCTGATCTTCTTTTATAACATTGAAGTTCAGCAGTTTTCTGTTTATTCAAAAATACACTTTCGCACCCACACTTTTATCCGGGAAAGTTTTCGGGAAAAAAATTATTTCTATCCAAAGCCATTTTTTTTTACATTTGGCTTCTAAACAGAAAGAACGCCCTTTATGCTAGTCATTGGTATAGCCGGAGGCTCAGGCTCAGGAAAAACAACTGTAGTCAAAAAAATTATCAGAGCACTGCCAAACAGCTCTGTATCAGTGATCTCGCAAGACTCTTACTATAAAGACAACGGACATCTATCTGCAGAAGAAAGAAAAAAAATCAATTTTGACCATCCTTCATCTATTGAATTTGATTTGCTGATTAAACAAATTGATCAACTTAAAAAAGATGAGTCCATTCAGATGCCGATTTACTCGTATGTTACATGCGCCAGATCGACCGAAACAATTCCGGTAAAACCAACTAAAGTGGTTATTGTTGAAGGCATTCTTGTTTTAACAAATCTGGAATTACGAGAACGTATGGACATAAAAATTTATGTGGACGCAGATGGTGACGACAGGTTGATGAGAATTATACAGCGTGACATTGAAGAAAGAGGCCGGTCATTTAACGAAGTGCTAAAGCATTATGAAACATTTGTAAAACCCATGCACATGCAATTCATTGATCCGACGAAGCGTTTCGCTGATATTATAATTCCACAGGGTGGAGCAAATCAAGTCGCAATTGACATTGTAGCATCAAGAATCAGAATGAATCTGAATGATTAAAATAACCCCTATGAAAGCTCTAAGGTATTTTCCAGTCTGGCTGTCATTTTTGGGCTTGACAGTTATATTCTCATGTAAATCGAAAGAGCCGGTTCCACCTGCAGACGACTGGCAATATCTTGCGTCAAAAAATGGCTTGATCAACAACAATGTTAACGATCTTGCATTTGACAGTGAAGAGAACTTATGGATCGCAACAGAATTTGGCGTTTCTAAATTTGATGGCGCAAATTGGACAAATTATAATACGCCCCAGGGATTGATACATCATCAGGTGAATGCGCTTGCTATTGACCGAAACAACAAAGTTTGGTTTGCCAC
>JAGXRB010000009.1 GCA_018336075.1 Bacteroidota bacterium
CCATCACCCCCATCGCCACCGCCACCGCCGCCACCATCACCACCAACATCATCACCGCCATTGCCACCAACACCATCATCACCATCGCCATTGTTCGCGTCAAGGGATTTTTTTACATGTGGTTTATCCAATATCAAAATTCCGTGAATATGATTGGGCATCACCACAAAATCGCCCAATTCAACAAATGGGGCGTGATTTGGGATTCCATGCCATAAAATATCTGCAATTACACCTGTTCTGGACAATATCATTTTGCCATTTTTAATTTCACCAAAATAGTGTTCCCGGTTGTGGGTGCAAATGGTGATATAATACGCACCGTTCCATCCATAATCCCACCATTGGGCCCGGGCTGATGCAATTCTGTATTTGTTTTGATATTTTTGTGCCATTTTTCTAATAATGCTATTTCGGTTTGGTAAGCTAAATTAATTTTTTTTCAGCTATTTTGGTAGAATTGGGTTTGCTTGGTAGCAATTTGATGTGTAACCTGAAACTAATTTTGGCACCAATGAATTTGGTTTTTCTGTAATTTTTTCGCAGAGGCAAAATAGATGCTTTTCTTGAATTCAAAATGGCATTTACTTTGAATTTTGTCAACGATTTTTTTAAGATCGAAAATTGCTTTTTCGCAGTTTCTATAGCTGGAAAGAGCAGTTTCAACACTGCGTTGTTTAATCAATTGATGTAATGGAACATCGATTTCGTATTGCAAAAGGGCAGTACTTACGGCACTGCTTCCGTTACAAACATCACGCCTGTCAACCAACACAACTTCTTTGCCTTCATTTATCAACTGCCAGGCAATGAGTGCACCTGTGATCCCGCTGCCAATCACCAAAATGTCGGTTTCAATTGATTTATCCAGTGAGGGATAACTTTGATCAAGCGCATTCTTAATCAGCCAATAAGGTTCATTTGAGCGAAGGTTCACTGCTTTTTAGCGTTAGGTTTTTCCAATTCTCTCACAGGTTTTGTTTCCAAAGCAGCTAATAAACGCCGTTCTTTTAAATCCTTGAATTGGGCGCCTGATGCAGTTTGTTCTTCTTTGGTTAGGATATTTTCAACTTCAGGAAACAAATCTTCTTCCTCTTCGGTCAGATGGTGATCTAAAATTTCTTCAAATACCTTAAATTTCACCATCCATCTTGAATTGTCTTTCGGAAAATCGGCCAAATCCAGGAGTAAAATATTGAGGACAAAATGTTCTTCCTGAGATTCAAGTGATTCATCTTTAGTTTCTTTCCTGACATGTAGTTTGCTCAAAAGCAAATCTTCTTCCAGCTCGTGATGAATGTCAAGATGTTTCTTCAGGAAAATAAATTTTGATGGATCATTTTTTATTTCCTTGACCAATTTTCGCATTTCATTGTGATGTTCAATGAGTGCTTTTGTTATTGTGATGCTCATAATTTTGAATTTAGATTTCCGCACTGGCGGCACATTTTTGAGATAATTCTCACAGGGTAAAGGTCAGCTGGATTTGGCCGGAAAGTATTATACAATTGACGGGAAAGCTTACATCATTCACACCATGTCATTTTAGGGTGAGAAATATGCAACATCTTTCCAAAATTGTATAACGCTATTCGCTTTTATTCCTATCAACTTTGTAGATGTTTTTTTAGTTTAATCCATTCAGGTTATCACTTGGTTTTTAATTTGATTTTGCCGGATGCGGTGTTAACTCAACTAAAAATAATGGAAACACGGATTATTGTCGTTTTGGTTATCCTTGCAGCAACTGTTGTAATGCTGGTGCTCGATGTGGTTTGCATTGATATTGTTTTGATTGACAAACAGTTGATAAGTAAAAATGATAAAACAAAAGACCTGCATCCCCGCCATTCTCTACAGCTTGGGATCCGGTTCAAATTGTCGCAAGAAGATTTATTTGATTAATTATTTATACATATGGAACAAACCGTTGAATTCTATCATGATGTGATTCAATACTTTAAATTGAACTACATAAATCTTGGATTTGTCCTTTTATTCGTTGTTGCAGGTTTTTTGATTTCCGAATTTATCAAGCGCAGAATTAAACGTCGGATTAGCAGAAAATCACCCAACCCGATAACGGCAACTTTTATATCGCAAATTGTCAGTTTTGCCCTGAAAACATTTGTTGTTTTGATAACCCTTTATTTACTGGGGCTGAATGCTTTTACCAACAAAATTTTGGCAGGGGCAGGGCTGTTAACTTTTGTCATAGGTTTTGCATTAAAGGACATTGGAGAAAATTTTCTGGCTGGAATTATCCTTGCCTTTAAGAGTCCATTTAGAGTTGACGATTTAATCGAAGTAAATAATATTGAAGGGTTTGTGAAGGATATCAATATTCGTGAAACGCTGATAAAAACGCCAGATGGCAAAGATGTTTTTTTGCCAAACTCCATAATCCTTAAAAACCCGCTGTTTAATTACACCATCGACGGGTTTTTGCGATACGAATTTACAATTGGAATTGCTTACGAAAACAACCCAACAGAAGCCATAAAGTTAATACTTGAAGCAGTAAATAAGGTGGAGGGAGTTTTGAAGGGTGATAAAAAGCCAGCCATCACGATAAACGAACTGGCTACAAGCACCATAAATTTAAGGGTGATGTTTTGGGTTGATACATTTAAAACCACAAGACGTTCTGTGCATCATAGCATCCGATCAAAGGTTATGAATGATGTTGTTGCGACATTAATTGCGAACGGATTCAGACTGCCGGCGTCTGTTGTCGGGATACAAAACTTTGAATCCTCAGCATCAGTGAGCCCAAAAGTTAAAATAAATGAGAATGAGATAACAAAACCTTAGCTGTTTTAATACAAAGCGTAAAATTGTCTAACTTAAAAATTAATGTTATGAGCAACAAAAAACAAATTATGCAACCTGCACTGCCATACGCAGAAAATGCACTGGAGCCGGTGATTTCGGCAAAAACTGTTGGTTTCCATTATGGAAAACACCACAAAGCCTATGTGGACAACCTGAACAAGCTGATTGCAGGAACCGAATTTGAAGGCCTGCCGCTGGAAGAGATTATTAAAAAGACGGACGGCAAACCGGAGCATGCAGGCGTTTTCAACAATGCTGCACAGGCTTGGAACCATACATTTTTATGGAAGAGTCTAACCACCAATGGTGGTGGAAAACCATCAGAAGGTTTAATGAAGAAAATTGAAGAATCATTTGGTTCGTTCAACGACTTTTTAAAAGAGTTCACCGAAACTGCAAAAACCCAGTTTGGAAGTGGTTGGGCGTGGTTAGTGCTGGAAGGCAACAAGTTAAAGGTGATGAAAACCCCCAATGCCGAAACCCCGCTTACTATGGGTGTAACCCCACTGCTGACCATAGATGTTTGGGAACACGCGTATTATCTCGACTATCAGAACAAACGCCCCGAATATGTCACCATTGTATTGGATAAGCTGATTAATTGGGAGTTTGCTGCCGATAACCTGAAATAGGATTTTGCAGATTTCTATAAAAGAGCAGGCTCTTTGAGGGTAAAAGAAACCGGCTCTTTTGTATATTCTGAATGATTTCAGGTAAATAATTAAAGCCGTCAACACATCAAAAGCTTGTTTTTTCACACATGATGGTATCAGTGAATTATGCAACATCTCCTCTATACTGTGTAAGGCTGTATTATTTTATCTGTATCATCTTTGTGAAACAATTTTCAGTTCAATAATTTACAAAATAAAGAAAAATCATAATGACAGACCTGATGCGAACCGGAATAATGATGAAGATAAACGGAAAATTGAAAACGATAGACTCAGACTTAGAAATCAGCAACATAACAAAAACTGATTTGTATATCGGCTATGATGGAGGACATGCTGAATATGAAAAAGTGCCCACTGTTGATTCTGATTCAGACATTGTTCCTGACAACAATACAATGAAAATTTTAGACATTAAAGTTATGCGAGGCCCCAATTACTGGTCCGGGTACAGGAAAAAACTGATTGTCATGAAACTTGATATTGGAGTTTGGGAGCAATTGCCAACTAATATGATTGATGGTTTTGATGAATCAATGGAACGGGTACTGCCATCTTTAATAAGTCATCGCTGTTCAGAAGGCGTTGAAGGTGGTTTTCTGAAACGTGTAAAAGAAGGCACCTGGCTCGGACATGTAGTCGAGCACATTGCACTTGAATTGCAAAGTCTGGCTGGGATGGATTGTGGTTTCGGCCGAACACGTTCTACCAGTGTTAAGGGTGTTTATCACGTTGTATTTTCCTATGTTATTGAAAAGGCAGGAATTTACGCTGCCAAAGCTGCTGTTAATCTGGTGATTAAGCTACTGGGTAAATTAGAGTACAATTTGGATGATGATATACATGCGTTGCAACGTCTGTATAAAAATGAAAAACTAGGTCCAAGTTCGTATTCCATCGTTAAAGAAGCTGAACGCAGAAACATTCCTCACACCAGACTAAATAATGATTCCTTAATAATGCTGGGTCATGGATGCAATCAAAAAATTATCTGCGCAACTGTTGCATCTACAACCAGCAACATAGCCGTTGAATTGGCTTCAGATAAAAATGCTACACGCAATCTTTTATCTCAGTCCTATATACCCGTTCCTAAGGGGACGTTAATCAGCAATATAGTTGAACTGCAGGAAGCTGTCAACGAAATTGGATTTCCACTTGTTACCAAACCGGTAAATGGCAACCATGGAAGGGGCATTACTACACACATAACAACGATAGATCAGGCAAGAAAAGGCTTTTTTGATGCGCAAAAAATTTCAGAAGATGTAATTGTGGAAAGGTTCATATACGGAATGGATTACCGCTTTTTGGTTATCAATTTCAAACTGGTAGCCGTAGCAAAACGTACACCTGCTATGGTAATGGGCAACAATGCTTTATCTATTAAAGAACTGATTAATGAAACAAATAGTGATGCACGGAGAGGCGAAGATCATGAAAATGTACTTAGCAAAATAAAACTTGATGCAGCAACCGAATCCATTTTAGCAGAAAAAAAACTTACACTGAATTCTGTTTTATCCTTTGGAGAAACACTATTTTTAAAAGACACCGCCAACCTCAGCTCAGGCGGAACAGCAAGAGATGTTACGGATATTGTGCATCCTTATAATGTATTTATGGCTGAGCGCATAGCAAGGCTTATGAACTTAGACATTTGCGGTATTGATGTAATTGCAAAAGACATCAATATACCGATCAACGAAAAAAACGGTGCTGTGCTTGAAGTAAATGCCGGTCCCGGTTTCAGGATGCATCTTTCACCTTCGAAAGGATTAGCCAGAAATGTGGCTGAGCCTGTTATAAATATGCTCTACCCTGATAATGCAAATGGCCGGATTCCGCTCGTTGCCGTTACGGGTACCAATGGCAAAACTACTGTTACCAGATTGATTGCCCATTTTGCGCAGGCAGCCGGCCATCATACAGGTTATACAACAACGGATGGAATCTATATTGATGGAACCAATATTTGTTTTGGAGACTGCAGCGGGCCAGTCAGTGCAGCTACTGTGCTGCGTGATCCTATTGTTGATTTTGCAGTGCTCGAATGTGCAAGAGGTGGCATACTCAGAGCCGGTTTAGGGTTTGATAAATGCAACATCAGTGTGGTAACCAATGTAACAGAAGATCATCTGGGATTGAATGATATTGACACCATTGAGCAACTGGCACAAGTGAAAGCTGTTGTTCCGCAAAGTACCTTTGATCATGGGTACGCAATTCTCAATGCTGACGATGATTTGGTTTTTGACATGAAAAAAAATCTGGATTGCAATATTGCATTGTTTAGTATGGATGCAAATAATCCACGCATAAAAAAACATTGCAGTAACGGAGGCTGGGCTGCTTTTGTTGAAAAAGAATATTTTGTGATAAGTAAAGGTGAATGGAAAACAAGGATAGCAGAAGTTAACCAGGTGCCACTTACTTTTTCTGGCAAATGCGAGTTTATGATTGTAAATATTTTGCCTGCCATTTTAGCTGCTGCAATAAGCAATTTTCCAATGGAAACGATCACCTCTGCGCTTAAATCATTCATCCCTTCGCCAGCGAATACACCCGGCAGAATGAATCTTTTCCAGTTCAAAAATTTCGAACTAATGGTTGACTATGCGCATAACACTGCCGGATATATTCAGATGAAAAAATATCTGGAGCATGTGAATGCAACCCAAAAAACAGGAATTATAGCCGCTACCGGCGACAGACGTGTTGAAGATATTAAAAATCTGGGCCGATATGCCGCTCAAATGTTTGATAAAATAATCATACGGCATGACAAAGAGAACAGGGGAAGAACCAATGAAGAGCAAAGTCGCTTTCTTACTGATGGCATTCGGGAAATTAATGAATCTACTTCGGTAATGATAGTTTCAGATGAAACAGAAGCTATTCAACATGCCATTGATAATGCTATAACGGGAGAATTTATTTTTATATCTGCGGATGATATTCAAAATACACTTTCCTATGTGCAACAACAAATAGCGATAGAAAATGCATCCGTTGATTTATTACACTTGACCTCAAACCAAATGCAGGCATGAAACCAAAAGGAACTTTACTCATTATAGGGGGCGCAGAAGATAAAGTTGATAGTCAATCGCTTCAATTAGAAAGAAAAAACCTTAAGTTTAAACATTTCGAAATTTTACATTTGCTTCTAAAAGAAAGAAAGAAAGTTGAGATTATCACAACTGCCTCTATGTATCAACAGGAGGTGAAAGAACTGTATCAGCGGACATTCGATAAAATTGGTTTTAAGAATACAGGGTTCATTCACATAGAAAATAAAAATGAGGCAGGGCTAAGCGAGTACATTGAGCGGATAGAACAAGCAAATGCAGTTTTTTTTAGTGGTGGAGACCAATCACGATTATCGGACATTTTGGGAGGAACCCCATTGATTCAATTGATATTGAAACGCTACTATGAAGACGAAGACTTTGTTGTGGCCGGCACCAGCGCCGGTGCAATGGCGATGTCAAAAATTATGATTTACGGGGGAGGAACCCGGGAAGTTGTATTTAGAAATGATTTGAAGATCTCTACAGGCTTTGGTTTGCTTGAACATTGCATAATAGATTCTCATTTCATAAAACGCGGAAGGTTTGGACGCCTTGCACATGCTGTGATCATAAATCCGGGTCAACTCGGCATTGGCCTTGGCGACGACACTGCATTGCTTGTGAAAAATGGAGAGGACGCCGAATGTTTAGGTTCCGGTGCTGTGGTGATCATTGATAGTACTAATGTGGGTCAATCAAATATTTCTGATGAAGAAGATGAATGCGGTGTATTTGTTGAAAATTTACAAGTCCATTTGTTGGTAAAAGGCTGCCGCTTTAATTTGAAATCCAGAATGATTTCGAATCCTGTAAGAGATATAAGCTCATATAAGTGCAATGGCTGATACAACCAAAATTATCGGTATAAAGCAGAATTTATAAATATCGGAAAACTATTAACCTGAGTTCGACATAAGCAAATCGCTAAAAAAGATTAAGGTGACAGTTGTTGTTTACCGTTTCGTATTTAATACCAGGCTTTTTAGGCAGGAATGAATAGGCTAACAATCCTGAAATCATGTTGGATATGAAGTTGGCAAAGCTTCTATGCCTAGAGTGTTCGATCTGACAAATATTTTTAAGCTCATCGTTAACTGTCTCTATTATAGATCGTTTCTGGAGCATTACTTTTCATACACCAACATAAGTTGATTATTCATATTATTTCTAATGCCTGTGATAAGATGTATTCCGTCAATGAAAAGGTTCTCAAGTAGCTTTTGTGAAATGTATCCTTTATCATTAATTACGATATGTAGTTTAAAACCAAAGAAATAGTCCATTGTTGACTGGCCTCGTTGAGCAATACCTTTGAATACTTTATGATTAAAAATTCGTTTATTCTTACAACGCTCACGGCAGTTGAATCAACAAAAGAAATACCCGTGCTTTTGCCAAGGCGCATTGTCTACAAGAAGATGGTCATGGGCAATAACGCCTTTTGATGAAGTTCAACAAATCTATTGCAGGATGCAGTTTCAGGAAAATAATCTATCAAATTTTTTTGTACATAATTGATATAGAAATGCTTAAGATTTCTATATCCGCCTAAATGAAAGGCTGTCAATATGGAAATTACTATAGCGTCGTTGAGCTTTGAGGGTTAATTCGATGCTTTTTGCCATCCGTTTGAGGTAACTGGTGTCACGCCATTACTTTATAAAAATCCTTGCAGAATTCATCTGCAAAATAGAAAATATCAACTCAATTTGAGGTCTTAAACATAAGGATTGATTTTGTAATGCTTTTTATTTCAACACTATAAAGAAACAAATCAATCCTTATTGTTTTACATTCCTGTTATATTTCTTATGCCGAACTCAGGTTACTTATACTAAAAAAATGTTAAAAATTTATAGGTTAGTGAATATTAACTATCTTTGTTGCCGATTGCAAGTTTTAAGAATACATTACTTTGCAATTTTTGTTAGTGGATATTAATTACCAAGAACATGGATTCGAAAACAGAAGAACAAATAAATAAAGCGAGCGGGAGGCTTATTATGGAATTTAGAAAGGCTAAACCTATTAAATAGTGTAGGTCTAAATTTTGAAATTTCAACATTCAGTATTTAGATAAATAAAAAACTACCAACGGATGAGTTTAAAGGACAATATGTACAAGAAGTGGGAAATATTACTGCGATAATTAAAATATAACTATGCATAAACGACTGATAACTTAAGAAACACCGTATATGGTTAACCACAGAACGTAAACAGGAAATTTAAAAAAAGAAAATTTACCTAACATATTAATTATGAATTTATTTGAGCGAAAATATTTTCTTTCTTTTATTGGTATTCTTTTGATGCTTCCCATCAGCTCATTTAGGGGACCCGAAGACGGCCATGGCTTTTCATTAAAGGTTGAGGTAAGCGGGACACGCAACTCTAACGGCTCTCTACTTTTTGCATTGTACAACAGAGAGGATGCCTTCCCCGATGAACATTACATAAAGTATTTCAGAAAAATTTCCGGGGAAATTGTAAACGGGACATCGACTGTAATATTCAAAAACCTTCCGAAAGGAAAATATGCAGTGAGTATTCTGCATGATGAAAATAACGACGAAAAAATTGACAAAGGTTTTATTTTACCTGTCGAAGGTATTGGTTTCTCAAATTATCAAGCCATAGGATTGTCAAACAGACCAAATTTTAAGAAAGCATCTTTTATTCTAAATGGCAATAAAGCGATAACGATTAAGATAATTTACCTATAACCAACGGTATGAGAATAACGATTAAAATAGCACTTCTAGTCAATATCTTTATGTTGCCTGCCTGTGAGGATCTTTTCGACTACTCGCCTTATGCTATTGATTTTAGCGATGAAAACAGAAATGTAAATCAGCGAAGCATCGAAAAACTACAATCCCGTGAAAATGACGATACAATTACAATTGCTCTTACCGGTGACACCCATCGCTTTTTTGATGAAACAGAATTGTTTGTAAGCAAAGTGAATAAAAACCATTCTATTGACTTTGTAGTACATGTAGGTGATATAGCTGATTTTGGCCTGCCGAAACAGTATTTGTGGGGAAACTCATTCTTATTGAAATTAGAGTTTCCGTATTTTGTTGTTATCGGAAACCACGATTTGGTGGGCAATGGGTTGAAAGCGTATCAAGAAATGTTCGGTTTATTAAATTATAGTTTTAATTATGATGGCATTAAATTCGTTTTTGTAAATACAAACAGTCGAGAATTTAAATTCAAAGGCGATGTGCCTGATATTTTTTGGATAGACAAGCAATTGCAGCCAGGAGTTGATTTTACAAAAGCCGTTGTGATATTCCATGTACCACCAACAGATGGTGATTTCGACCCATCTCTGGAAGAAGCTTTCCATAATTCCCTGTCGCACTACAACAATGTGTTATTTGCAGTGCACGGACATTCGCATCACCATGAAGTATATAAGCCTTATGCCGATAGTATTTCTTATGTAAATGTTTTTGGTGTGGAACACAGAAAATTTAATTTGATAAAAATATCCAATAATCAATTTAAAGTTGAAACAGTTGAATTTTAAAATAGTATGGATAATCATAGTGATGATATTTGTCACCGGAGTAGAAGCCTTTAGTCAGCTTGCACAAAAGTCCGATTCAGCAAAATATAAAGTGTTTTTGCCTGATTATGTGAAACTGCAATTTGCCGGAGGTATTGGGTTTGTCTCTATAGGAGTTGGATATACATTTTTTAAGCAAAAACTGGAGGTCTCCTATTTTTACGGTTATGTGCCTGAATTTGTTTCAACGGACGATTTACATAGTGTTAGTCTGCAGTTAACAGCAAAATTATTACGATTTAAAGTCAGCAAAACTGTTGAATTAATGCCATTGAATTTTGGTTGCTTCATCCATCATAGCTTTGGCAGCGAATTTTGGATAACATTACCCGATCATTATCCTGAAGAATATTATTGGTGGTCACCCGGCAGAAATGCGGGTGTATTCCTGGGTGGAGAAATAAGGACAAAGCTATTAAGTACTGCAACTCCGGCTTCCGGTACAGCATTTTATGTTCGTGTAGGCAGCAGGGGTTTATACTTAGCAAGTAAATTTGGGAATTCTTCGATCCCCTTTAGTGACATTATTGAGTTTGGTTTTGGTGTTGCAATTTATCGCTAAAAGCAAATAGTTTGAAACATCCATGAGAAAATAATCATAATTTTCACACGCACGAGCATGATTTTTTTATTAAAGT
>JAGXRB010000010.1 GCA_018336075.1 Bacteroidota bacterium
GCTATCCCCCTGTTAAAGGTAGGTTGCATACGCGTTACGCACCCGTGCGCCACTCTCATCAGATATTGCTATCCAAATCCCGTTCGACTTGCATGTATTAAGCCTGCCGCTAGCGTTCATCCTGAGCCAGGATCAAACTCTCCGTTGTATACTAAAATAGTTTGTCTGTCTCTTTTAAGATTCGCTAATAAAAAACTCAAATAAATCTAAAAATTATAAAGTGAAAAGGTATCGTTAATACCTCTCCAGGCTTTGGCTTCAAGCTTTCAAAGAACTTTTATTCTCTATTTCTGTTTCCCCAACCTCAATCCCTATTCCTTAGCTTTCTCCGCGATTGGGAGTGCAAAAGTAATACCTTTTTCTTTCCATCCAAATGTTTTTGTGAAAAAAAATGAAATTTATTCTATATGACACAATTCCAACGTCATAAAATGAAATAAATTTTTGTCCATGTGATTTGAGATAATTCAAGAAATTAAGACCAGGGATTGATTTTGGTAAAAAATGATTGTTTCATGGGATAAAAGTCAAAAAGCAATTGATTCAAGAGACAACTATTATTGACAAGTCTGACTTTTCAATGAGAACCTTCTTAAAGTTTTCAATCACAGGCTTACTTCTGAGAGTCACTCAAGAACTCTTGTAAACTTTAATTGATTGTCCTTGAGGACGTTTCTATACATCATTGATAAAAGCCACAGTATCTTCAACCTCTTGTGAAAACGGGTTTACCAGGTTTAGAAAGCTCATTATTAAATACATAACCTTCTTCTGCGAATGCAACAATATCATCGGCATTGCTGATTCTGTTCCGGATGATGAACGAACTCATCAGTCCACGGGCTTTTTTAGCAAAAAAGCTAATTATTTTATAGTCTCCATTTTTATAGTCTTTGAACTCCGGACTGACCAAATCAACTTTCAATGCTTTAAAGTCAACACTTTTTGAGTACTCATTGGAAGCCAGATTAATAATCAGATTGCTCTTCAATGATTTGAGTTCCATCTGAATTGATTTTGAAATATGCTGTTTCCAAAAATCATAAAGGTTGGTTGTTTTTTTCACGCTAAGAGAGGTTCCCATCTCAAGGCGATAAGGTTTAATTAAATCCATTGGCTGCAAAACACCATAAAGACCAGAAAGTATGCGCAAGTGCTTTTGCGCAAAAATCAGGTCTTCATCTGTCATTGATTGAGCATCGAGTCCAATATAAACATCGCCTTTAAATGCAAGCAAAGCTTGTCGGGCAGGTGTTTCATGACTATTCCAGCTTTGGAAACGGTCATAATTGAGACTAGCAAGACTATCACTGACTGACATAATTTCAGACAATTTTCCTGGGTTGTATTTTTTGAGTACTGCCACAATCTGATCAGCCTTATCCTCAAAAATTGGTTTACTGGAAAGGGAAGTATGAACTTCACTTTGAAAATCCAGCGTTTTTGCCGGAGAAATTAAAATTAGCATAGACTTATTTATTTTTGCTTGAAATTTCCAGAATAAGTATTTGGGCTCTATTTATTTCGATAAGATATAAATTCAAAGTCATATTATATGGTGTGTTTGAACCTGTATGATTTATTGCTGATTTTTTCAAGAAACTGCTGATCAACCATTTTAAAAATGGTCTCTTTTTCACTCATTTTCATTTCGATAATACCTAGTAAAATAAAATCAACAAGTAAATGATCAGCCTTTTTTTTATTAATGCCTGCTAATTCCATAAACAACAGCTCACTAATGCTTTTATTTTCAGACAGATATTCAAGAAGTAGCATTTCTATTTTTGTAAAACTCACTCTAACGGGAACTTTGCTCTCCTGACGCTTCCACACCTGCAGAAGTATCGAATTAGCAAGTAAGTTTTTATCTTTTACCCGCACAAATATTTTATAATCATCGCCTTTCAGGGGTGCTTTGTGTTTCCCTTTTCTGCTCTTAGGCACAATTACTTCAAGTATTAGCTTACCCTCTGCTTCCCATTCCTTAGTCTGAAATGAAACTTCCGGTCTGCAATAAAGCTGAGCTGCGGCCTCAACCATATAGTACTCTTCTTCTGACCGGACACCTGCAATGGCGCCGTTATCTTTCACCCCAACCAATAGCCTTCCACCATCGGTATTTGCGAAAGCTACCAATGAACGTGCAATTTTTCTACTGTCAGAAATCTCGAACTTAAAGTCAAGTTGCTGATGTTCGCCCTGAGCAATAAGTTTATGAATATAGTCTGTCATCACACTGTTCGATTTGTGGTATTAAACGAATATTTATGTACTTTGTTTGTTCGTTAGCAAAAATATAAATTCAAAGATAAAAAAGGTCTAAATTAGTGTAAATAAAAAGAGCTGAAAACAGGTTCAGCTCTTCATAAATCAATTTAGCAAAATGCGTCAGACGAAAGTCAGATTTTCTTTTGAAGTGTTCTTTTCGCAGTAATGGCAAGCCAGCTTAAGGTTACCATTCTCATCATAAATAACTGTAAACATGGTTGGAACCTCTTGCTTATTTGTTATGCAATTTGGGTTAAAGCATTTAACAATTTTCTCTATTTTTTCTGGAATGGAAACATTTGTTTTGCGTACAACTTCGAAATCCTTGATTTCAATAAGTGTTGCAGAAGGAGCAACCAGAGCTATTTTATTAATTTCCTCATTCGCGAAATAGGTATCACTGATTTTTATAATCCCTTTTAAACCATACTTCTTGCTATCGAGATTTGTGCCGAAATAAACCTGTTTTTTAGTTTTATCCAAACCTAAGATTCGAATTACCTGAAAAACGCTTTCTGTTGGAATATGGTCAATAACTGTTCCGTTGTTAATGGCAGAAACAATCAACTCTTTTCTTTTATTATTCATCTTATTAGAATTTTATGACTGTTAAACTTATTTTAAGGCTAAAATTGAAGCTAAGATTGCTTGTCTGACATACACTCCGTTAAGTGCTTGTTCAAAATAATAGGCTTTTGGGTTTGTATCGACATCGATGCTGATTTCGTTAACCCTTGGAAGCGGGTGAAGTATGCGCAGATTATCCTTTGAACCAGAAAGCATCGAATTGTTCAGGTTATAAACATTTTTAACCTTCTCATACTCCAATGGATCGGGAAAACGCTCCCGTTGAATTCGTGTCATATAAATAATGTCGGAGGCATTAATGACCTCATTAAGGCTTGTATACTGCTCATACTGAAGCTTTGCCTCCTTAATATGGCGTTTGACGGCACTTGGCAGTTTGAGTTCGACAGGTGAAACAAGATGGAACCTGGCATTGAAATGACATAAGGCAATTGCAAGACTATGCACAGTTCTTCCGTATTTAAGATCACCAACAAAAGTTATATCCAGATTATCAAGGGTTCCCTGCGTTTTTCTGATCGAATAAAGATCCAGAAGGCATTGGGTTGGATGCTGATTAGCACCATCGCCTGCATTGATGATTGGCACAGGTGAAACTTCACTTGCATAGCGTGCTGAGCCTTCAACAGGATGGCGCATTACAATCAAATCGGAATAGTTGCTAACCGTAAGTATCGTATCCTTAAGCGATTCACCTTTGCTTACACTTGAAGTATCGGCGCTTGCAAAACCAATAATGCTGCCACTAAGTTGCTGAACGGCACTCTCAAAGCTGAGTCTGGTCCGGGTTGATGGCTCAAAAAATAACGAGGCGATTACTTTCCCTTTGAGTGTTTCCTGACGTGGGTTTTTTTCAAATTCTTCGGCCAGATCTAGAATTTTGATAATCTCCTCTTTAGAATAATCATTGATTGAAACTAAACTTCTGTTTTTCATGTATTTTAATTATGATTGTTAGTAAAATATTCATTTTTAAGGATAAAAAAAGAATTACATGATGGAAATAACCTGGCAAAAAAAAGACGGCTAATGCCGTCGATTATAATAAAAATATTGATTATACAAGCCGCTGCGGGCTGTGAAATGCTTTGATTATTTTTTGATTCCGTTAACATGCTATCCATGTGTTTTCGGAATGCAAATTTAGGCTAGATTTTATTCTTTTAACAATTATTTTATTCACAATTTACAATTGTTATGAACAATGGTGAAATCGAGATTTGTATATTTTGATCTTAATATCTGATATACAATCAGTTAAAAATTGCATTTAGAAAAAATATATCCTGCAAATTACAGATTATGTTTTGATTCGAAAAAACAACCCTAGAACTCTACCATAATTCCAATCGTTGGCAATACTGTTCCAGATGTGTTTGAAATGCCACGCAAAACATATTTTGAGCCATTGTCAACAGTAATGAAATTGCCTGATGCGTCTTTTTCCGGAATGTAATTATCCTGTCCGACAGATTCATAGTTGTAAAGGTTTTGAATATCAAGATAAAACATCAGACTCCATTTCTCAAAATAATACTTCTTATCGACCCTTACATCAAGTTGATTATAAGGCTCAAGTCGCAATTGATTAAGTCTGTTATAATCCAGATAAGGTGTACCTTTAACATCCCATGCTTCGACAATTGCGGATTTTTCAAGATCATATGGGGTGTAAGGCAATCCTCCGTCAAATCTCCATTTTGCCCCAATAATCCAATTTCGTTTTAGATTTTTTGTAACTGTAAGCACACCAATATGCCTGAAATCCCAGCTGGAGGGAACAAGTTGATTCTTTTTATCTTCAAACTCACTCCGCACAAATGTGTACGAGAGTATCATGTTAAAACCTGATTTGAGTTTTGTCCTGTTTACAACTTCAAATCCATAAGCACGTCCCGTTCCTGTCGAAACGACTTCTTCTGCACCAAGCACACCAAAGTCAGCACCTTTATTAGCAAGACTTATGGAATCAGTTAAAGAAAAAGGATACCTGTCATAGTTTTTGTAGAAACCTTCTACAGAAAAGAAGACATCGTTTCTTGGTATATACTGTATTCCGGTTATGTAATGGTCCGCGGAAATGTATTTCAGGTTATTTTCTTTATTGATGAGTAATCCATCGTTATTTCTGAATCCAAGCGTAGTGTATCCAGGTAACTGGTAATACTTCCCAATATTCATTGTTGCAGCCCATTTGTCTGTTAAAACATATGAGGCTGAAAATCTGGGTGAAAGCTGGTCAAGCGGGTTGATCATTGACTTGCTGTAATTATTGAAATCTGTTCTCAAACCTGCCGACAATGTCAGTCTTTCATTTAAGAAATTTTTGCTAAGTTGGGCCGAAGCACTAAATTTCGCAAGATCGAGTGCAGAAAAGTAATCAATATCAACTATTTCATTGCCAACAAAGACTTTTTGAAAAGTGCTGTTGTTATATTTAGCGTATTCACTTCCCAAAGAATACACAAATTTGTAACTACCATAACGAATATTGTTTTCAAACCGAATTTTGTTTTCGATTTCCTGAGATGAATAGTCAAGGATTCGCGGGAGGCTTTCATCGTTATCTGGATACTTGTAGCTAATATTGTTAAGCATATTTCGACTGAGCACCAAAGTTTGAAAACTATTGGTTTTAAAATGTCGGTAAACAGCGCCAATTGCATAGCTCCATTGCTCATTAACAGGCAAATAAGCAAGGATATACTCCTGATCCTCAGTTGGATTTTTTATTCCTGTATTTAGCCTGAACTGATCTAAAGCACCGATGCTGACGATTGTAAGTTCATTTTTTGTATTGAAACGCGTTTTCCATTTCAACTGATAATCGTTGAATGTGGGAAGGAAAGGCAATCCGATTACGTCGAATAAAAACTGAAGATATGATCTGCGCGCAGAGATAATAAAACTAGACTTTTCACCTGCAGGGCCATCAGCAGTAAGACTCAATTCGGAAGCGCCAAGACTACCTCTGAACTTCACTTTCTCTCTGTTTCCTTCTTTTTGCGCAAATTCGAAAACACCACTCAGCGCATTCCCTCTGTTTGCAGGAAACGCACCAGAATAAAAATCAACGGAGCTGATAAAGTCAGCATTTAAAATACCCACAGCTCCTCCTGAAGATCCTTGGGTTGCAAAATGATTGATAGTAGGAATCTGGATTCCATCCAAAAAGAAAGTTGCTTCACTTGGTCCTCCACCCCTGATAATGATATCATTTCGAAATGAGGCACCAGATCCGACACCGGGTAAAGATTGTATGACGCGGGAAATATCTCTGTTGCTACCCGGGCTTGTTTCTATTTCCGAAACGCCTAATTTTTGCAATGAAAGCGGGCTTTCTTCAGTTCTTACAAAAGGGTTGGCTACCACTTCCACTTCCTGCAAAGACACTCCTGCATTCTGCATTCTGATTTCAACAAATTCTGTTTTTGCGTTTGTTATCTGAATCTCGGGAGAACTGGAATTTACATAACCTACATAGGTGGCTTCAAGAATTATAAAGCCAGGTTTGAGGCCAGTAATCAAGAATTTTCCATCAAAATCAGTAGTTGCTCCGGAAGCTGTGCCTTTGACTACAACATTTGCAAATGGCAAAGGCTCATTGTTGGTTGCGTCGATAATTCTTCCCTGAACCTGTGCGTTCTGACTAAAACCAATCGAAAACGATAAAAACACAAAAATCAAACCTAAAAATATTTTATTTAAATGCATGGCTTCTATCTGTTAACGATGAATGAAATTGATTGAAAAATTTGTAAGGCAGTTGTAAAACCAGAGATATCAGTATAAAGTTGTCCATTCTTACCAGAAGGATGGCCGTGACCAATTGGATTTAGATGGTATTCTTCCATCAAATCATTAAGATTGACTTGAACTGCATACACCAACGATGGCTGCGCAGAAGTTTTGTAATCAGAATCACCGGAAAACTTTTCGTTGGTCCAAAATTTATTCCAATCCCATGGCTGATTTACTTCGACCAAAACCCTGAAAACTTTTGGCAACTGCTTTAAGGTAATAGCTTTAACTATAAAATCGCCAGAAGGTGTTGCACCTGTATATGCATCTGGTACGGGCTGGTTTTTTGTAGGTAACAGTGGTTGTTCAGGCTGAAATATTTCACGACGATTCAGCCAATAGGGCAAGGCTGCTGGTCTTTTCGCTTCACCCGGAACTTTAAGCCATTTTCCATCACCAGCATCTCCAAAAGTGAAATATCCACTGGCTATAGATTTTGTCACAAAAAGGGTTTGAATCAGGTCCCCATCTGAAGTTTCCAGCCAAATGGCAAAAGTAGGATGGTTATGCGCCGGCCCTGCATTGAATGAAAAACTTAGTTTTTCACCTTCGGCTGAGAATTGCTTTTCGATTATATTTTCCTGATCCTTAACAATGTCAGTAATTTTACCTGACCCACAGGAATAGGCAGTAAAAACAATTATTACAATGCCTATCAGACTAGAAATTTTAGAAATGAAATTCATACGTTTTGCTTTTGCTTTATAACAATATTCATTTGAAACTGTTCAGATAAAAACAAAAAAACCTCGAAAAATCGAGGTTCTTTTATTAAAATTATTCTATTTATCTATTGGTTAAGCATCACAGGCATCACCAGCATAAGAATATCTTCATTCTCGTTCTCATTGTCAACGGGGAAAAGAATTCCAGCCCTGTTTGGAGCAGACATTTCCAGACGGATTTCTGAGTGATCAAGATTGTTAAGCATCTCCTGAAAAAACCTTGAATTAAAGCCGATCTCAAGATCATCACCTTCAAAACTACAGCTAAGACGTTCCTTAGCTTCGTTTGAGTAATCGAGATCTTCGGCAGATAAAATCAACTCCTGTCCGGCAATTTTAAACCTGACCTGATGGGTAGATTGGTTAGCAAAGATGGCAACACGTTTTAATGAATTGAGCAGGGCAGCCCTGTCGATGGTAAGTTTATTCGGATTTTGCGCAGGAATTACCGCTTCATAGTTAGGATAGCGGCCTTCGATAAGGCGGCAAACCATTTTTACGTTGCTGAATGTGAATACTGAATTTGTTTGATTAAACTCAAGTACAACAATCTCATCCTGTTTTGACGAAAGGATGTTTTTTAGCTGATTGATAGGTTTCTTAGGCAAAATAAATGAAGCATTGTGCTCAGATTTGGCATCAAATCTTCTGTATCTAACAAGCTTGTGGGCATCGGTGGCAACAAAAGTCATATGATCTTCTTTCAGCTCGCACAAAACTCCTGACATGGCCGGTCTGAGTTCATCATTGCCGGTTGCAAAAACAGTTTTCTCAAAAGCATTGACCAGGACTTCAGCCTGAATTTCAACTCTGCTGGTATCAACTAGCACTGGTAATTGCGGAAACTCATCACTGCGATGACCTGCAAGCCTGAATTTACCTTCGCCAGCTTTGATTTCAACTGCAAGATTTTCGCGGTTGATTTCAAAAGTGACAGGGATATCAGGAAATGTCTTCATAGTATCCAAAAGAATACGTGCAGGAATGGCAACTTCGCCCCCACCTTCAACCAGATCAGGAATCAGTGAAACAATCATCGTTGTTTCAAGGTCAGAGGCAGTAATGAATAATTCATTGTCAACGATCTTGAAAAGAAAATCATCAAGAATCGGCAATGTGTTGCTGGAGTTTAGCACACCACTCAAGGCCTGCAGGCTGCGTAAAAGCTTTAAACTGGTTATGATAAATTTCATAAGATGATAGTATTGTTTTGAAAGTGTAAAATTAGAAAAAAATCAGCCGAAAAATCAAAAATTATACTTTGATAATTATTTTGATTCATTAGCAGGTTTTTTCTTTGAAAAACTTAATTTTGATTCGGTTCCTTCGATCAATCTTTTGATATTTTTTCGATGGGTATAGGGTAAAAAAATGGCTACGGCAACAGCGAGGACATAATAGGCCCAGTTTGGCGGCGGAAACAGAAAAAATACAAAAAACGGGAAAGTTACACCCGCAGTAATGCTGGATAAAGAAACATATTTGGTTGCAATAAGCATTACAGCAAATATTACAACCGCAACCCATGCAGCCACAGGGAAAAGTCCGAGCCCAACACCCAAAAGCGTTGCAACGCCTTTGCCTCCTCTGAAACCAGCGAAAACAGGAATTGTATGTCCGATCACAGCAAATGCAGCTGTCAAAATTGCGAGGTAAGGCGACATTGTTTCTCCGCCACCTAACTCAAAAAGTACAGGA
>JAGXRB010000011.1 GCA_018336075.1 Bacteroidota bacterium
TGTCTTCCAAACCATTGATACCGTGTGCCTGATACCTTTCTAGCCATTTGTAATACGTTGTAGGATCGATTGAATGCCTGCGGCAACCAGCTACAACCCCAAGCTTTTGTATCTCTAACAATAGCTTTTCCTTTTCTTCTTTAGTCCTGCGTTTCAAAGCAAATTTTTCTTTTATTTCAGTCATAAAATTAGGTTTTATTTGAACAATATCTGTCCAAACTTATAGGGGGCTGAAACACGATTGGAAAACGGCAAATTTCTGAACATTACAAAGAATGGACCTTGGTAAAAATACAAACGCAGAACGATGTATATGCGATAATGCTCCCTAAACGGTCGCACTACGCATATACTAACCGTTTAGCGGTCATTGTAAGGAAGACCTAACAAACAACTTTCAAAAAAACAAATAATTTTAGATCTTATGACAAATAATAAAAAACGAAATGTCGGAAATGGAATTGGAATCGGTGCAGCACTAGGAGTTGCATTTGGAGCGGCTTACGGTTATCAATCTGGAAGTGTTTCACAAAGCATTGCATTAGGCCTTGCGATTGGTGTTGCACTTGGAGCAATATTCGACTTTGCAATTAGAAAAAAAAAGAACTAAGCGAAACAATAACGAACCGCTAACACCTACACGCAAGTGGGGGTTTCATGTCCGTCTGAGGCGGATGATGTGCTAAATCAAAGTTCTTTACTTTTAATGAAGTTCAGTGCTAAAAATCCCCACCTGCATGTAGCTGCAAAACGTTGGCTGCTCTTATAAAGCCTTTGCAAGTAAATTAAAACAAGAAAAATTAGGCAAAATGAATCAAAAAGAACTATCTCAATTAACCGACAAAGAATTGCTCGAAGTAGCAAAGAATAACAAACCATCACCCATCATAGATGCATTTTTCATTGGGTTTTTAGTCGGAATAATCATTTATGGTGCTGCCGCAAACGCTTGGGGTTTTATTGTCTTACTTCCTTTATTTCTGATTTATATATTATTGAAGAAACCGAAGAGATATCAAGTACTGAAAAAAGAATTGGAAAAACGAAACTTAGAAAAAAACTATGACTGAGATGTGTAAACAATAAAATACCATAAGCCAGGCGGTATAGCTAATTGCCTGTACAGTGCGTGTTTGAGCGGCATTGCTCGTTCAAAAGTAGTTGTAACTTGACAGGAAAGCGCTTCGAATTCCACACAACACCCCACCATCAAATATCGCTGGTCTATGAATCAACAAGGCCATTATGAGCAACTTATGCCAAAATGAATAGATGAATCCAAACACTATCATGGTAGATTGCCGAAGGATAGAAATGTCAGGCCAATTGAATCACTTTGGTAATGGCACGAATCACTTTGGTAATAGCTTGTGTCGCTTCGGTAATGACGTGTGCACTGTCGGATTTATTGTTTTAAAAATTATTAATTTTGAGTCGCTGCAGATTTCTATCGGAGTCAGATTAGAAGAAATAGAATATGGATGTACATAACCCGGAAACAAGAAGTTACAACATGAGCCGCATCAAAGGAAAGAATACCTTACCTGAGATGATTGTCAGAAAATTTCTGTTTTCCAAAGGTTTCCGTTACAAGCTGCATGATAAAAATCTTCCGGGAAAACCTGATATTGTGCTTCCGAAATACAAAACAGTCATATTCATTCATGGCTGTTTCTGGCATGGACATGAAGGTTGCCAATATTTCGTTATTCCAAAAACAAGAACTGAATGGTGGCTCAACAAAATAAACAGTTGGATATTGAAAATACGAAGATATTGCAGTTTTATTTTGCGCTGTGGATAATTATAATTTCACTAAATTTACGCGGAAAATTGAACTAAACCAATGTAACAACCTATGAACACCACAATATTTTTACGCGAAAAGAGAATTATTGAGAATAACTCATTAGAAATTATTGAACAAAAAGATGAAATTTTTGGAACCCTAAGTAGAACTCATTACCTTCTGAAAATGAAAAAACCAAGCGGTGATATGTAGGTCATCATCTCATTTGCTGTGCTCGACATAGAACTTCTGTTAAATATCACACTTGCTTGTCACAAAAACAACCCTATGAAAATTTACCCACTATAAGTTACCAACATATCGAATAAACCTAAGTTAATGATGAAAAAGATTGAAGTAGTTGCTGGGATAATATTGAATCAAAACAAGATATTGTGTGTTCAAAGACCAAAAAACAAATACGATTATATCTCTGAAAAGTTTGAATTTCCCGGAGGTAAGTTAGAAGAAGGAGAAACAAAAGAAGCTGCGTTGAAACGTGAAATTTTTGAAGAATTGAATATCTCAGTAAAAATCAAATCTTTCTTCATTACAGTTTTTCATCAATATCCTGACTTTGAATTAACAATGCACAGTTTCCTTTGCGAAGTAGAATCAAAAGATCTAACACTCAATGAACATATTGCCTGTGAATGGTTATCACGAAATGATCTAAAAAGACTAGATTGGGCCGCTGCTGATGTTCCAATTGTGAATAAATTAGTAAACAATGGATAAGCTAACTGAAATTTTCAATTCAAGTTTACAAACAGGTTTTGTTGATAAAAGCATATTATCTAATCTGGATTATCAACCTGAGTTACTTGTCAATCAAAAGCATCCTCCGAAAAAGGTGCTTACTTCTATTATTCATGAACTTGAAAATTGCAATGAGTTTTATATCACTGTCGCATTTGTAACTACAAGTGGGGTCGCTACAATAATCAATAAGCTCAAAGAACTTGAAAAGCGTGAAGTAAAAGGTAAAATTTTAGTCTCGCAATATTTAAACTTCACTCAACCGGAAGCTCTAAAAAGATTAGTTCAATTCAAAAATATAGACCTAAGAATTGCAACTACCGGCAACGCCCATGCTAAAGGCTACATCTTTAAAAACAAAGATCACTATAATCTTATAGTTGGCAGTAGTAATTTTACGGCTCAGGCTTTGTCTACCAACAAAGAGTGGAACATAAAAGTCTCAGCATTAGATGAAAGTGTGATCGTTGAAAAAGTACTTAATGAATTTCATTCTGATTTTAAAAAAGGGACACCTGTAACGGCCAAATATATTTTATCCTATGAAGAAATATATAAGAACCAGCTTCTTTTAACTCAGGATAAGTACATTGAACGTTTAATTGAATCCGAAGCGGAAATAACTCCAAATTCAATGCAAGTAGAAGCATTGAAAAACCTTAAAAGATTAAGAAACGAGAATAAGAACAAAGCATTAATAATTTCTGCAACCGGTACAGGTAAAACATATTTATCTGCATTCGATGCCAAAGAGTTTAATCCCAAGAAACTTTTATTTGTTGTGCATAGACTAACCATTGCTAAAGATGCATTAAATACATTTCGAAAAGTTTTTGGCAGTGATAAAACAATGGGATTATATTCCGGCAACAGAAGAGAATTGGATTGCGATTTTGTTTTCTCAACAATACAAACTGTTTCTAAGTCAGGGCATCTTAACAGCTTCTCAAAAAATCATTTTGATTACATAATTATTGATGAAACCCATAGATCAGGAGCTGATTCATATTTACGCTTAATTGATTACTTTCAACCGAAGTTTCTCCTTGGAATGACAGCCACTCCCGAAAGAACAGATGGAAATGATATTTTTAAATTATTTGATCACAACATAGCCTACGAAATTCGCTTGAACAGAGCAATGGAAGAGGATATGCTTAGTTCATTTCACTACTATGGAGTAACGGATTTGTATATTGACAATATTGAAATAGATAGTGCAACGGATTTTAACCGGTTAATTTCGAATGAAAGAATTGAAAGAATAATTGAGCAGGCGAATTTCTATGGTAGTGATAACGGAATTACGAGGGGGCTGATCTTTTGTTCGCGTAAGAATGAGGCATTAGAACTTTCCGATTTGTTCAATAAGAGAGGATATAAAACTATTGCTTTAACGGGTGATAGCACTGAAGACGAAAGAGCCCATTCGATTGAAAAATTGGAATCAGATAATTTGAAAGAAAAACTCGATTATATTTTTACAGTTGATATTTTTAATGAAGGAATTGATATTCCAAAAATCAATCAAATCATAATGCTTCGGCCTACTGAATCTGCAATTATCTTTATCCAGCAATTAGGAAGAGGATTGAGAAAAGTTGATGGAAAATCTTATTTAACTGTTATCGATTTTATTGGGAACTACGAAAACAATTACTTGATACCCATTGCATTGTATGGAGACACCTCTTACAATAAAGACTCCCTGAGAAAACTAATTACCGAAGGTAGCCGAATGATTCCCGGGTCTTCGACTATAAACTTTGACGAAATCACAAAAGAAAGAATTTTTCAATCCATTGATTCTGCAAATATGCAATTATTCGCTGATCTGAAAAAGGATTATAACCTGTTGAAATACAAACTGGGCAGAATACCAATGATGATGGATTTTATTCAACATGGTTCAAGAGATCCTTATTTGTTTGTAAATTACGCCAACTCTTACTATAATTTCATAATCAGAGTTGAGCAAGAAATCAGTCAAGAATTATCCATAAAACAGATAAAACTTTTAGAGCTCTTTGCCAAAGAAATAAATAATTCAAAAAGGGTTGAGGAGAGCTTGATAATCAGTTCACTGATTGAATCTGGTAAGCTGTCAATAAATAGTTTAAAGGAAAAGGTCTTTAAAAAGTATAAGTATTTTATCTCGGAGGAAACAATTAAATCGTGCATCTCTAATTTAAATTTTGAGTTTATTAGAGAGAAAAAAGATGGAAAGATGGTTTCTGCTAAAGAGATTTATGATTTAGATGTTATTAACATTGTAAATGGGAATTTTGTGCTTTCCGAAGCATTCCTTTCGTATTTAAGACAAAAAACCTTTAAAAAGTTTTTAAATGACTCCACAAACTATTCAATTCATTTATTCGATAAATTATTTGAATCGGAAAATTGGCGTAATGGCTTTGTTCTCTACAGAAAATATGCTCGAAAAGATGTGTTTAGAATATTAAATGTATTAGAGAATCCAGTTCCTCAAAACGTGGGTGGATATTTAGTTAATCCGGATAATGCTCATTGCCCAATTTTCGTAAACTATCATAAGGAAGACAATATTTCTGAGTCAACAAAATATGAGGATGAGTTTGTAAATAATAGAGTATTTGATTGGATGTCAAAATCCAATAGAACAATTAATAGTAGCGATGTTCAATCTATATTAGGAAAAAATGGGGATATACGTCTTCCTTTATTTATCAAAAAGAACAATGATGAAGGAATGGATTTCTACTTTATGGGCGATGTAAAGCCTCAATTGAATTATGTTGAACAAACCACTATGAATAGCGACAGTGGCAAACAAGTTTCAGTAGTGAAAATCCGTTTTAATCTGCTAAACCCAGTCACAGCCTCTATGTATAACTACTTGCAAGAGAAGGTTAAGGTCACTAATGTAAGCCCAGAAAGAAAAGAAAATCTAGATTCATTACAAAAGCCGGTAAATATTCAACAACAGTCCAAGAACTTCATCCCACTTTACAACTTCTATGCAGCTGCTGGAACCTTTAGTGAAATGCAATCGGAAAAAGAGTTCACTTTAATTGAATGTTCAGAAAACATTAAGTCTGGCAACGATTATTTTGCATGCAAGATCATTGGTGAATCAATGAACAGGGTAATCCCAAATGGTTCAATTTGTTTATTTAAATTTTATACAGGGGGCACACGAAACGGAAAAATTGTATTGGTCGAAAACATGGATATTCAAGACCGGGATTTCAATTCTGCATTTACAATCAAGACCTATTCGAGTGAAAAAAGAATACTTGATGATAGCTGGGAACACACTTCAATTATATTAAGGCCAAATTCTTATGATGATATTTATAAAGACATCATTATTAAAGAAGAAGATGCTAGTGGAATGAAGGTTATTGGGGAGTTTGTTAAAGTTATGGAAAGCTAATTTAGAAATGCAAATGTGAAGTAAACAAATCCAATCTCCACCAAAAACCATCTAACCCATGTATATTTAAATCGCTTACCACCTCATGAGAACGGACCATATCAGGCAACAATCCATTCACATCAGCACAGAAATGAAATATAGATGAGCGAGAATGATAAAAATACCGGAGGTTTTATTCCCACACATGGTGGATACCGCAATCTGTTTAGTTACCAGAAATCGGAAATTATCTATGATGGCACAGTATATTTTACCAACCGTTTTTTCCAGAAATACGACCGTACTATTGGCCAAATGGTACAGGCAGCCCGCAGCGGCAAGCAAAACATTGCAGAAGCCAGCATGGCATCAGCAACGTCAAAAGAAACTGAGATTAAACTTACCAATGTAGCCCGTGCCAGTTTGGAGGAACTTCAAATAGATTACGAAGATTTTCTGAGAACTCAAAAGCTGCCTCTTTGGGCAAAAGAACACAGGCTGGTTGCAAGACTAAGAGAACTCAACAAAAGCACACCCACACCCACTTACGAAACCTTCGTAAAAGCCATTGAACACGAAAGTCCGGAGATTTGTGCCAATACCATGATTACGCTGATAAAAATCTGTACTTATCTGCTGAAGCAGCAGATTAATCAATTGGAAATTGCTTTTGTAAAAGAAGGTGGCCTAAGGGAAAGAATGACCAAAGCAAGAATTGATGAAAGAAATAAGAATAAGTAATTGGTGGGACAATGGAGACAGTTGCGACCTTGTCGCCACAGTCCTAAAAGTCCCACAAGAAGCAGCCGGACAAACAATACCGCAAGTCTGTAGGTCTTAAAGTCTGGAGGTCAAGACGAGTCATTGTTTTAATGGAACGCAGATTTCGGATCATCCTTCCCCCCATTCCGGAATATTGACCCCTTTTCAGCGGAGTTTGCTAAAGCTTTCAAGGTTGTTCGGATTGTTTCCGCCAAGGCGAGACAGGCAGGGTTTCCGCCACGGCGGACAGGCGGGGTTTAGGCTCTTTTTCCTTTTTCCTTGGCTCTTATTACATAATGGAACGCGGATGACGCGGATTGAGCGGATGGTCGCGGATTTTTTTAGGTAAGAACAAAGATGACGCTCATCTGCACTGATTTTGATCTGCGTAAATCTGCTCTATCTGCGTCATCTGCGTTCTATTCTTTTTGTAAGGCTGATGATGCTTATTTGCTATAGTGAAACCCTGATTCCGGGATATTGACACCCTTTCGGTGTGGTTTGCTGATACTTTTGAGGTTGTTCGGATTGTTTCCGCCACGGCGGG
>JAGXRB010000012.1 GCA_018336075.1 Bacteroidota bacterium
GCATCAGACGCATGCCACTGTCAGATATACTGGGTAATGCCACTCCGGATATTATTTTTGATGTTTACAGCCAGTTAATCAGCGCTTTTCCTGATGCAGATTTTGGGTTACATCTTCACACCAAGCCTTCACAGAGTCATGCTAAGCTGGAAGCAGCATGGGAAGCAGGCGTTCGCAGTTTTGAAACAGTATTGAACGGTCTGGGCGGCTGTCCGACTGCGGCCAAAGAAATGGTTGGCAACCTGAGCACACAGGATTTGCTTGCATTTTGTCAGGAAAAAGGAATCGACAACAAAATTGATTTCAATGCACTTTATGATGCATCTTTGGTGGCAAAAGATTTTCGCCTTTAAAATCAAATAGCAAGGTTTGATTCGGCTAGCTGATTTTTTTTTGCAAAACAGGCATTTTGTTTAGTAGATTTGCCTATGATTATACTTGACCTCATTTACAACCTTTCCGTTTTGGTGGCCATAAGTGCCTTGTCGGGTTTTATTAATCAACGTTTTGACAGGAATCTGGTAAGCGGAAAAGTCTTGCAGGGTTTGTTGTTTGGTTCAGCTACCATCGTAGGAATGATGTATCCGTTTGTTTTCACAGATGGCATAATATTCGACGGTCGTTCAATCGTAATCAGTCTTGCTGCACTCTTTTTCGGCCCTGTTAGTGGCGCTATAAGTGCAATTATTGCAGCTAGTTACAGGTTATATCTTGGAGGATCAGGGATGTTGATGGGATCACTGGTTATTTTTACTTCATTTTCTATTGGGTGGGCTTTTCATACTTATCGTACCCGGAAAAGAATATCACATATTAAGGTTTGGGTCTTTCTTTTGATGGGCATCCTTGTACATGTTGTAATGATTGCCCTAATGCTTACATTGCCTTCTGCTGTCAGACATGATACATTTCAACTGATCGGCTTCACAGTGCTTGGGATTTACCCGCTTGTTACAGTTATCATCGGGAAAGTTTTGCTTGATCAGGAGCTTAACAGCAGTCTTTTTAAACAACTTTCTGAAAGTGAGAAGCTGTACCGGACAACTTTTTATAGCATTGGAGATGGCGTAATTACAACTGATATTCATGGAAACATCAATCAGATGAATCCTGTAGCAGAAAAACTAACTGGATTTAGCGAAATTGGTGTTGTAGGAAAGAACCTCAAATCCATTATCAGGTTTGTGGATGAAATAAGTTTGCAGGAGATTGAAAATCCTCTTCAACTTGTACTCGAAAAAAAAGAAAAAGTAAGTTTTGATGCGTTTCTTTTAATTGATGCAAATGGCAATAAAATTCCTGTCGCCGACAGTGCAGCACCAATTTTTGACAATGATAGTAAAATGATTGGTGCTGTGATGGTTTTTCGCGACAGAGCCAACGAACTGGAAAGGCAAAAACAAGCCATGAGGAGTGCAAAGAGTTATCGGAGCCTCTTTAATAGTATTAAGGGAGCAGCGTATGTGCAAGACAGAAATGGTCTTTTTCTCGATGTAAACGATGGAGCAATAGCACTTTATGGCTATCCGAGAGAGAGGTTTATTGGACATACCCCAGAATTTTTATCGGCACCCGGTTATAATGATCTCGAGGAACTCAAAAAAAATATTGATGCTGCTTTTAATGACAAGGTTGTTCAGTTTGAATTCTGGGGGAAGCGCAGCAATGGCGAAATCTTTCCAAAAGAAGTTAATCTTTTTAGAACAATTTATTTTGATCAGGAGGCAATTATTGCCATTGCGCAAGACATAACTGAGCGAAAGAATGCCGAAAACGCGCTTCGCATCAGTGAAGAACGTTACCGCTCCCTTTTTGAATCAAGCCCTGTAGGTATAATTCTTGAAGATTTGGAAGGAAACATTCTTGAGGTGAACCAAACGCTTTGCAACGATTTTGGTTACAAGGCAGAAGACTTGATTGGAAAAAACATTGAAATCATCGTTCCTGAAAAGTTCAGGCCTCAGGTGAGGCAAAATATTGAAGCGATTGTTCAAAACAAGGTTCTTTACAGCCGTGTTGAAAGCCTTGCACAAAACAACAGGATCAATATTTCGGAGCTTATCGAAACATTGGTCACTTTGCCCGACGGCAGGCATGGTATTTTGTCTATTTCGAAAGACATTACAGATCAGGTACTGGCCGAGCGCACATTGATTAAAAGTGAGTCGCGGAATCGTGCAATTATATCAGCTATTCCTGATATTTTTTTCAGGATGGACAAAGATGGCCGGTTCATCGATTGCGTTGCACAGGATCAAAGCTTGCTGCTTGTATCTTCTGAAGAACTTATTGACAAAACGTGCTTTGATGTTTTGCCACCCGCATTGGCAAAACTTACTAAAGATAAAATTGCTGCCACACTCGCTGAAGATGTACTGCTCCAATACGAGTATAGTCTTTATCACAACGAAAAACAACGTTGGTATGATGCCCGGATGGTGAAAAGCGGTGATGAGGAGGTATTGGTTATCGTCCGCGATATTACCAACAAGAAGGAAGCAGAAATTGAAATACAGCAACAGTCAAAATTTATTGAAACCCTCCTTGAATCCATTCCAAACCCACTTTTTTATATGGATCGTAACGGCGCATATTTGGGAGTTAACAAAGCATTTGCTGATCTTTTTGGCTTTAAGAGGGAAGACATTATAGGAAGAAGTCTGCACGACATGGACGATTATGAGATTGCCCGCAGAAATATCGCTTCAGACCAACGTATTTTTGATGGTAAAGATAAAATTCAAACACTTGAAAGAGAATTGAAACTGCCATCAGGAGAAACCAAAAGTGTCATTCTCACTAAGTCGCCTTTTCCTGATACAAATGGTAATATAGGGGGGTTGATAGGGATGATCGTTGATATTTCTGCACGAAAAAAGATGGAACTCGACCTTACACTCGCCAGAAATAAAGCAGAAGAAAGCGACAGACTAAAAACTTCATTTTTAAACAACCTGAATCATGAAATAAGAACTCCACTCAATGCCATTGTGGGGTTTTCTGACCTGCTTTTCGACGATTATACAGAACCGGAAAAACATAATTTCGTTGAAATAATTAATAACAATGCCGAGCAATTGCTTAAAATTATTGATGATGTGCTGGCAGTTTCACGCCTCGACTCGGAAAAGATACCACTTGAAAACAAAGATTTTAGTCTGAATCAGCTCTTTCACGACCTTTTTCAAACTTTTTATCAGAAGGCTGCTGAAAAGAATATTGTTTTGTTGTCAGATACTGACCAAGCCAAGGATGTGTTCGAGATGTACGGTGATAAAGGAAAAATACGACAAATCTTGTCTGGACTTATAAGCAATGCCATAAAATATACACTTGAAGGACAAATCAAGATCGGTTATTACATGCAGGATGCAACAATCAGCTTTTATGTTCAGGATACCGGCATTGGCATTCCACCTAACGAACAACCTCATGTTTTTGAAAGATTTTTCAGAGGAAATGAATCACAGCTTCGTGCAATACGCGGGAATGGTTTGGGATTAAGCATTGCACAAGGATTGGCCGGATTAATGCATGGAACTATTGAGCTGGAATCTGAAAGCAACAAAGGCTCTTTGTTTTCTTTGGTCTTACCATATGTGGCACCTCAGAGCACCAAAACAGAGGCTAAATCAATCAAAAATATTGTATCACTCGAAAATTTAAGGGTGTTGGTTGCCGAAGATGAGCACGATAACTTTGAATATATTCTAATGCTTTTGAATGGAAAAGTAAAGGAAATTGTACATGCAAAAACAGGCCTTGAAGCTGTAAGATTGAACAAAGAGAACCCTTTTGATTTGGTTTTGATGGATATCAAAATGCCCGAAATGGATGGTTTTGAAGCCACCCGAATCATTTTGAAGGATTTCCCTGAAATTCCTGTGATAGCCCAAACGGCCTACTCTCAACCAAAGGAAATTCAGAAGGCGATAGATGCAGGCTGCATCAATTGTCTGATCAAACCAATCGAAAAGGAAAAACTTTTCAATACCTTAAGCGAGCTTTTTGATTAAAAAACAACCCTTATTCCCTTTTGCCAGCCGTTTTCCAGTCTTACCCCAATAAGATAAACACCGCCTGGAAGTTGTTCGATTTCGTTAAATATTTGAGATAGCGGAAAAGTGTTTTTGCCTTTACTGAGTACAATTCCTTTTCTGATTTCATGCCTTTTCCCATTGATGTCATCTAAAAACAGCTGGCACTTTCCTTCAGTTTCAGCAGTAATTTCAAGCACAGAAGTCTTTTGCAAAGGAACAGGGTAAACACTCATTTCAAGCAAATCAGCCTGTAATTCATTCATCTGAACCGGGCCATTGTATTCAAAAGCACCCATGTCAAGTGCGCCATAATGAATCCGTTGCATCATGTCAAGATCGAATTCCGGAACACTGAATGAAGGAATATCCGGCGTGCCTGCATTAAAACAAGATCCCTGTGGTGAAATTCGAAAATTACCATTGGCAGTATCAGCAAAAATTGGATCATTTTCAGTGCAGTTGAGGTATTCACCAATAAAGGTACTGCCACCAAAAAGTGAAGTGCCAAATTGCACAGCGCAATTATAAAAACCCGGCTCAGAAACAATGTCCCAGATCCATACCTGCGAACCGATGCTGTCGTATGTGGCATTATTCCAAATGATGCTGTTGTATAGTTTTGCGTGTGATAACTCATTGCAATAGAGCCCTCCTCCCATTGCCGCGTAATTGTTGACAATTGTAACATTTGTCATTATCGGTGAAGCAGCAACGTTTGCAATTCCACCGCCAAAAAAGTATGCTTCATTGTTCATTATAAGTAGGTTGGCAATCTGTCTGTCAGGCTCTGAACGCAAAAACCCCAAAGCACCACCAAGACCGCTATAGTTGTCGTCGAAAACAGCATTCACGATCAATGGCCGTGAATATTCAAAAGATGCGCCACCACCGATACCTGTGGATCTGTTTTTTTCGAAATGCATAAAACGCAGATCCGGCTCGCTTGAAACAAAGCAAAGACCACCACCGTAGCCGTAGATCATTCCATCGTTTCCAGCATAATTGTTGCTCACTTTTACATAATCCATCAACACATTTGATTTAAAAGCATAGAGTGCTCCACCCCAGTAAAAGGAGTAATTGTGGTCGAGTGTCGAATTTCGGATTGCAATTTTATTTGACCGCAAGGCCCGGATAGCTCCGCCAAAACAATTGGCCGAATCGCCCACTGCTTTGCCATAGCTGAATTTGCAAAAGCTGAAAAGTGATGAATCATTTTCTTGTGAAACATCTGCGAACCGAAGACCATTCCAACCACCTGTATTGCTGTGAATATCACCGAAACCAAGCGTATCCGCAATGGTAAAAATAATGCTGTCGGTGGCTGTGCCAAGCGCTTTTATGTTTCCCTGAACATGAATGGAATAGTGTCCGTCGAAAATGATTTTTGTTCCCGGTAAAATCTGAAGCATTTGCAGATGTGGTACAACAACATCACAATGCACAAAAACGGTATCGTAATTCCATGTGCCTGATTGCTCTCCGCAGGCTATAAAATTGTTTTGTGACTTTGCAGATAAAATCAATTGACTGATAAAAATTAACAACAAGAATAAACGTTTCATACATTTGGTTTTGGAAGAGCAAAGATATGAAGCTTAAGTGTGAAACCAAATAGAAGATTTAGTCAGAGAAACGACATTTTTCTGTAGCCAAAAAAGTATTTATCGCGTCAGTAACTGCTGGATATTTTCTTCAAGCTGTTTGATGGAATTCATCATTGATGCCATGTTCTGATTGAGTGCAGCCGGTGAATCTTCAATTGCCAGCAGCCGCTCCTTAGCCTGAAAAAGCTTCTCTTTTGCTTCATGCAGCTTGGTATTGACTGATTTAGAATCAGCTCTGTTGTTCAGAAGGTTTACACTGGAATTAAAAAGTTCTATCGATTGATTGAAAACGTCAGTAACAATGCGTAATTCTGCAACGGTTCTGTTGTGTTGAACAACTTTCAGGGTGCCCTCAAGATAGTTTAAACGTTGCCCAAGTGCCTGATGATTAAACCCCTGATTGCGAATCCGGCGCAATTCATTCTGATATTGGGCCGCTTTTCCTGCGTTCAGATGGTGATAAATGGAGTCGTTAAAATTGAAGTCAACATTGTTTTTTTCATCATTGGTGAGTTGAATAAAAGCTTTATGCGTTAAGGGCTTTTTAAGAAGCTGCCACATCGGATCATAAGGAATATGGCTTTGAATCATTCTTTGCGCTGGCACTAAAAAATATTTTTCTTCAAATTGCTTTACAAATTTATTGTTCATTATTGCTCCGGATGCCCATGTTGGATCGGACAATGTCCATGCACCATTAATGTATGCAGCCATCCACATATGGGGTGTGATGTCGAGTTGTCCGTTGTTGCGCGTGTAGCCACTCACAAGCGCAGTCGTGATGCCCGAAAGCTGGCAAAGTGTGTCCATGAGTCCTGAGTAGCCTTCGCAGACTGCCATCCTTCTTTCAAACGCTTTTTTTACGATCACTGGCTTTGGCTCCTCAACGGCAGGCTGACTCAGACTTTTAATGTCATAAACAAGATTGTTGGCCACCCAGAAAAATATCGCCCTGTAACATTCTTCTTCTTTTTCGAAA
>JAGXRB010000013.1 GCA_018336075.1 Bacteroidota bacterium
TGGACAGATTTCGGTGGTCCGTACGATGCCGAAATAGTCGTTTCCCGCTCTACAAATGATGGAGATACCTGGACGCCTCGCGCCCCATTAAGTACTGCGGTTAATGCAGGAAGCCACAATCAGGGCGTGAATGTGCAGACAGGACCTAATGGTGAAGTTTATGCAGTTTGGTCTATCTACAACAGCTGGCCCTCAGATGAAGGTGCTCTGGGCTTTGCAAAATCGCTTGACGGTGGAGCTACCTGGACACCTGCAACACGAATCCTTCAAAATATTCGTGGTATCAGAACCACTCAAACAAAGAAAAACCATCGTGTTAACTCCTTCCCCTCGATGGCCGTTGATATTTCTAACGGACCAGACAGAGGAACTATATACATTGTATGGGCCAATATCGGTACTCCTGGCATCAATCAGAATCAGGGAATTGATGTCTATATCATCAAATCTACTGACATAGGCGCCACGTGGTCAGCTCCGGTAAGAGTTAACCAAAACCCATACGGAGAAGGTAAAGAACATTATTTTCCATGGCTAACCTGCGATCCTGAAAACGGAATTCTCAGTGCAGTTTTCTATGGCGATCGAAATGTAAGTCAAACACAGGTTGAAGTTTTCTGCGCCAACAGCTTCGATGGCGGCGAAACCTGGGAAGATTTCAAAGTATCGGATGTTGCATTCACTCCAGCACCTATTCCAGGTCTTGCCGGTGGATATATGGGCGATTATCTTGGCATTTCTGCCCGTGGCGGTATGGTTTATCCTGTTTGGACCGATAATCGCTCCGGCATCACAATGAGTTATACTTCGCCATACGAAACAAATGCTTTGAGCCGTCCATTCAACTTACTTGGAAGTGTTGACTTCCCTACGGGTAATGTGAACCTTACATGGGAATATGAAACTGCACCTGGCTTTACAGGGTTTAACATCTATCGTAACAATGAACTCGTTGGAACATCACAGTCAAACAGCTACATAAATCAGTTGCCTGATTATGGTGTTTATGTTTACGCCGTTACTGCTGCATATACAGATGATGGAGAAAGTGGCGCCAGCCGTGTTACCATGCAATGGGGAGATGCCCGCATTGCAGTGCAGCCGGAAAGTATATTTCAGCAACTTCAACCAGATTCTATAGCCACGCAAACAGTGCTTGTTTCAAATGTAGGTCAGCTTCCGATGGCGTTTAATATTACCTCTGAAATCATTAATCAAACCCGTGAAGTAAACAACTATTGTGCAGCTTCAGGTGGTGGTGATGAATATATTTCGCGCGTTCAGATTGGCACTATAAATAATTCTTCCGGCAGCAGTAATTATGCAAATTACACCAACTTATCAACAGAAGTTAAAGCTGGCGAACCCATAACGCTTACGATAACAAACGGAAACCCCTACTCTGCTGACCAATGCGGTGTCTGGATTGACTGGAACCAAAATGGTGTTTTTGATGACGCCCCGATCATAGTATCCGGTTCTCCTGGAAATGGTCCTTATACTGCCATTATTGAACCACCTGTCGGTGCCAAATCAGGGCCGACAAGAATGCGCATTCGTATTACCTGGACTGGAACTTTAGCCCCATGCGGAACAACAACATACGGTGAAGTTGAAGATTACACCTTGAATGTTGTCAGTTGGTTGAGTTATTCCCCGACAGTTGGAACAATTGCTCCTGGCGGATCTGCCGAAATCACTGTTACTTTGAAAGCAACTGATCTCGAAATGGGTGATTATTATGCCAATCTTAAAATAAGCAACAATGATCCGGACAATGGGCTTGTGCTTGTTCCAGTGCATTTATTGGTATCAGAATATCTGTTTGTTGCCTCAGCAAGCGAATATGATATTTGCATTGGCGAATCCACACAACTTATGGTTTCAGCATCAGGGTTTACCGGAGATATTACCTATTTCTGGAAAACTGCTGCCGGTGAACTTGTAGCTGAAATCCCTGACCCAATAGTAAGTCCTGAGATTTCAACCGTTTACATTGCCTATTTGGTTAATGCAGGCGACACCATAGTCAGTTCACCTGTAAGCATTGGCGTTCACGATTATCCTGTAGTTTCACTTGGTGACGATATGCAATCTTGCACCAATGATTTAATAACCCTTGATGCCGGAAATCAGGGTTCAACCTATCTCTGGTCTAATGGTGCTATTGGCCGTGTTTTCGAAGTTGAAGCTGCTGAACTTGGCGCAGGTACACACGACATCTGGGTTCAGGTAACTTCCCAATATGGCTGCATGAGTTCAGACACAATTACTCTCACAATTATTCAGGGCCCTGTATTAAATCTGGGAGACAACCTGATTGGTTGCGGTGAAGAGGTTCTTACTTTCGATGCGCAAAACGCAGGATCACAATACCTATGGTCAAACGGTTTCACAGGTCAGGTTCTGCAGACTTCAGTAGCTGAGTTTGGACCTGGAACGCATCAGCTCTGGGTACAAGTAACTTCGCCCAATGGATGTGTTGGAACAGATACTTTAACGATTGGTTTCTTTGAGCCTCCAACAGTAGAAATTCAAGGAGACATTTTTGATGCATGTGAAAATGAAACCCTCATTTTTGATGCAGGCACAGAGGCTGTTGCTTATCTTTGGTCAAATGGTCATACAGGTCGTATTTTGAATGCAACTGCTGCTGATTTTGGTATTGGCGAACAAAATATCTGGGTACACATAACAGATCAGAACGGCTGTACTGCAACAGATACTATTGTGGCTGTTTTCCATCCTCTTCCGGTTGTCGAGGTTTCCGGAACTTCATTCGTTGGCTGTGGTGATACAGACCTCATATTTGATGCGGGCAATGAAGGATCAACTTTCATTTGGTCAGATGGAACCACTGAGCAGTTTATAACTATTTCTTCTGCAGAATACGGCCTTGGAACACACAGCTTCTGGGTGGAGGTAACAACTGAAAACGGATGTGTAGCTACGGATGAGTTTGAAGTTGCATTCTTCGGACCTGCACCAGTTGTTGATATTGGTGAAGTTTCTGCAGCTTGCAGCGACTCTGTTTTTGTATTTGACGCCACCACAGAAGGCTCAACATACCTTTGGTCAACAGGTGCAACCACACCAATTGTAGAAATTAACGCTGCTCAGGCCGGAATAGGCGTTTCTGAAGTCTGGGTTGAGGTTACAACTGAAAACGGCTGCAAGGTTTATGATACAGTCAGTGTAATTTACTATGCAGTTCCGGAATTTACTTTTGCGGATTCAATAACTATTTGCGGAGTTGAACCATTTGCACTTGATGCCCAAAATGCAGGATCTTCCTATCTCTGGTCAAACGGAAGTACAAATCAGGTTCTCAACGCAGCCGTTGCTGATTTTGGACTCGGATCACACCAGCTTTGGGTAAAGGTTACAACGCAGTTTGGCTGCATGGCTACTGACACACTTACAGCTACTTTCAAGGAAGCGCCTCCTGTTTTGAGTTTGGGAGCAGACACTACCCTGTGTGCCGGACTTACAAAGGTGATTTCAATCAGCAATTCTGAAAACTACGAAATCATGTGGTCCAATGGTTCTACTGCAAACCAAATAGTTGCTGATACTACTGGCTTTGGCTTTGGAATTCAAACATTCTGGGTTGACTTAAAAGCTGAAAACGGATGTGTTACACGTTCCAATGAAATCAGAATTGAGTTTAAAAACTGCACAGGCCTTGATGAAAATGAACCACTTTCGGTAAATGTTTATCCCAGTCCTTCAAAAGGCATTTTCAATCTTGAAATGAATTCAAAAAGCATGGAAAAAGTCCGGATTCTTGTTTACAGCGCTTCAGGCAATCTTGTTTATCAGAAAAAAGATGTGATTCCTGCAAAAGATGCTGTTCACACAATTGATTTACTTGATCAGGCCTCAGGCGTTTATAATCTCGTAATCGAAGGAAGCAAGGTTGTTTCAAAACGAATTGTTATAAAAAGATAGCTTATTTCAAACAAACAATATTCTCAAAAAGGAGAGGCTCAGGCTTCTCCTTTTTTTTAATACCCTTTTCACAATGCCTTCATAATACTCCTGAAGATTTTGAATTGTTGGTTTTTTGATTGAATCTGCCATGTGTGAAAAAACTTCATTCTCTGTAAAACCAGGTTTGACAGCTCCTGATTTGGCGCTGCTGTTACAGTGCTTCAAAAAATGAATCAAGTTTGATTATCTTTGCCGAAAATTTTATTTTTATGAGTTTGATTTTGAGTGAGCAAGAGCTCGTGCGAAGAAATGCACTGACCGAATTATATCAATTGGGCATAAATCCTTATCCACCGGAAGCATACGCGATAAATGCATCCACAGAAAACATTCTGCAAGAATTTGAAACCAATCCCGAAAAGTTTCAGGAAATAAGTATTGCCGGCCGTATTATGAGTCGCCGTATTATGGGGGCTGCCTCTTTTTGTGAATTACAGGATTCTTCCGGACGTATACAATTATATTTCAAGCGCGACGACCTTTGCCCGGGCGAAGACAAAACCCTCTACAATACTGTTGTAAAAAGATTGCTGGATATTGGTGATATCATCGGCGTGACCGGCTTTGTTTTCAAAACACAGATGGGCGAAATTACTATCCACGTTAAAACGATGACGGTGCTTTCAAAATCACTTCGGCCACTTCCGATCGTAAAAGAAAAAGAAGGTCAGGTTTATGATGCTTTTACTGATGCTGAACAACGCTACCGTATGCGTTATGTAGACCTCATCGTTAATGATAATGTCAAAGAAACCTTCATTCGCCGCACAAAAGCAATCAACAGCATGCGCAACTTTTTCAACGAACAAGGCTATCTTGAAGTTGAAACACCCATACTCCAACCCATTCCGGGTGGCGCAGCAGCAAGGCCATTCATCACGCACCACAATGCACTCGACATACCGCTGTATTTGCGTGTTGCCAATGAACTTTACCTTAAAAGACTTATTGTTGGAGGCTTTGACGGCGTTTATGAATTTGCCAAAGATTTCCGCAACGAAGGCATGGACCGCACGCATAATCCTGAATTTACAGTATTGGAAATTTATGTGGCCTACAAAGACTATCTCTGGATGATGGATTTCACAGAAGCCATGCTCGAAAGGGTTGTCAAAGAAGTAACCGGCGGAAGCAAAGTGACCGTCAATGGCACAGAAATTGATTTTCAACGACCATTCAAACGCATTTCAATTCTGGATGCAATAAAGGAACATACCGGCTTCGATGTTGCTGGAATGTCGGAAGCTGAACTCCGTGAAGTTTGCACAAAACTTGGCCTCGAAACTGACCCTTCAATGGGAAGGGGCAAGCTGATCGATGAGATTTTTGGCGAAAAATGCGAAAGTCATTATGTGCAGCCAACTTTTATAACAGATTATCCGGTTGAAATGTCTCCGCTTTGTAAAAGGCACCGCTTAAATCCTGATCTCACGGAACGTTTTGAATTGATGATCAATGGCAAGGAGATTGCCAATGCATATACCGAACTTAACGATCCTATCGATCAAAGGGCTCGTTTCGAAGAACAAATGTCACTTTCAGAGCGTGGCGACAACGAAGCTATGTTCATCGATCAGGATTTTCTGAGAGCACTTGAGTTTGGGATGCCACCAACATCCGGTATGGGCATCGGCATCGACAGGCTTGTGATGCTTCTGACAGGTCAGACAAGCATACAGGAGGTATTGTTTTTTCCGCAAATGCGTCCTGAACGCATCCGCAAAGCGTTGAGTCCGCAAGATTTCGTTCGCATCGGCGTTTCCGAGGCCTGGGCTGAGCACCTTATCAAGGCCGGATATACTTCAGTGGAAGCCTTCAGTAGCGAAAAACCGGCTGTGATTCAACAAAAGCTGAACGGATACCGCAAAAAGAACAAACTCGACCTCCCTGCAATACAAATGGACGAAATCGAACGCTGGCTTACAACCCCTGAAAACACTGCAAAATAACCTGCTTTTTTAAGTCGTCTTATATTGTGTAGTAAGATGCTGAATAAAGTGGATTTTATGTTTAGGACTTGCCGAAAAATTCAGAATATTGATGTTTCGGTGAGTTGCCCTTCTTGTTTCAATTCTCATTGATACCAAAAGGTGAAATGTAATAGTCCAATTATCGCTCACTCAATTGGCCTGACATTTTTAACCTTCGGCAATCTACCATGACATCTTTTGGATTCATTGATAATACACTTTGGTATAATTTTCCACCAAAGAATATCGCCACTCTTTGGCTCAATTCTGAGGTGCAGCGCACCGGTAATATTTATAGAATTATACCCGGTGGAGTGTTTAAAGGTGCAGCGCACCGAAATATCTGATGCAAAGTTTTTTAACCAATAGCTCCCGAATCCTTGCACAAGAAAATAATACCGAAAGGTGAAATGTAATAGTCCAATTATCGCTCACTCAATTGGCCTGACATTTCTAACCTTCGGCAATCTACCATGACAGTTTTTGGATTCATTGATAATTCACTTTGGTATAATTTTCCACCAAAGAATATCGCCACTCTTTGGCTCAATTCTGAGGTGCAGCGCACCGGTAATATTTATAGAATTATACCCGGTGGAGTGTTTAAAGGTGCAGCGCACCGAAATATCTGATGCAAAGTTTTTTAACCAATAGCTCCCGAATCCTTGCACAAGAAAATAATACCGAAAGGTGAAATGTAATAGTCCAATTATCGCTCACTCAATTGGCCTGACATTTC
>JAGXRB010000014.1 GCA_018336075.1 Bacteroidota bacterium
TATTTAAAGTACCGAACTCTTTTATCAAGTCATCATTAATTTTCTTGTTATTTACGAGATAACGATTTGTCTTAAAGTCAGAGTCTCTAATAATTCTCTCGATGTATCCAAGTTCTTCCAGTTTCTTCAATTTTATTGAGAGTGTATTCTTTCCAAACAAGTCGAAACAGTCGGTCATTATTTGATAGTAAGTCCTTGTAAAACTGTAATCAACATCTTCATCTTTGACACCATTATTCTTTTCCATCTTGTACTTTGTCAAAGTCCACGAAATAAAACTATCCAAGATAATTGCTGAGACGGAATCCCCTGTAATCTTTATTAAGTCCTCTCTTACTTTGATAAATCTTGTGTTTGCTGTTTGTTGTACTAAGTTTTCCATTTTTATGTTTCTCCTTGTTATAGGAGTAAGACGCATAACTTTTCAAAAACACAAATCTGTTTCTACTTTTCTTTTTATCTCTCTGCTCTTAAGGTTTTAATATTTAAATTAAAGAGAATAATAATAATGTCATCCGTTACTGGATTCTTATTATTATTCTCTTTAATTTAATTCTTTTAAATACTATTCTTTTAATGGTTTGTTTAAGGACTGCACAGCAGTTTGTTTAAGGACTGCACAGCAGTTTGTTTAAGGACTGCACAGCAGTTTGTTTAAGGACTGGACAGAATGATCAATGAAGGAGATAGCAAAAAACAAGTGAAAGTAGGGACAAGTTTGTAATATGAACGACCTTTTCGTCTTATGAAAATAGGACGAACAAATGAAAAACACTAATTTATATAAGGCAAAGAAATCTAAAAACGATGAATTCTACACTCAATATCACGATATCGAAAAGGAAATGACAGCGTATGTTGAATATAATCCAGATGTATTTCGTGACAAAACGATATTGTTGCCGTGTAACGATTTAGAGTGGAGTAACTTTACAAAATACTTTGCGCAAAACTTTGAGATGCTTGGTCTAAGAAAACTCATTAGTACCAGTTATGCAATGAAGAAGTCAGATGAACGAAAAGATTACCAACCAAGCAATCTTGAAATAAATAGTCCGAAGTATGACAGAAATAAATCTTTGAAAAACGGGAAGATATACATATTAGATCGGGATAAAAACCATGACAACAAAATTGATATGAATGATTTGGAGTGGAAATATTTAGATGGTGATGGCGATTTTAGGAGCGAAGAAGTGAAAGCGTTGCGAGATGAAGCAGACATTATCATTACCAATCCACCCTTTTCTCTATTTCGTGAGTTCTTAGCGTGGATTATGGAATCGGGAAAACTGTTTGTGATGATAAGTAACCTGAATGCTATTACCTATAAAGAAGTTTTCTCATTGATCAAAAACGATAATATTTGGTTAGGCAATGGGTTCCATGCTGGCAACGCTTTTTTCTCAACGCCTTTTGCCAAAGAATATGCAGACGGCGTTTATAACTCTGAAACTGGTTTGGTAAAGTTTAGAAATGTTTGTTGGTTCACTAATATTGACCACGGTAGGCGTCATCAGCCCTTACCGTTAATGACCCTGTCGGATAATTTAAAATACAGTAAGCACAAAGATATCAAGGGTAAAGAATCTTATGATAGTTACGATAACTACGATGCCATTGAAGTGCCATTTACAGATGCTATTCCGAGAGACTATGCTGGTGTGATGGGCGTACCGATTAGTTTTCTCGATAAATACTGTCCAGAACAATTTGAATTGCTAGGTATCATGAATACTGGCGAAAAGAATAAAGGTATTAGGCATGAAGGCACGCCGCATGGTAGACCAATAATTAATGGCATTGAAAAGTATTTGCGTATATTAATAAGACAAAAAGGTATCTAAGGATGAAAACAACACTAAGAACAGACATCACCGTAAAAGAAATTTGCGAAGGGTTTATTTATAATGAACTAAAGTAGAGACAAAAACGCAAAATTTATCGCTCAATCGTCTATAGATTGAGGATAAAAAAAATGAACAACTTGTCGTATTTTGTTTTTAGTAACACATCAAAAAGCGTTACAAGCTACAAACTTTCAAGCGATGACGTAAAAAATCTAAACGACTATTTGGACGCAGACAATACTGTGCTGAATTTTTGTTTAGATTTTTTTGTTTTTAGAGACGACAACATCTTAAAAAATGGTACATCTTTAGATAGCTTCGAGGGATTCATAAATAAAAGCAAAGACGGCGAGTGCGAAGTTTTTATCGTGAACTGTAAACACATGCTCAATAAGATTTCTAGCTTTAGGATTTAATAAAGATGTCACATGAAACACATGACATTAATATGACAAAATAGATAGAGACAAAATTGTGTTTTGACAGACTCAAACGTGTACTAAGTAGGAGATAACAAAATCATGAAAAAGACAATGAAAGAAAACATCGTAGAAGAAATGACAGGCAAAGGTTATAGACTTGTTGGAGAGACAAGCGGAACTTTTAGCTTTAGAAAAAACACCAATTTATCATACGCACTTGAGAGACTCGGACTCACAGAACAGACCTGTGTTGTTAGACAAGGTGCTAGAGCCGGAGACGCAAGAACAGCGGGATACCGCTTGCATATCTTTGTCAAAGATGACGACAACAAAAAAGAGGAGAAATAAACAATGAACAAAATAACTCGCTACATCACAGACAGATTTCAGGATAATTCCTGGTGCTTAGACACATTTTCAAGATTGATTGTCTGCTTAGTCACAGAAATAATATTCTTCAAATTATTTGGTTTCATCATCGTCTAAAAGTGTGGACAAAATCATTAAATTTAGGAGTTGTGCATCATCATAATAGGAGAAAAACAAAAATGAAAAACACAAAGTATTACGCAGTTTCAACAACAAATGCAAGAATGTTAGGTTATCACATTGTAGAATCAGGTGATACCAGACAGGAGTGTACAGACAATGCAGAGAGCAAAATCTTCAAGAATCAGAATTATCAAGACCTTGTAAATCAAACTCTTTTCAAGAACTTAATAATAATCAACTCAAAGACCGACTTGATAAGATTTTTGGGAAAAGATTATGAGTTAAAAATTATGGGATTTGACTCTGATAAGGCTGATGAAAAGTATTTTGAGGAAGAGATGGAAAAGACACTTGAAGAAATAAATCAGACCATCGAATCCGCGAGTAAAGAATATTCCGCTGAAGATTGGGCGTGGAGTCAGGCAGTCGATGATGACGATGAAAAGATTGAAGAAACTGATGAAGAAGAAAAAGACACAGAAACAATGGATTTTTAAAGTTTATGATGTAAAATACACAAGTGTTGAGCGGGTATCTAAAAAACGCCTCGTTGAAAAACGAGAAACGTCCGGGCAGATCAAACCTCAGCACAAGAAAGTGACAGAGTAAAACCTGTCACTTTTCTTTTTTAATGATATTTTGTTGAAAAATAAAGTGTGGACAGATTTGTGTTTTGTGAACCTTGTGCGTCTAATAAGCGAGGAATAAAAAACACAAAATGGACACACAAAGTAGTAATACTAAAAAAGAAAATGAAAAGGCAATGATTTTGGTCATAGGTGATTTGCACTCAGGTTCACGAACCGCCGTAATAAACCCAAAAAGCAAATTGGAAGGAAATATTTCAGTTCCGTGTTCAAAAAGACAAGCGCAAATTTACGGAAAGATGAATAATGGGATTGATTATGAAAAACAATATGCAGACATTCACAACATCAAAAATCGTCTTGTACTTGTGACAGGTGATCTTTTAGATGGAATACACCATGATACAACGGAAATAGTGTCCCGTGATCGAGACGACATGGTCACGTTAGCACAAGACGTTTTGATAAACTGTAAGAGATTTGACGACAAGTTTCTTTTTGTAAAAGGAACATCGGCACACACCGGACAAAACAGTGAACTTGAGAAACTTGTTGCCAAAGAATTTGGAGCCATCAAAAATAATGACGGTGAACGAGTTTGGGAAAAAGTTCAGTTTGAGATAAATGGAACGTTTTTTGATGTAGCCCACCATACAAAAACTGGACAATCAAAAGATGGTTTCTACGCTCCTCTTATTAAAAATTTGAACAGAGTGGAAGAAGATAATCCAGGAAAAAAGCGTTATGTCGTTATCAGAAGTCATATTCATAAGTATTCGTCAATAACTTTAGAGAACACAAAAACGCACATAACAACGCCTTCGCTTCAGATGGCTACGAACTATATTTATAGTTTCAATCCTAATACTCGCGGATTTTCAATGGGGATTTTAGGAATTGTAGTAAATGAAGACGGAAGCATAACTCAATTACCATATTTGTTCGACATTGAAGAAGACCACTTCGCCAAAAAAGTTTTCTAAGCGACTACAAAAAAAGACCCGTGAAAAGGTCTTTTTTGATTCTTATTATTCAATTATTACTTGTGCTTCTTCGCTTTCGCATCCTTGTCTTATTATCAATGCTTCTTGCATTTCATTTCTTAAAGATTCTGTTGATCCGATGTGATAGTAATGAGCAAAACTTCTTTCTACATTTCCAGCCCATTCTTCTTCAATGTGACCGTTTACTCTGTACTTATTTTCTTTCCACATTGATAGAGCGAACCCAACATTTTCTGGCAACGCTTGTGTTGTCTTTGCTAAATCTTTTGCTTCTTTTTCAGTCCAGTGATTAAAGTAGTCAACGTGCCGACCAATGTAAGGTGGATCTAAATAAACAAAGTCACCATCTTCTGCAAGTTCAATTGTCTGTTTCCAGTCGTTAGATGTAAATATCCAATCCTTATCTGTCATTGCCTTTTTTATACTTGCTACTTGATTTGTTATTTTTGTAATGTAAGCCTGTCTAAATCTGTCCGGTTTCTGACAAAAAGGAACATTAAATTTTCCTTTCCCATTAAACCGCATGACTCCGTTGAAACAAGAACGAGATAGAAAAAGAAAATCAAGTAGGCTGCCTGTTTCGTTGAACCTTTCACGAACTCTATAGAAGTAACTGTCTGTTCCTTTTCTGTTGTCGAGTAAAAGAGTTCTTCCTTCAACTCTCAAATAGTCTCTTACAATTTCAGGTGTAATAGTTCCGTCATAGATTGCTTTATAAAATCCTATAATAAAAGGATTTGCGTCATTGATTATTGCCCGTTGCGGTTTAACATTAAAGACAACCACACCTGACCCCGCAAACGGTTCAATCCACGTTCCATTAGCATCACTCCATCTTATGCTACTCATGATAAAAGGAACGAGTTTTGTCTTTATTCCTTGACACTTTATCGGAGGAACACTGACACGTTTTATTTCTTTAGGTAGTTTCAACTTCCTATTTCCTTATACTTCTTGTATGTTCTAAGATTATTATATGGAGGTTTTGATAATTCTGCGGCCTTTGCCATGTCCGTTGTTAAGTAGTACATCCAATAATCATCAAATACTTCTTCACCTAATTCAGTAAACGGGCCTTGTCCATCTAAAAGTTTTCCTATGTCTTTAATTGAACCAATGTTTTTTGTGTTTCCACTACCAGGTGTTTCTGATGCAATCTTGTATTTTTCTTGAGCAAAGAATTGAAAGTCTTTAATGACACTTGCTATGTTCTGTAAGTCTTCAACCTTGTAAATGACTCTTTCATTTATTCCTTCAACCTGACTATAGACTGCACCCAAAACAAAATGGCCTTTATACTTCCCGTAAGGAATGTTACAGTTCTTAGTGCTTGTTCTTTCTCTAAAGTATCCAGTGAAAGCCCCAAGAGTCATACTATTTATTCTGTTTGCGCTCTGTCGAACAGTTGTTTTCAAGTCAACTGCAAACCAATTGTCATCAGCATCTTTGAATGAAATGTCTGGATAGAAATTTTGTTGCCTTGCTAATTCAAGTTGTAAGTTATTCTTTTCCGCAAACTTAACAAATTCTGGAAAAAGTATGAGTTCCATAACTTTTGAGATAACTTTTGTGTCAACAGAAATTGTGTAAATGTTCTTTGAAACATCAATGAATCCCTTTACAATCCAATCTCCGTTTGATAATTCAACTGCGTCATTAAAGTGTGTTGTCTGTTCTTGTAGTATTTCAAGAAACTCATACTTATTCATAATAGCACACCTTTTCTATTTTTGAGTTTGACTTTGGTTAACCGGTACATTATAATTGAACCAACAGCCTCGCAAAAACGAGTTTTTAGCTGAAAAAGTGGTTGAAAAGCATATTAATAATTATACAAATTGACTAAATAATGTTTAATAATTAGACAGTATAATTAATATAATCTAATTATTATATAAAATTCAGTCAAAAGTGGTGGAAAATTGCTCCCGTAGCTCAATGGACAGAGCGACAGCCTTCTAAGCTGTGGGTTGTGGGTTCGAATCCCGCCGGGGGCGCTGTTTTATTTTTTATCCGTGTTCCCCAAAGGAGTTTGTATGATAACGGTCAAGCCCAAATCTGGCCGTGGGGGAGTGATGGCGGAACGCCGCCGCATGTTGGTCGAAACGATAGGCTGGCAAGTGCGCGTCCAGCACCATGTCTGGAGTCCGCCCACCGACCTGTACGAAAACCAGACCGATTACGTGGTGCGCGTCGAAGTCGCCGGAATGCGCGAACAGGATTTTTCAGTCGTCCTTGAGCACAACTACCTGACCATCAGCGGCGCGCGCAGCGAGCCGCACGAACGCCGCGCTTACCATCAAATGGAAGTCCGTTTTGGCGAGTTCAGCACCGTCGCTGCCCTGCCTGGGCCGGTTGAAATCAAAAACTGCCGGGCCGAATATGAAGACGGCTTCCTGACCGTCACCCTGCCCAAATCCACCCAAATATAAGGGATACTTCTCGCCTCTATGCCCGCCTCCCGTTGGAATTCCAGCCCTGCCGACCTGTTCAAATGGATAAACAGCGACGACGATGCCGAACTTCTCAAGATGTTCATCCCGTCGCTTTTTTCTGATTTTATGACCGCGGATGAAACCCCCGATGCGGATGACCCGCAGTTTGACCCCGTTCAATCAGCCGAATCTTCCCCCGAAATTGTTCCCATCCTGCCCCTGCGCGGACTGGTGGTTTACCCCCAGACCGCCGTCCCGCTGACGATAGGCCAGCCCCGTTCCGTTAAACTGGTCGATGACGTGGTCGGTGGCGACCGATTCGTCGGGCTGGTGGCCTCCAAAAATCCCGAACTCGAAACTCCCGGCCCAGCCGACCTGTACACGATTGGCGCGCTGGCAACCGTCCACCGCCTGCTGCGCGCCCCCGACGGCACCATCCGCATCCTCGTGCAGG
>JAGXRB010000015.1 GCA_018336075.1 Bacteroidota bacterium
TTCGCCTACTTTGATAATGATACTGCAAATTATCATTTATCTACCAATTCTTTTACAGCATGGAATGCAGGTTGGCAATACCGGAATGACGGAGTAGATATAGAGAATTGTACAGATGCGAGTCCGACAAACATTGGGTATAACGTTAGTCATATTGAAGATGACGAGTGGTTGCAATACACGATGATCAGCGATAGCGCTGCGGCTTATACTGTTACTTTCAGGTCCGCGGCCAATGCACTTCCTGCTATTGTTCGCCTCGAAATCAATGGTTTAGCAGCATCAGCTGCGCATACTTTGCCCATTACAGGTGGTTGGCAAACATGGGCTAATTCCTCCATCAATAATGTCATTTTACCTGCCGGAACAAACAAAGTTAAAGTGTATTTTGAACGGGGTGGCTCTAATTTTACATCATTAATTTTCAGTAATCCAACGGCAGCAGAAACGGTTCCATTTCAAGCTTTATTTGCTGAAACAAATTCACAAGGCACACAAATCTTTCTTACTTTAAACAGAAACATTACTGGTTTCAATGCTTTACCAACTGATTTTCAGGTGAAAGCAAATGGAATCGATCAAACAATTTCACAGGTTGTGCAACATGCCGGTAACGCACGAATAGTGGTAGTTACGGTGTCGAATCCCATTTTGGCGAACCAAAACATCAACATTTCATATACCGGAAATTCGATAGAAACTGATGGAATGCCACTCATTGCTTTCACAAACCTGGTTGTAAAAAACAAAATTCCAAATCGTTTTATAATTCCGGGAAAAATCCAGGCAGAAGATTTCTATTTCAACAATGGCTTTCAGCTTGAAGATTGCACTGATGTTGGTGGTGGAAAAAATGTTGCATTTGCTAACAATGGCGACTATCTCGATTATTTAATAAGCATCGGTGAAGGTGGTGAGCACACTTTCAGTTTTAGGGTTGCCTCGCAATATTCGAACGGGAAAATAGCCATTCAACTTGTTAATGGGCCAAATATCAGCAATTTGAATACAATTAGTTTTACTCAAACCGGCGGATGGCAAAGCTGGAACAATCAAAACATTGTGGTGAATCTACCTGTCGGAGATTATAAGTTGCGTTTGCTGTCTGTTGATGGTGAATACAATTTGAATTGGTTCGAAATTACCAAACCAACAGGTGTTGCTGACTCACGACTTCAGGAGTCTGTTGTGGTTTTCCCAAATCCAAGCCGTGGATCATTTAATTTACAAGCCAATCTGGATGCTTTTAGCGATGTGATGATCGAAATTGCCGATACAAGCGGACGTCTTGTCTTTTCAAAACAAGTAAGCAATACGCTTGTTTTGAATGAAAATATAAGATTGGATTTCTTAAAAAGTGGAATTTACTTTTTAAGCCTTAGCACAGAAAAGGGCAAAGCAGTTGTGAAACTGTCTATTGATTAGCAGCAAACATTTTCTGATTTAGTTATGTTGGGTTTTAATGCCAGACCATAAAAAAAATTGCGTGATGAATTCAACAGGTTAAATGATGTTAAATCTATGCATTAAACCATCAATCGAGGCCAATCCAGAAACAAAAACGGCTTATGTTTGTTTTTTTTAAAACGAAAATTATGAAAAAATCAATCATTTTAATGCTCATTCTGGCAATTTCTGCTTCAGCCGGTTTATTTGCCCAGAAAAAGAAAGCTGATAAAAGCGCAAATACACAAGAAAAACGTGTGAAAACAGAATTTATATTCGAAGCGCTTCCATATGCCTACGATGCGCTTGAAAAGGCCATTGACAAAGAAACCATGGAAATTCATTATGACAGGCATCACAGAGCTTACTTCAACAATTTTGTGAAAGCTATACCCGGTACCGAGATGGAGTATCTTTCTTTAGAGGAAATTTTTGCCGATATGAGCAAATATCCAGTGGCAATTCGAAACAACGGAGGTGGACACTACAACCACAATCTGTTTTGGTCGGTGATGTCGCCTGAAGGTGGAGGCAAACCACAGAACGAATTGGGAGCGGCCATTGAAAATGCTTTCGGAAGTTTTGATGAATTCCAGAAACTATTCGAACAAGCGGGTGCCACCCGTTTTGGGAGCGGCTGGGCCTGGCTTAGTCTGAATGAAAATGGTAAACTATTTATCAGTTCCACCCCAAATCAGGATAATCCTTTGATGGATGTGGTTGAACAACGTGGCACACCTATCCTTGGTCTTGACGTTTGGGAACATGCATATTACCTCCGCTATCAAAACAAGAGAGCCGGCTATATGTCTGCCTTTTGGGAAGTTGTGAATTGGAATGAAGTAGAAAGACGGTTTACTGAAGCCCGGAAATAGAAGATTTCTGAAAATATAAATTTCAAAAAAGCGCCGGAGCCAAAAACTTCAGCGCTTTTTTTCGCATCAAATCCTCAGCTACCTATTTTCCACCCTCAAAACCGGAAAGATATCTTCCATGAGTAAATACTCAAATTCAGGATAGCTGGCCAGACCATACATTGACTGTGGTTCAAGGGCTGTGATAATTTTGTGTTTAAAAATTCCTTCAGCAGAAAGATAATAGTAATCATCAGCTGAAAAATGCTTTAACATCGTCTTCTCTACATCAGGATACAAGTTTGCAGTTTCCTCGTCGAAGCTTGGGTTTACAGCTTTAATGTTATAAGCAAAAACATTTAAATCGCCGGGCATATGTTTCTCATAAGTCAATCCGGAACGCTTCAGCCATGTCGATAACATGGTATCACTTTTTGGTATCAAATAAGCTTTTGGCGGCCAGACATCCAACAGTGAAATTACTTCGCTGTGATATTCTTCAACAAGAAAAACAGTATCTGTGTTTGTCCGAAGGTTCAGCAAAGGATATTGCAATGGCACATTCCCTTTGAAATGATCCATGCGGATTGAAACCATCTCATGCTTTTCATTTAGCTCATTGCGCGCCAATGTTGTTGCTTTGAAAATATCATCTGCTTTTAGATAAGCAAACTCAAGCAGTGCAAGTGCTGTGGCATACTGACTCTGAGCCCTGCGTTTGATATTGTCGAGCGAGTCACGTCCGTTCATTCCCTCAACGATAACAGAAAAACTACCTGCGATCCCAAAACTTTGCCGGCCGTCGTTAATATCCACTGTGCTATGGCGCAGTCGTTTACCATCAGGGAAATCCCCCAGAGTATACTCAAAGAAACTGAAATTTTGTTTTTCAACTTTTTCTTTCACAAAGGGCAAAGCGACCTCCTTAAAAAGATTGCGCAAATCAGGGTGTACATTGATATTGGTGAGACCACCCAGTTGAATATCAAAATTACGTCTGAAACCAAAGTCTGCCCAGGCACTTCCAAAAGGGTAATATTCATGGATATCGACTGTCATCTCCGGCTTGTACTGACTATAGATACGCTGAATGAGCCGTGTTTCTGCTGTACGAAGCAAAAGGTGATCCCTGTTCAGATCAATCCCTTCAGCAGTTCTGCGGGTATGACTTTCAGCCCCGGAAGGATTGCATTGCGGAAGAATTAACAGGCTAAGTTTTTCGGTAAGATGCGCATGCTTTCCTTCTGCAAAATCACGGATGAGCATTAATATACCCTCCATGCCCGACGGTTCGTTTCCATGCTGCTGTGCGAGTAAAAACACGTTCAGTTTCGGAATAGATTTATCCTCTTTTGTGACAAATACAAGTGGCATTGTAGTGCCATCATCCAGATCATAGAAAGCCGTTTTAATAGCAGGCTGCAAAGAGTCGCATTGTACCAGAAATGCAACCAAATCAGCATTTGAAGTAGATGATGAGTAATTTACTTTCTCGAGCGGAGTTCTTAATTCACTGACATTATGTTGATTACAACCTATAAAAGTCAAAAAAAACAGTCCGGCGAAAAGACCTAAAATCAATTTATAAAATCTCATAAAAGAATTTTGAATGTTTGTACGAAATTACGTCAAAATGAAACAGCCTTGATGCACACAATCAAAAGCCCTCAAAAAAAAACATGTGACAGAAAGAGCATTCGGTGGAAATCAGATTTTGAGCAAAGCACGGAATCCCCGGACAGCATAGTATGATTCTGCACCGTTGTGATAAAGGAAAACCTGGCCATAACGGCGGTCGCAAAAAAGTGCGCCACCTAAGCTTCTGATTTCTGCAGGTGTTTTTACCCAGCTTGAGGTTTTTGTATCAAAATTTCCCAGTTTCTGTAATTCTCTGTACTGCGCTTCTGTCAAAATTTCAACCCCCATTGCAGCAGCCATGTCAATGGCATTGTTTTGTGGTTTGTGCTCCTTCCTTGACTCAAGTCCTTCGCGGTCGTAACAAATACTTCTGCGACCTTTTGGGCTTTCCGCTGCACAATCCATAAATAAGTATTCCATCGTATTATCATCATAGCCAACAACATCAGGTTCACCGCCGGAATCTTCCATTTCATTGAGCGACCAAAGTTTATCGGTATCAATTTCGAGTTTTTTCTGGATTTCTGCCCATTTAAGATCCTTATGCCGGTTCATGTTTTTCTCAAAACGGTCTTTCAATATATGCAGAAGAATTTCCAGTTGCTCCGATGACAACTTTATCTTATTGTCATTTTCCATCATCTGTATTAATATTTGATTCGAAACATGCAATTTTATTTATAAAACATCTAAGCAGAATGCTTTCAATTTCCTAACACATACTTTTCTAAACTACTGATTAGCTTTTAAACAAAAATTAAATGGGGATGGGTAATTCTCAAATTTGATAAGACTTATCGATTTTTTTGCATCAGGCCAATAGCATTTGCGGTCATGACTTTTATTCCTGTTTCGATGGTCACTTCAAAGTCAGGAAACAAATAAGGTGAATGCAGCGGTGCCGGAGTCTGGCCTTTTTCTTTCAGTCGGGCAAGCAGTTCAGGGCTCGAACTTCCCAGCCAAATAAGACTTGTTGGAATTTTTTCAGTTGTGTATCCATATTTTCCAAAATCTTCACCAACCATAGCAGGCTTAACCCTAAGAATATTTTCTGACCCAATGATATCAGCGGAAAATATTTCAAGTTGTTTCGCCAACTTCATATCGTTTATCACCGGCGGAGTATCGACCTCCAGAATTACCACCTTCGGAAGTTTATCTTCAGGCATGCCAGCCATTTGCGCTGCTGCAGCCGAGATGCGCTTCAGGGAAGAAATAATTTTATTGATAGTTTCATCGCTAAAATAGCGTAAGGTCAGTTCAAGCTTCACTTCATCGGGAATGATATTTGGTCGTGTACCGCCATGAATTGAGCCAACAGTGACCACTGCCGGTTCGAAAGGGTCTATTTCTCTGCTCACGATGGTTTGCAGATCGATCACAATTCGAGCAGCAATCACAACAGGATCAATGGATTTCTCAGGATAGGCTCCATGACCTCCTTTACCATAAACAGTTATTTCAGCAGTTTTAACGCCTGCAAAAACCGGTCCTTCCACAAGACCTATCGTCCCGGAAGACAGTTCCGGATTAATATGAAAGGCAAGCGCAGCCGCGGGAATGGGAAATTTCTGAAAAAGCCCTTCATTGATGGCTTTGTTTGCGCCACCACTCACCTCTTCCGATTCCTGTGCAATCACGAGCAAAGTGCCGCTCCATCTTTCTTTTAGCGCAACCAAGGTTCGCAATGTGCCGGTCCAGACTGACATATGGATATCATGACCGCAGGCATGCATCACAGGGAATTCCGAACCCTCAGTATTTATTGCACGTTTTATGCTGGCAAAATCAAATCCTGTTTTTTCCTCTACCGGCAATGCATCCATATCGGTGCGTATCATCACAACAGGCCCTTCGCCATTGCGAAAAAGTCCGACTACATTGTTACCTCCAAAATTGGTTGTAACCTGAAAACCCAGTTGTTCAAGCTCAGATGCCATGCGTTTAGCAGTCGAAAACTCCTGATACGATAGCTCCGGGTTTTGATGAAGGTGTTTACACAATTCAAATGCGTATTTGGTTTGAAATGCGGCTTCCTGTTTTATTTTTTCAGTTAGTTGTGCGCTTGAAGTAAGGTATAAAAACATAGCAGTCATGAGTGAAATAAGTTTAGTTCTCATTGTTTGTCAAATGGTATATTATGACAAAGATATATTTTTCATTTTTGTTGACCTAAAATGCATAAAATAGAAAATCCCACCTCCGATTTCTAAATGAATCAAAATTGATATTTAAAAAAATTTGTATTTTCGCCTTATTAGAAGAAACAAATTATAGTCGAAATTAAACCCAAAAATGCCCTATGAAAACATTTAAATTTACCTTCTTTACATTATTTATTGCCTTGGTTTTTGCTGCTTGCAACCCGGTTGCAGAAAAGGTTCAGACAGAATCTGCAGCTACAGAAAATGCATCTTCCATTACTGAAGATGAGGTATTGGCTATACAACAAGTTTGGAGCGAAAGCATCGTTTCAATCGGCAAGGTTTATCTCGATGGTGGTGATTATGTGGCTGCTGCCGAAAATCATATCGATGAACTTTATGGATTTGAGCTTGGCAAGGTGCTTTTCAAACCAACATTGGCATCTGAAAAACAGTTCAGATTGACAAAAGTAAGTGCCTTGTCCTATTTTGTAGGTCATAATCCGGATTACACCGAAGATCATGGTTTTGCAATTAAACCCTGGAGCGCTATTCGATGGGAAAGTGCCGGTATCACTGTGTTGGGTAATGTTGCACTTGCTATGGGTAACTACTATTTCACACCCGCCAAAGGTGGCGATGATGTGAAAGTTGAGTATTCTTTTGCCTACGTAAAGGATGAAAATGGAAAGCTGAAAATTGTTTTACACGATTCGCATTTGCCTTATTCGGCAGGGCATTGAGGCTAAAAAGTTAAAGAATTGAATACAGTTTAAGAAAATGTATCAAATTTTAATTTTTTAACTCTGTTAAGCACTTGCTAACAATGCAAGTTGATTCATATCCTGACTTGTTTTCGGCAAGAAATTCAAAATCCTTACTCAATCTCTTTAGCTTTCAAATCAGTTGAATATTCTTTAAACTGATACTATAATATTGATATTCAATATATTAAATCAGATAAACATTCTCTTCAACCATTTTGATAAATAGAAATTCTATTCATAGTAAGTTTTAGTATTTATTATATTTTTGCCTATTTAGATAATTCCCCTGAAAAGTTTATCCTCTAGCGAGTCCTTTGCAATGATTAATACTTAGTTGACTTCTTTCTTTGGGGATGCCTTCGTGGCTGAAGGATAAAAGTTATTTTTGCAGAAATTTTTTAAAAATGTCAGAAAACTATACCGACGACAGCGTACGTACCCTCGACTGGAAAGAGCATATCCGCCTGCGGCCGGGGATGTATATCGGAAAGCTGGGCGACGGAACTTCGCACGACGACGGAATCTATGTGTTGCTGAAAGAGGTGATCGACAACAGCATCGACGAATTTGTGATGGGCAACGGCAAAACCATCGAAGTAACCATCGACGAAAATAAGGTG
>JAGXRB010000016.1 GCA_018336075.1 Bacteroidota bacterium
CCAGGCTTTGATTGTTCTTTCACGCAAATATGCATCTTCAAAAAGTTGAAAGTATTCAAGGTGTACAATTTTCCAGTCTTTGGCTTTCGCAGTGAAACCTTTGTGATTTGAGAGGTGTTTTTCAAGTCTTTGTTCAATGGAATCTCTGGTGGAGCCGATATAATATTTATCGGTTGTAATGGAATGCAGAATATACAAGTAGGCCATAAGATTAAAAGCTGGAAGTTAGTTGTTTTAAAAAAGAAAGGGCTACATGGTGAATGTAACCCTTTGATTATGAAGTGGGAGTTGAGGGATTCGAACCCCCGACCCTCTGCTTGTAAGGCAGATGCTCTGAACCAGCTGAGCTAAACTCCCAATATTTTCAATTAACTTTTCTCAGTCTTTACCGACCCTCCCGACCTGTCAGTCGGGATGCTCTGAACCAGCTGAGCTAAACTCCCATCGCTTTTGGGTGTGCAAATATACGGCGAGTTTTTAATACAGCAAATCTTTTTTTGGTTTTTTACTGAAATAATCCGGATTGGATTCTAATTAAATATTTTTCAATTAGTTATGAATGAAGGAAAAATCAATCGGCTTTGAGATTATTAGAATTCCTATGCATTACATCACTTTTTAGCGCTTCATTTCAGTATGGTTTCAGACGAAATTTCTCCGCTTTTTTGAAATTCTTTTGGTTGGAAAGCAATAATTAAGTTCTGTTTTCTGCAAAACCCTTTACAGTTTGAAGCCGGAAAATTACAGCTTTGGCACCTATATTGGCAGTTTCAGCTTGTTTAATTTTTATTCAGCATTCTGTGGGTCATAGCTTTGCAGCACCAAAAATTAAAAAAAAGATTATCACCTAAAAAAAAATTAAAAGATGAAAACACAAGTAATTTTAATGTTGGCAGCTATGGCATTGATGTCGGTGCAGACCCAGGCACAGGATGCAGAGAAGAAATTCGGTTTTGAATTCAATGGCGGATTGTCTGTAGCCACCCAAAAAGTAGCAGATGCACGCATGCAACCTGGTTTTGGTTATGAGGGACTACTTTCTTATCGTTTTATGCCTTCTATGGGGGTTTATGCCGGATGGGGATGGAACAAATTTGCATCAAAAGATTCTTTCGCTGGCAAGGACATCGATTTTGAAGAAACAGGTTATGTGGTAGGACTTGAGTTCAGACGGGCTTTTGCTGCCTCAGATCTTGCGGGTTTTGTAAGGGCAGGCGGTTTATACAGCCATCTGGAGCTCGAAAACAATGACGGAGATATCATTGCTGATACAGGCCACGGATTTGGTTTTCAGTTAGCTGGAGGCATAGATGTGCCTCTTGGCAATAATTGGAGTCTGATGCCCGGAATTAAGTTCAACAGCCTGCAGCGTGATGTAGCTTTTGAAGGTGTCGACAGAAACCTCAAACACCACTATGTTTCAGCACGTCTTGGTGTCATAAAAAGATTCTGATGCAATATTACTACTGCCGGAGAGGGTGTACCTTAAATATGAAAAGCATTCTCACCGGCAGCTTTAACAAACTAAAAACCAACAACAAAATAGAACAGTAAAAATGCTACAGGGAAAAATCTTCAGGTATATATTTTTTGCTTTTGTACTTATTTCATGCGTCAAAAGCACGTTTACCAAGACCGGCTTTGATATGAATTTTGGCAGTAATAGCAACGGCATAAGTATTTTGACACCAGTGAATGATGATTCACCCATCGTTCTGAAAGGTGTCATTACAATGCATGAGGGGGCACTTAGTGTGAAGCTGACCAATCCTGACGGAGTTGAAGTGTATGCCAAAGTTTTTGAAGATCAGGGCATCTTTGAAATAAATGAGCTTTACAAAATGATTGAGGGAAGCTGGAAACTGAGCTACAAAAGTCAGCAGGGGAGAGGTGCCATCAGCCTTCATGCATTGAATTAAATCTGTACAAAAATCCTTAAAAGCAAACCAATGAAAAATTCAGTATCCACATTAATATTTACAGCGATGATAACCACAACTACAACATTCCGGCCCTGTAATGCACAAAACCCAGCATGGCTTAAGATGGTTGAATATGCCGCCAAAGCTCCTTCAGGACATAATACACAGCCCTGGATTTTTGTATTGAAGAGTGATGCAATTGAAATACATCCCGACTTCGGACAGGCGTTGCCGGTGGTAGATGGCAGCAATAGGGAGCTTTATATCAGTTTGGGCGCCGCAGCAGCAAATCTTCAGATTGCCGCTGCTGCTGCCGGATACAAAAGTGATTGCAGCATCAAACGCGATGCACTGAAAGGTGATGCATACATCAGGGTTAACCTTGAAAAAGGCGATGTAGCACAAAGTGTACTTTTTGAGCAGATAGATAAAAGACAGACCAATCGCAGCATATATAAAGGACATGATTTGGCTGAAGACACCCTTCAGCAACTGAAAAATGTTGCAGTCGATCCGGGCGTTGCAATGCGTTTTTTTGGAAGAGAGAGCGATGCCTTTCAGATTTTACGCGGCTATGTTGCGCTGGGCAATAAGATGCAGATGGAAGATAAAGCTTTTAAGAACGAACTCATTGAATGGATTCGCTTCAATAAATGGCAGAAAAACTCCTTGAAAAACGGCCTTACCTACGAAGTGATGGGTACTCCTTCTATTCCTTCTTTTTTAGGAAAGCCCATTGTGAAATCACAGCTCACTCCAAGGAAGCAAAATAAGGCAGATATGGAAAAGATAGATTCTTCATCGCAACTTGTGCTTTTCACAGTGAAGGAAAACAATCCTGAGCAGTGGGTCAGACTTGGAATGACACTTGAACGTTTTCTGCTCGAGGCCACAAGACTTGGTATCGCCAATGCCTACCTGAATCAGCCTTGTGAAGTGAATGAACTGACGATTAAAATGCAGGAAGACCTGCAAATAAAGGATGAGTATGCTGTATTGCTGCTCAGATTGGGCTATGCAGACCCATTGCCATATGCACCAAGAAAAACTGTTGACGAGGTGGTTTTTGTCGTCGGGGATTAGAGGGAATTTAATGAATAATTATTCAAAAATTTCATTCAAGTCAATTTTTTGTTTTAACTACATCTAAACCAGCCAATCTGAAACCGTTTTTAAGTTATCTGAAATGATTTTCATTCTCCTCGTAATGCTTTTTAAGAATCTAAATTACCGATTAAGAAAGACAAACAAGAAAATGTCAGGTGAGAAAATCAAGATTTTTCAACTTTAATCCCATTTTTTAGACTTTTCAGTCAATGGTTGTTTTTCTCATCAAAGTGCGAATACCTATGAGTCGGTAAGGCTGCTTGTACTTTCGCACTTTCTTTATGCAGATTCAGCAACTTTAAATGCACTTTCAGCCTGAAAAATTTCTTGTCGCCAATGCAATGAATTACTTTTATCCCCTCTAACACATATGTCTTTTAACAAAAATAAAAATGAACAAAACAGCCGACCTTCACCACGAACTCAGAGAAGCCTATTCGCTTAAAAACTTGAACAACATCGCGCTTACCTTGATTAATCTCTACAAAAACAAACAGTTTGCTGCACTTCGCAAAATTGCTGATATCATCAGCGAAAGTGCTATTGTCGATATCAAAGAGGATGGCAAAGGTTTTTCGAAGTTTTTGTTGCTCTACCATCCCGACCGCCGGATGTTTCACCTGGGCGAGATTGATTCGCTTGCTGCAGACGGAAATCTAAAAGCCCTGCAAGCATATGCACACATTTTGCTTCTTCGCGATATTGAAGAACTGGCGCTGAAGCTGGATGGCTTCGAAGATATTGATTATACGCCTGTTTATGAATGGGATTTTGATACAGAAGGCTATAATATTGTGCGTGATTTCAGTGAACCGCGGAAAACACATACGAAAGTGCGCTGTTGTAATTTCTACGATGCCATCAAAAAAAGAGCTTTTGAAAGCACCGATTTTGAATACCCGTCCTACTACCTGGAAGACTTCGACGAATTTGAACTTTCTGATTCCTGCATCGATAATCTGGATGGTGCAGAATACTGCATTCACGCCAAAGAAATGGATCTTTCAGACAATATGATCTATGACCTTGAGCCGCTTTTCGGACTTTCGATGATAGAAAAACTCAACCTTTCAGGCAACAAGATTGCATGCATCGATGTGTTGAGCAACCTTACAAGACTTAAACATCTGGAACTGGCAAATAACCTTATTACAGATATTTCGGCACTCTTCGAACTGCCAAAACTTTCCTATGTCGATCTGAGAGGCAATGCCATTGATGAAAGTCAGCTGGAGGAGTTGATTGCCTTGGGCATTGAAGTGGAGCACGATATGCAACAAACATTCTATGCCAGTCATTAAAATTGTTATAAACAAATAACCGAAATTCTGAAATGAAAATTTCTTCTGTTGAATAATTTCAACAATAAGGAAACAGGAGATTTGTCAGAGAATAAGAACACAATAATCAGCCTTTCAATTCAATTGAAACATGAAAAGTCAGTCCGAAAAACATAGTTATTTAAAACTCTTTAGCCTGCTCGCAAGCAGAATGTTGTTTTTCCTGCTTTTTCAGGTCCTTACTGCCCTGCTGTTGCAGTCATGGGAGTTGTCTGTAAAATATTGGATACCAGTGGCAACGCTCACGAATTTTATAACTATTGCTTTGCTTTACATACTTTTCGAAAAAGAACACTTGAAATACCTGGATATTTTCCGCATTAAGCGGGCTGATTTAAAAAGCAATCTATTGTTGTTTTTTCTGATTATGCTGCTTATTGCACCACTTGTGTTTGTTACAGATTATTTGCTCAAATACCTGCTTTGGGAAGATGCCAATACTGCATTTAATCTGATGTTTCAACCACTATCACCTTTTTTGGTTTGGCCCTTGCTGTTCTTGTTTCCGGTTTCAATAGCCTTTGCTGAACTGGCGCTGTATTTTGGCTATCTGATGCCACGTCTGCAGAAAAAGTTAAATAACAAGCTGCTTAGCCTGCTTTTGCCCGCGCTTTTTCTGTCGTTACAGCATTGTACTTTGCCATTTGTTGCTGATACACGCTTCATTGTCTACAGGGCCTTCGTATTTCTTCCCTTTGCTCTGCTGATAGGTTTAGCACTGCGCAAAAAACCAGCTTTACTGCCATTTTTTGCCATCCTGCATGGATTGATGGATTTCAGCACAGTACTTTTGCTTTTGTTACAGTAAACATAAATTGAATTAATTTTGAAGAATAACATAGGTGATAATTGATAATTAAGAAATCATCCGCCGTGGCGGAAGAAACCAGAAACCAGAAATCAAAACAATGAGTACATTTTTTCAATCTTTACCACTGAAATCCCTTGAGCAGGAGCGTCTTAAAGGTGTCAGGATAAACATATATTTCCGTTGGCTTCTGATAATTGTTGTTTTGGGAACGCTCACACTGCAATTGCTTAAAGGCTACAAAGCTGAGTCGTTGATGTCGATGATTCCTATTTCTGTGTATATTTTATCGAATATTGGATTGGTTGTTGCGCTAAGAAGAAACTACAACCCGGCTTTTCTTGGCTATTTCACAGCTTTGCTCGACGTAGCAATCATTTCGTTGCATCTGTATTTCTCAACTGCACGTTATGATTTTACAGCAGCCACAGCGGCAGCGTCCATATTTTTGTTTCCTGCACTTTTTATACTCTATACTTTTCAACTGAGGCGACCATTGATGGTATTTCTGATTGTTATTTCACTGTCAGGATTTAACCTCGTTTATTTTTTGCATTATCTCAAAGACCCCTCCCTTTATGACTATTATCTTTCATTGAGTCCGTTGTCGCATTTTTTCAAAACAGTTTACCTTTTTTTCATTGGATTTCTTTGTCTTTATATGCAACAATCCTTGTCAGATTTCATTGAAAAGCAGTTGAGAGAAGCCGCAGCCAGGGTAAGACTGGATTCGAAAATCAGGTTCGAAGAGGAAAAAAACAGTTATGCCCAAAAACTCATCGAACAGGAAAAGACCCTCAATAAAAGTCTGGAGGAGGAAATAGCCAAACGTGAAATCATTGCTTTTGAGCTTCAAAAAAGCAGAGAACAACTGCAAGGTATTTTATCAAATCTGGTGGGTGCTGTTTATCGCTGTTTGAATGATGAAAAGTTTACGGTTGAATACCTGAGCGATAAATTTATTGCCATAAGTGGTTATCCACCAGATGATTTTGTCCATAACAACATTCGTTCTTTTTCGTCTGTCATACATCCCGATGATATAGAATTTTGCAGAAAGAATATCGCTGAAGCAGTGCTGCACAAAGCAGCCTATGAATTTGAATACCGCATCATTCATCGCAATGGCAACATCGTCTGGGTGAAGGAAAACGGACAGGGTATTACCGATACTGAAGGTAAAATTCTGTATCTCGATGGCATCATCATCGATGTGACCTTGCGCAAAGAGGCTGAAATGGCGGTGAAAGAAAGCGAGAAAAACTATAAAGAGATGCTCGACTTTCTGCCGCAGCCCATCTTTGAGCTCGATCTCGAAGGTAAAATTCTGCTGAGCAATAAAGCAGGGGATGAGTTTTTTGGCAAGCTTCCTGACGAAAAAGAAGAAAAAGTGTCGGCGCTGGATTTCTTTGTCAAAGAAGACATACCGCGGATCATCGAAAATTTCCGTAAGTCGGCCATGGGTGTTAAAACCGAAGCATCGGAGTTTACAGCGATCAAAAAAGATGGTAGTCATTGTCCTGTAATGGTCTTTGGTACAGCAATTTACCGCAATGAGAAAATTGTTGGTCGCAGGGGCATTATCGTTGATATCTCAGAAAGAAAGAAATACGAACAGGGTCTCATTGATGCAAAGCTGGAACTGGAACGCATCAACAGCACCCTAGAACAAAATGTTGCAGACAGAACCAGGCAGCTCACCAAAGCCAATACACAGCTGTTGAAACTGCAAAAGGAAAACCTGCAATCACAGTTTGAAGTGCTTAAGCAGCAGGTGAATCCGCACTTTTTGTTCAACAGTCTGAATGTGCTCACTTCGTTGATTAAAGTTGATCCCAACCTTGCGGAAACCTTCACCGAACGCCTGTCGAAAGTGTATCGCTATGTGCTCGAAAATAAAGAGAAAGACCTCGTTCCTTTGAGCACAGAACTGGCTTTTCTGGATGCCTATCTCTTTTTGATTGAAATCAGATTTATGAAGAAAATCTTTATCAAGATCAATATCGAAAAATCATTTTACGACTATCAGATTCTTCCTATCGCCATACAGCTGTTGATCGAAAACGCGATCAAACACAATACTTTTTCCAAACTTGAGCCCCTCAGAATTGAACTTACTGTTGATAATGAGGCCAATCTGATCATCTCGAATAATCTGAATTTAAGAGAGACAAAATTTATCAGCACAGGCGTCGGGCTCGAAAATATCAAAAGAAGGTATGTACTTGTGTCGGATAAGCATCCCGAATTCAGTCAGACGGAAGCGCACTTTGTTGCCAAACTTCCGTTGCTTAAGCCAGATAAATATGAATTTTGAAATAACATAAAGAAATGAATGTAGTTATCATTGAAGACGAAGCTTTTGCAGCTTTGCGATTGAAAAAGATGATTCAGGAATACAATCCGGAAATCAAAATTCTGGCTGAACTCGAGTCGGTGAAAGAGTCGGTTTTGTGGTTCAGAGCCAACCCTGAGCCGGATCTTATTTTCCTCGACATCCACCTTGAAGACGATCTCAGTTTTGCCATTTTTGATCAGGTAAAAATCGCCAGTCCTGTCATTTTTACAACGGCTTTCGACGAATATGCCATCAAAGCCTTTAAGCTGAAGAGTATAGATTACCTGCTCAAACCAATTGTGCAGCAGGAACTGACG
>JAGXRB010000017.1 GCA_018336075.1 Bacteroidota bacterium
AAACCTCCAAGCTAACTGCCCCTGCAACAAGCATGCTGAAACTTCCGTCAATGTCAGTGAGATTGGCTGTTGAACTGCCTGAAAGCTTTACATGTGCACCCGGAATGGGAATTTCTGTACCTGTTTCTGTCACAATTCCTCTGAGAATCCTGCTCTGAGCATACAAAGTGTTGAACCCAAAAAACAACAGAAACAAAATTGATGATGAAAATATTTTACTCATATGCATGGCAAAGGCTGAAAAAATTTATACTGAAACTATTCCGAAAAAATGATCTGCAACTCCTTAAAAATATTTTTCATTACTTGATTCATTGGTGTAAAAATACACAAAAATGATTATTCACTTTTTATATGTTTTCAATGATACTTTGATCTTCACTATGAGCTTCAAACTCAAAAAAGATGAACCCCCAATTCCTAATAAAAAACCCACATTCACTTCCATTACCCTCAATTTTCAACCCGTTGCTTATCTGTCACTTAAATAAAAAAGGCTGTCCAACTTTATAGACAGCCTCAGTGATAGTGTGGCAATTTTTTTATCTAATTTTACTCTATCATTTTAGTCACTATATTGGGTATTCTTTCTTTTACCTTAAGACTATAAAACGCTTGACTACAACTTGTTCATTAATATACAGATAGAGATAGTATAAACCAGATGAGATTCTGGATAGATCAATCGCTGATCGATGGTTTAGCTCACGCTTTTCATCAAAAATGATTTCTCCATTCATAGCAACTATACGATACCCTTTAGAAAAATAATTTAAAGAAGGCATTATGATTAAAATTTCATCACAGGCAGGATTGGGAGCTATGGATATAACATTCTCAAAATTTAGTGGTTTTTCATTCTGATTGGTACAATAATCCACAAAAATAGTTATTGATGCTTGGGAACTGCAATTCTGAGTATCTGTATATTGATATGTCAGAGAATGCTCACCGACTCCTGCTATCGTGGGATTAAAATAACCGTTGCTGACTCCATTCCCTGAATAAACTCCTCCAGATGGCAATCCGCCATACAATAAAATAGGATCCCAAAATATACAAACAGTATCTGGCTCAAATTCTGTCCAGCTTACATCTGGTAATGGATACACAACCATACTAATGGCATTGGATGAAGCCGGATTGCCTGTTGTGCATAGTTCACTTGAAGTTAGCGCAACAGTAACCATATCATTATGTGCCGGTGTATAATTGAAGCTGGAATTATTACTTCCGGCATTGGTACCATTGATCTTCCATTGATAAGTTGGGTCACTTCCGCCATTGGTGGGTTCAGCTGTGAAACCAACTTCAGTGCCCTCGCAAACATTATTGGCAGTGGCCTGAATGCTGATTCCAACCGGCAACAATGGATGCACAACCATGCTAATGGCATTGGATAAAGCCGGATTGCCTGTTGTGCATAGTTCGCTTGAAGTTAGCGCAACAGTAACCATATCATTATGTGCCGGTGTATAATTGAAGCTGGAATTATTACTTCCGGCATTGATGCCATTGATCTTCCATTGATAAGTTGGGTTACTTCCGCCATTGGTGGGTTCAACTGTGAAACCAACTTCAGTGCCCTCGCAAACATTATTGGCACTGGCCTGAATGCTGACTCCAACAGGCAAAAGTGGATTGACAACCATGATAATAACATTGGATAAAGCAGGATTGCCTGTGGTGCAAAGTTCACTTGAAGTTAGCTCAACGGTAACCATATCATTATGTGCCGGGGCGTAACTGAAGTTAGGACTGTTAGTTCCTGCATTGATACCGTTAACTTTCCATTGGTAAGTAGGGTAATTACCACCATTGACAGAAACGGCTGTAAATTCAACTGCATCACCCATACATACGATGTCGGTATTGGCTTCAATGAAAACCTCAACCGTTAGAATTGGCTGTATGCTCACAACTTTCGATGAAGTACTTCCAAAACCACATGTGTTAATACCTTTTACTTTGATCTCACCGGCTAAGCCCTCATCTGAAAAGTCAACACTGATGCTATTCGTTGTACTATTGCCGGAGGCACCTGCTGGCAATATCCACTCATAGGATGTTGCATTGGCGATAGGATCAATCCAGAAAACTACATCCTGCTGAAATTGACAAACAGATTCAGGACCATTGATCACACCTGCAGCCTCAGGTAATGGATGAACCAAAACCATGAGTGTCCCTTCCGGACTTTCACCACAATAATTGATTCCCATTACATAAATTGTTCCGCCAAGATTTCCGATAGTACATTGAATTGAATTGGTCTGTGAGTAGCCGATCCAACCCTTTGGAAGCATCCACTCGTAAGATTCAGCTCCTTCGATAGGTTCAATCGAAAAAACTGTTGTTATACCTTCACAAATCTCGTCCAGGCCTTGTATGACAGGTGTTTCCTGATTAAAACAGCTTGTAGTGAACGACCTTATTTCACCATAAGAAGTTCCTGAAGCATTGATAGCGTAGGCTCTGATATAGTATTCTGTTTCAGGAATTAAACCTGTAATATCAACAGTAAATTCCCCAAGCTCATTGCCTGCTTGAATGTGGGTGTTCAATACGGAGGGGGTTCCATCGCTTGACCAGGCTATCCCACGCTCAATAATCGGACTGCCGCCATCTGTAACTACATTGCCTTTACAGATGGTATGTGTGTTGTATATCTCAAAATAGTCTTCCGTAATGACTTGTGCAGCATTTTGTATTTGAATTGCTTTTGTCTGTAACGGGCTCGTTCCACAGCTGTTACTGGCCATAACACTAAGCTCTCCGCCACTCGTAGGGGATAACATAACTGCTGTACCATCCCCAGTAACTGACCCATCTCCGCTGTAATACCAATAGTAATCTTCTGCGCCTGACACAGCATCAATCATGTATTCATAGCTGTTTCCTGCTGTTACAAAATCACTTCCAGAAATATATTCAGGTTGGGGTGGTGGATTGTAATTCATGTCACCTGCTATTGTCCATCCTTTGGTATTGATTAAATAATTTCGTGCAGTAACGGCTTCATCCGTATATTGTCTTCCTTCAGCCCCAAGATGAAGCCCGGATGCGATCGCTTCATTTTCACTCCAACCGATTAATGTATTGGTGTAGTTCTGACAACTTAGTCCGCTGTTTGCAAACATCATATTGAGGTCCTGCCACCAATTATTTCCCGGAATAATTGAATTCAATTCCCATGATGCAAGGTTTTGATCAAACTTTTCGGCATCTCTGAACATACTTCCCATATTGGTTACTTTCGAAACATCCCAACCACTAATATCCTTATTAAACTCTTTTGCAATTGCAAACATCAGATCCATTGTTCTAGCATTGCTTACATCCCATCCGCCAATATCCTGATTAAAAGCAACTGCTCTATAAAAAACACATCCAAAATCTGTAACGCTTGTAACATCCCATCCGCCAATATCCTGATTAAATGCCTCTGTAAAAGAAAACATGTCCCTTAAAGAAGTAACAGAAGAAACATCCCAGTCTCCGATATCCTGATTGAATGCTTTGGCATCGGTAAACATTCCATAGTAAATTCCGCTCATTTTCGTTACATTCGACACGTTCCATTGTCCTATATCTTGATTAAAAGCATAAGCGTAACTAAACATGCCACCCATGTTGGTTGCATTTGAAACATTCCAGTTACCAATTGGTTGATTGAAAGCAAAAGCTCCGTGAAACATTCCTTCAAAATTCGTTACAGATGATACGTCCCAATTGCTGATATCGCTATTGAACACATCTGCTCTGTGAAACATTGCACTCATATTTGTCACACTTGAAACATCCCATGATCCGATCTCCTGATTAAATACAAAAGCACCCATAAACATCTGATACATGTTATATGCAGCAGAAACATCCCAATCGCTTAAATCTTGATTAAAACGAAAACAGGCTCCAAACATGGCTGAAAACTGACCAACATTTGAAACATTCCACATGCCAATAGGCTGATTAAACCTCTCGGCATAAAAAAACATCCAACCCGTACTTGTAACATTAGAAACATCCCATTGCCCGATTGGTTGATTGAAAAACCTGGCATCAAAAAACATTGCGGTCATATCAATTACATTAGAAACATCCCATTCGCTAATGTTCGAAGGACCATTCAAATAAAGACAACCACTAAACATGCTGTTAAATGACAATACGTTTGTTAAATCTGGAATATCTTTCGCGCTAACATCCAAATAGGTACAGCCTTCAAAAGCAAAATGCATATCAGTCCAATTAGCGGTGCCCCATTGTTCTACATCAAAAAGCAGTTCCCTGTCGGGTGAAGGTTGAAAATTCCTTGCACTGGCGAACTGTTGCAAACCTGCTGGTGCTATTCCTATTCTGATGGTGGTTCCTTGGGGCAATCCATTAACCTGAACCAACCCATCGCCTGGAGTGAACATTAATGTACCGCTCATTTGAGCCGAAGGTACTGTTTCCCAATAATAACTAACATTTGTACTCCTTTTGAGATAAAATTCCAACTTGTTTTGTCCGGCAGGTAAGCGCCAAACAGTAACAAAATATCCGTCAGGTATAATACTAGATGTAATGAACTGAACCTGATTACCATAGGCTGTTCCACTACTGTTTGTCGCAAATGCCCTCACATAATACTGTTTGTTTGGCTCTAATTCTGAAATATAAGTACTAATGCTTCCGATTCCTGATCCACCAATACTAAATGAATCATTAAGTGTTGGAAATTCGTTTTCACTCCAGCAAACCCCAAATGCGGTCACTGATGACTGTCCTTCATTAGTTACAACGCCATGCCCCAATGCAGTATTTGCTGTAATTTCTGTAACCATATGTGTAGTTACTTTTGGCAAATCTGCTAATTGTTCTGTTTTATATGATGCTACGACATGACGCATCTCCCTCAATGTTTTCGCATTATCGGCATATTGTACTTCGCCAGTAGCTGTTCCGTGGATAGAAACCTCAGGATTTGAAAAAACAGGAACTCTGGTATGCAATATTTCATCCTCATAATACCAGTATTCTTCATATGTCATTAAATCACAGTACTTTACACCATCTGTTCCTGTCCAACGCCAACCTGCAGACCATGTATTTTCAGGCCAATTCACCCAGATTGTCGGCCCAGGCTGAAAATTTTGCCCCGCATGATGTCCTGCTCCTAAACAATGTCCCAATTCATGAATCATTGTATAAGTCCAGCTTGCCTGCTGTATCCTGATTAAACTGAATCCATAATCTGGCCCGCCAAGCTGATTGTTAAGTTGCCATGCGACTCCTCCAACCAAATTTTCAAAAGAAAACAGCGTAACAAGGTCTGCTCCATATTGATTCCTCCATAAATGTACCTCATCCATGATTCCATTGGAGAAAGTAAGATTATGTAGGTCTGTTTCAGGTGATCCGGATTCTTCATAGTTGATTTGAAGCACGTTCACAATATTTAAATCAATCAATACCTGACTTAAATCGAGTGCAAGCTGTGCTTTTTCTATCGCCAACGCTGTCGTATTATAAATCGAGCCTTCATAGTAGTCCGCCCAGGCTTTGGCCGCTGGTGTATATACAATCATTAGATCGATACTGGCTTGATTTCTGCCGGCATTTTCCTTCGATTCCCTGATACGTTGCAAATAGCTTTCATCATGTACAATGGGTTGCTCAGCATTCATAGCAGGTGCACCAGGCAATTCTATATTTCTTTGAGGTTTAGCATTAAGAATGGCCTCTCCATTTTTTAATCGCTGTATGATCCTAAATGAATTATTATCAATACCCAAATGAACATCACCCAGTATCATACCATCAGTTATAGCCAGCAAGATATAATCATTTTCTTTATTTTCTGATCTGGCGCGAATGGTTAAAGTTCCATTCTGGTAAAAGCATATTTTGTCAATTTCAAAATAACTGTTTGATCCTTTTTCGACTTCAACCGCAATAAAATCCCCTTTATTATTTTCTGTAAGGGTATAAATTAATGGATTTATTTCGACTACTGCTTCCATATCTCCATGGAAGGTCTGTGATTTGTCCGTGTGCTGGTAAAGCTGAACAACTTTCTGACCGTTTACACTATTCCAGGAATGGAAACAAAACAAAATAGTCAGAATAATCCATGCTGCCTCTGGGGCATTCCCGGGCTTGAATCGGATGTAATTTTTCATGATGCTTCAATTTGGTTTTTATTTATATTACTAAAAGAAGTAATAGTTGTTTCTTAATAATTAAAAATAGCAATCTTCATTTTTTAACATCTTCTAACTTTCAGTAAAATTATTGCAATTTCTCAGCTTTTGCAAGTAGAAAAATCAAGAATCTAAAATTCTTCCTTGGCTCTCCAACTCAAGTTAATCATTTGTCAAAACACAAATCTGAAATCAACATACACTTTCAGTCAATGTCAAATAGCAATCAAAAACATATTAAATCATCCCAAAAACTCTGTATAAGAGCCAGGTTTTCCTTATAAATGGATCGCTTTATTTCTGAATAAACAAATTTTTCCTTTCACAGAAATCCAACTTAATTCCATAATTTCACATTTCCTTTTAAAGCAAAAAGATCAGCGCTATCATGCAAGAAAAGAACATTTTATCTTTTTCGCTATCCATGAAAACATCGGAAAAAGGCTATTTCTATGCTTTTCTTGCCACCATCTGCGGCTCAATGGTTTACCTTTTCAGTAAAGCAGCGCTGAATGAAGTGAGTTTGCCGCAATTTGGCTTTTGGTGGTTTCTCACCGCAATTTTCTG
>JAGXRB010000018.1 GCA_018336075.1 Bacteroidota bacterium
CAAACGTCCGGCAAAAGAAATGCGCAGGGTTGAAGGCGGCCACGAAATGGATTGGGTGCGTGCCTGTAAAGAAAGTCCTGAAAGCCGCGTTGAAGCAAGCTCATATTTTGGTTATTCCGGGCCGATGAACGAAATGGTTGTGATGGGTGTTGTTGCTGTAAGATTGCAGGACCTGAAACGCGAACTTCTTTGGGATGGCGAAAAAATGCGCTTTACCAACATCAGCGATAGTGATGTGATCCGGGTGGTGAAAAGTGATAAATTTGAAATTATCGACGGTCATCCACATTTTGACACACAACACGAAACGATGAATGCCAAAGCAGCAGCCGAGGAATATATCAAACATACTTACAGGGAAGGCTGGAGTCTTTAATCCGAAAATTGAAAATTCATATCATTTATAAACTTAAATATTAAATCGATGAAAAATCTACTGTTAATTATGATTATTTTAGCTGGCATGGCTTCTTGCGATAATGCACAAAAACCTGCTGAACAACAAAATGCTGAAGCAGTGGTTGAAACCCCAAAAATCAATGCACTCACAGAGGCTGAAATTGCCGACGGATGGATGCTGATGTTTGACGGTGAAAACCCCGGCAACTGGCGTGGCTATGGAAAAGATTATTTTCCATCAGGCTGGAAAATTGTTGACGGAACATTGCAATGCATCGGTTCAGGCCGTGGCGAAGCTGGTTCTTTGGAAGGTGGCGACATCATTTTTGATGAAAAATTTCAAAATTTCGAGCTTTCAATTGAATGGAAAATATCAGATGGCGGAAACAGCGGCATCTTCTATTTGGCGCAGGAATCCCCAGACAAAACCATTTGGCAGACAGCTCCCGAAATGCAGGTGCTTGACAATTTAAAACATCCTGATGGCCGTGATGGCGTTCACAGTGCCGGCGCATTGTATGATATGATCGGCGTTGCACAAGACAAGGTAAAACCTGTTGGCGAATGGAATCAGGTGAAGCTTTTAGTTTATAAAGGTCTCGTAGAACATTGGCTGAATGGCGAATTGGTAGTAAAATATCATTTGTGGACACCCGAATGGTATGCAATGGTTGCTGCCAGCAAATTCCCTCAATACAATCCGGATTGGGCCGAAGTAGCCCAGGAAGGCTTCATCGGCCTGCAGGATCATGGCGATGATGTTTGGTACAGAAATATTAAAATAAGAAAAATGTAGTTTCATTTTTAACGAAATTTAGTAAGAACGCCTGATGATTAATTCGTCAGGCGTTTTTGTTTTTTAAGATGATCTTTACATTTTTGAAACCATCATCCGCGGCATATCCAATAATAATAGCCACAGAAATCATTGTCTCAAAACTTAGAAATCACTAATTTTGTAGTGAATTACTGAAATGTTTTTTTATCAATTAAATACTTAAAAACCAATGGAAACAAATCCAAATCAAGAGTTTTATGCCATGCCACGCATCGGCGAAAAAGCGCCTTCATTTAAGGCTGTAACAACCCAGGGACCAATTAATTTTCCGGAAGATTACAATGGCAGCTGGGCAATTCTTTTCAGTCACCCTGCTGATTTTACGCCTGTCTGTACTTCTGAGTTCATGACTTTTGCCAGCATGGAAGATCAATTCAACAAAGCCAATTGTAAGCTCGTTGGTCTGTCAGTTGATGGTTTGTACAGCCACATTGCATGGTTGCGCACAATCAAGGAAAAAATTGAGTTCAACGGCATGAAAAATGTCGAAGTAACTTTCCCTTTGATTGAAGACATCACGATGGATGTTGCCAAAAAGTATGGCATGATGATGCCAGGCGAAAGCAATACCAAAGCAGTAAGAGCTGTATTTTTTGTTGATCCTAATGGTATCATCAGAGCAATCATCTACTACCCTCTCAGTCTGGGCCGCAACTTTGATGAGTTGTATCGCGCTTTGATTGCCATGCAAACTGCAGATGCATTCTCAATCGCTACTCCAGCCGACTGGCGTCCGGGCGATGATGTGATTGTTCCGCCGGCAGGTTCATGTGGCGTTGCAAAAGACAGAATGGATAATAAAGAAGAAATGCATTGCTACGACTGGTTCTTCTGCACAAAAAAATTGAGTAAAGAAGAAGTTTTGAAAAAAATCATGAAATAACTGGTCGAATTTTCATTAAACCGTTTAACGGTTTATCCAATTCAGATACTTGTCGTAAAAGGCAGGTATCTGATTTTTTTTGTGTGGCATGGCTTAAACTTTACCAACCTGATTTCTTTTACACCTATAATCACTTCTTTCAATGCCTTTAGAAAAAACATTTATTGAAACCAAAAAGCCTCTTTTAAATTAGTTGCTACATTTGTCTGAAATAATATCAAAACTAAATTTGACTTATTTTTGAGTTTATAGAGTAAAGCTTTCCCGAAAAATAAAAGAAGACAGATGCAACATTTTCACTTCAAAATATCTGAAAAATCAATGTCAAAATATGCTTTAAAACCATTGATGCTGATTGTCTTACTTTCGTTTTGTTGCTTTTCATCAGTTTTGGCACAGCAAAAGATTTTTGATGTAAGTATTGAAAAGAACATCATGATTCCGGCTGAAGATGGCGTTTTACTTGCAACTGACATTTACCGCCCTGCTGCAGATGGACAAGCAATTCCGGAAAAGTTGCCGGTCTTATTTCAGCGCACACCCTACAATAAAAGCGGAGAAAGACTGGTGAAGCAAGCCATGCTTTTAGCAAGCCGGGGTTATGTTGTTGCACTACAGGATTTGCGCGGAAGATATGCATCTGAAGGCATTTTTATCAAATACAATTCCCTTGAAGCAAGCGACGGGAAAGCATCAATAGAATATCTTGCGCAATTGCCTTTCTCAGATGGAAGAGTAGCCATGTGGGGCACTTCTTATGGAGCACATACCCAAGCTGATGCTTCCAAATTGAATCCAAAAGGATTATCGGCAATGCTGATCAATATGGGCGGAATGACAAATGCATGGGATCACGCCGTGAGACAGGGCGGCGCTTTTGAACTGGGTCGCGAACTCTCATGGGCCTGGCGGCAAATTCCGTTAGAAACCAATGATACCCTTATCAAAGCGTACTTTGAAAATGAAAAAATTGATGATTGGTACAAAAAGTGGCCTTTCGAAAAAGGGTTAAATCCTTTGTCGGTGGCGCCTGACTTCGAAGAATATTTCTTCAAAGAATTAACAAACAGTGATTATAATGACTACTGGAAATCAATAGGACTCAACTGGGAAGAGTATTTTGAACAAACAGCTGATGTTCCGATGGTGCATATTGGCGGTTGGTATGACATCTTTCTGAGGGGAACCATTGCAAATTATCTTGCATTATCCAAAATCCAGAAAACACCCAAATGGCTGATTATCGGGCCCTGGACACACAGTGGGAACGCCAATACTTTTGCCGGCGATGTTGATTTTGGAGCTGATGCCGCAATCAATGATTTCTTTGATCAATATCAGTTAAAATGGTTCAATTATTTGTTGAAGGACAGTCTGCATGAGGATTTGCCAAAATCCTCAATTCGCTTGTTTGTGATGGGAAGCGGCAGCGGCACAAAAAATGAAAATGGGCGGCTGAACCATGGTGGATTTTGGCTGGATGCAGATAAATGGCCATTAGGGAACGAAAAACTTATCTACCATTTTCACGAAGAGGGCATTTTAAAGCCTGAAAAACCAATCGCAACAAATGCTTCGACAACATTTACCTTTGATCCTGAACGACCTGTACCAACTATTGGAGGAAATAATTCAGCCCGGTTAAAAGATGGCGGCTACCATCAAAAAGAACACCCGGATTTTACAGGAAGCTTACCTCCCTTTTTGCCCTTAAAAGCAAGAAATGATGTTGTTGTATTTCAAACTGAGCCACTTGAACATGCCATAACGGTTGTTGGACCAATCAAAGTGAAGCTGTTTTGCTCATCATCTGCCACCGACACCGATTTTACAGTTAAGCTGATTGACGTTTATCCGCCCTCAGCCGATTATCCGGAAGGCTACGAACTGAATCTTACTGATGCAATTGTGAGAATGAGCTACAGGAATGGCCGGCACAACAGAGAATTGATAAATCCGGGAGAAGTTTATGAATTGATTTTTGAACCCTTTCCGACAGCAAATGTTTTCAAAAAAGGTCATAGGATAAGGGTCGATATTTCGAGTAGCAATTTTCCTCGTTTTGATACAAACCCAAATACAGGCGAAGCTCCCGGACAAAGCACTAGGAAAATCAAAGCCGATAATACAATATTTCATAATGCGTCATTTAGCAGCAGCATTGAGTTTTCAATTCTTTCAGAAAACTGAAAAATTTCTGATTAAACCATTGAGCCTATAAAAATTAGGAAGTGTTTTAGGCTCAGAAATAAGGTTGGGATTCACAAAAAAAGCAGGGTGGAAACCCTGCTCTAGCAATTTTTTACAGATGAAAAGTAAATCCAACTATTTTTTCACAATATCATAGGTCGCCTGACGATCATTTGCTTTTTGTTTCCATACCGGAATAATTTCTTCAAGGAATTCTTTTTTCTCCTGCTTTAGCTTTTCCATTGGCAGACCGATATATTCCTGTGCTTTTTCTTTTGTGGAAATATCCGGATAGGCGATTTCAGCTGTGATTCCTTTTGTGGCAAGCAAACGTGCAAGTTTAACTCTGGCACTTTGAGCATGATCAATGGCTTTTCCCATTACACGCGCACTTTCCAAAGGTGAATGGAACGATCCGCCATGAGAAGCTGCTACATAATCCCAATACCATTGTCCGGCGCGAATTTCGTAAAGAATCTCTTTCATTTCAACTTCGTTGGCACCTGCATCCCATGCTGCTTTTGCTTCAACATGCGCTTTTACCAGAATTTTTTCTGCTGTATGACGCACCTCAGCCACTTTATTCTGACGGTCATAAACATTTTTGAGTAAGGTGGCTTCACTCTCCCTGTGACAAGTTTGGCAAGCCTGTGAGATGTATTTCAAAGGTGAAGTAACATGGTGATTGGAATATTTCAATCCACCTTCACTTACATATGGCATGTGGCAATCAGCACAGGAAACTCCACGCTCAGCATGAATACCTGTCATATACACTTCATAATCTGGATGTTGCGCTTTCAACATTGGGGCTTTGCTCAAAGTATGTGTCCAGTCAGAAAAACCTAAATCATCAAAATATTTCAGCATATCTTCCGGTCCAAAACCATTTGTCCAGGGGAAAGTAAGATAGTTGGCTCCTTCGGCTCCCGGACGTTTTTTATCAAAATAGTATTCCACATGACATTGTGCACAAACAAGTGAACGCATTTCCTGATGTGTGGCTTTTGAAACATCTTTTCCCATCAGGGCAAGTGCCTCAACGAGTGCAGGGCGTGTGATTGTAAGATCCATTGTTTCCGGGTTGTGGCAGTCGGAGCAACCAATTGAATTTGTGTGTTCATGTCCGAGTGCAGCCCAGGTTGTGCTATAATACTCAGTAACACCCATTTGATTCATCATTCTTGGCACATCCGGGCTTTTGCAAGTCCAGCATGTGCTTGGCATCCCTACATCGGGAGCTTT
>JAGXRB010000019.1 GCA_018336075.1 Bacteroidota bacterium
TCGTGAACAAGTCCACGTTGGCCTGGTCGCCGTTACCAATCTCAGACGAGTAAGGTTGAACGTCTTTGAAGAAGGTCAACGCCTGGGTCAGAGAATCGGCAGAGACTGTGGTCTTGCCATCCGCCACGCCATTTTTACCGCCAGCCGCGCCGACAAAGCCCATCACGAACCAGCCATCCACCGTCAGGTCGCCAATCGGGGTGTATCCGGCAGCCTGAATTTTCTCCATCTGGGAAAGCCAATCAGCCCAATCTTTGATGCCTGCATTCGGGTCAATTCCCGATTTTTCCAGGACAGTTGTATTGCGATAGAGAACCTGGGCATAGGCAGTGAAGGGCAGCCCCCAGACATGTCCATCTGGCGATAGAGCCTGCATCCAGCCCGGGTTGAATTGTGACTTGAAGTCAGCGGGCATGGCGTTGTAGTAGGGAGCCACGTCTTCAATGATGCCGGTCTTCAGGAAGGTATCGCCCTGGTTGAAGGCCACTGTGAAAGCATCGGGATAGACACCGGAGCCAGCCCCAGCAATGATGGCTTGCTCCAAGTCTGCCTTGGGGACGAACTTGATTTTGATATCTGGATTTTCGGCTTCGAATTCAGCCACGAAAGTCTGGAATAACGCTCCAGCTTCGCCAGTGCCCCAATCCGGGAAAGTCCAGAACTCAACGGTCACCGGCTTGTCAGCATCTGCATCCGCAGGAGCACCACATGCTGACAATACCAGGGCAAAGGCTAACAGAATTACAGTCACAGGGTAGAACAATTTGTGAGTCATCGAAACTTCTCCTTCTTTCTTTATGAAAATTGAGTTGGTCAATTTTGAAAATCGTGTCTGCTATTTTGTGAGCCTACCTCCTTATTTTTGGGAACATTAATCCACCGGGCTGGTCAAGTCCGTTTTCAAAAAAAGTATGCAGTTGATGAATTAAACCGGTGCTGTACCGGAGCTTTGGCGAATGGTTAGTTTTGCCTTGAGTAATTTTTGTGCTGGCGGAACATCCTTCTGGCGCAAAGACTGAATCAAAATTTCGACGCCGGTCTTGCCCATTTCTTCAGTTGGGAAATCCATTGTCGTCAGGGCTGGGATAAGACGTTCGGCCCGATGAGGTGAAGCAAGCGAGATAACAGAAAAATCAGACGGAATGGTTTTTCCAGCCTCTTGGATAGCTTGATACATGCCAGGAAGCCCGGCCTCGTTGGGAGTAACCAGGGCTGTTAAGTCAGGATGCTTGATAAGCAACTGTTTGAGTACCTCATGGGCGGCTTGCGGGGTGGTTTCACAATTCACTGAAATACGTTGGAAATTATGCTTGTCAAGCGCATTTTGGTATCCATTACCGCAAAAAACAGCCGGACCGTAAACTTGCTGAACGAGATTCTCAGGATAATCAATATAAGCAATTCTGGAATGCCCCAAGCCAACCAGGTAGTCAAACGCATCTTCCACTGCCTGGGTGTGATCTAAATCGACAAAACCGATTCCGTTATTATCTTCCGTACGCCCAATCATACAGAAAGGAAAGCCTGATTCACGCAAACGCATCATCCAGGCATCCTTAATACGCACTTCCATGAAAATGACACCATCCACCAATCCCTGTTGGGTCAAATTAATCAATGTGTCGATATCTTTTGGCGAACGCCAGAGCAGAATGGCATATCCTTGCATCTCGGCAGCATCAATTGCGGCTGAAACAAACTCAAATTGCATTTCAGACAAACCACTACGGAATTTCGGGAAGAACAAACCAATAATTTTGCTTTCCTTGTTCGCCAATCGGCGCGCCAATTCATTGGGACGATACCCCAACTCTTCTATTGCTTGCTGAATGCGGGCACGAGTCTCTTCGGAGATAGGGCGTTTGCCGCTCAAGGCGTGAGAGACGGTGCTGAGTGTAACTCCCGCTTTTTTGGCTACATCTTGCATTGTTGGCATAAAAAAACCTTTCTATCAAAGCGCTTTGTCAAACCGCTTTGATAGTAGCATGGATCAATATTAAATGTCAATAGGGTATGACAAAATAGTGACATATGTCATAATTCTTTCCACGTTCAAAATCTAATCACGAGAATATTGACGGTTAGTCCAGCATTCTGCCTGGCTGAAAGGCGTTGCCAGCACAAAGTGCCCTCGACTTCGAGCTGCGCCCTCTGAGCAGGATTTGTGTGCTTAATCTGACATTTTGAAATTGTTACTTTATTCAAAGCAGGCTGATTCTGGGAAGATAACCCTCACAACTCACCATTTATCAATACCCCGCTCCACAATAACAAAGCATAGATTTTTTGGGAATACCCGTGATAACACCCAGCATTTTTCAGCGCTCTCTTATCCGTGAAATATGCTCACAGAATAGGCATTGTGCGCACACAAAAGTTAAAAACCTGCGTGAAATGGCCTGATTTGAGGGGTGTAGACACGAAAAATTCCGTCGCCAAACTGATTCTGAAACTGGGAGGCTATAATCAATTAACATCAGAAAGCGAGGCTACCGTGAATGAAATCATTGAGCAGACATGGGGAATGCGCTTTAATTCTGGGCAAGTCTACAATCGCGCGAGAAGTGCGGATCACTTGCCAGGCTGCCCGGAATGGTTAAATTCAAACCAACTCAGAACCTTTCAAGAACCAGGTTTGGTTGTCTGGAACAATCTCGACCAGAAAATCGAGCACCTGGGCGGCTCCGCGGCGTTGAATTTACTGGATCGGCTCCTCTGCACCGATGCTTGGAAAACGGAAGGCGTTTTCATCACCCACTTGGTTCAGGAATTTAGCGTAGAAATAGCTCGTCGAGGTCGTCGAAAGAAAACAGAGTCAGAAGAAAAATTAGAAAAACCCCCATCCAAACCTTATTACAAGGAAATGTTGCACTTGCCTCCATCTGCAGGTAACGAACTGATTAAACTAATTCAAGCCGATGAGGCGGCCATTACCAAAATGGCTGAGTTTGAAAGATTGCAATTCGATTTGGTCATGAAAGGATTCTGGGAATCAGTGCTGAAATCTCATCGCCGAATAGAACAAGATGAAATTGACTTTTCTGCCAGAAACTTCAACTGGCAACACACAAGCGAAGCTCGTTGGAACTGCCAATATCAATCAACCACGGGCAAGGTTTGCCTGCCAGAAGAAAAATGGCAATGGTGTGCCTGCGCAGAGAGACCAGGCTTGCCCAGAAGGCTGAAATATTGGGAGAAATTTCAAGAGGCGATTGAGTGGGTAGAAAAAGAGATTGTTGACCTGGCAAACCAACCAGAAACAGAAGTGCAGCCTTCAAGCCCCAGCTTTGAACAAATCTTAGCCGAACATATCCGGCTCCAGGAAAAGCTACGCAATGGGCCCTGCTGGGTCAATCCTTCACTTTTAGAAACAAAGAAACCCACCTACAAGATTTTCATTGAATTGGATGCAGAGCCGACCACTTATAAAACCTTCACATCGTTTTGCAGTGGGCAAACTTTCCGCATAGACGAGCGCTTTCTTACCCCGACAAAATTATCTGCCGTTCTTAATTTGCCCTACGATCACTTTGGGTTCGAACAAATACTGGGGGAGAATTCCGGCTGGCACCGCATCACTTCTTTGACTGCTTTTTACCAGGAAACAACAGTTGCCGAACAGGCCCAGGATGTATGGAATCGCAGTCGCATTTTGCAGCAATTCAAAGCCGGGCAGATTAAGCGGGCGCGATATGGATATCAAGAAGTGGAAACAGGCTATACAGTTTTTCTTGGCATTTGTGAGAAACCAGAAGATGCCTGGGGAGCGCCTGAATCCCGTGATGAATATTTTGCGCAAAAGGCTTTAAGAGAGTCTCTCTGTTTTGCTCTGGATATAGAAGATTATCGGGCTTTCTTGGGGCTGTCAGTTAAAGATATCAGTGATGATCGTTTACTGGAATGCATGCACACCGCTCGGGCGCGTTCAACCCACCTGCCCGAGCAGGCCATACGAGAGAGCAAAATTTGGTTGGCATTGCATGAACCAATACGCGGAGAAAATCACGCCACCAAATAAGAATTGGGTATACTATTGATACCTTTGAACTTTGCGGGGAGACCCTGCCCAGGAAGACAGCCATGCCCAAACAACCCGTTGACAAGACCACCCCATCCCTAACCGCTGAGCAACTGGAAGCGCTGCGAACGCTGCTGCCGCAAGCCTTTAGCGAAGGCAAGATTGACTCGCAGAAACTGCTGGCCTCGCTGGGCGAATTAATCGATGATCGCCCGGAGCGTTACTCGTTCTCTTGGGTCGGCAAACGCGATGCGATCCGCCTGTTGCAGACGCCTTCGCGCGCCACGCTGACCCCGGCCAGGGACGAGTCGCTTGATTTCGACGCCACCCAGAACCTGTTCATCGAAGGCGACAATCTGGAAGTGTTGAAGCTGCTCTACAAGCCCTACTTCGGACGGGTCAAGATGATTTACATCGACCCGCCCTACAACACCGGCAACGACTTTGTTTACCCCGATAACTTTGCCGACCCGCTCGAGACCTACCTGCAACTGACCGGCCAAAAGGACAGCGCCGGCAACCTGCTGACCTCGAACCCCGAAACCGGCGGGCGCTACCACTCGACCTGGCTCTCGATGATGTACCCACGCTTGTTTTTGGCACGACAGTTGCTTCGCGAGGATGGCGCGATCTTCGTGAGCATCGACGATCATGAGGTGCACAACCTGCGCCTGCTGATGAACGAAATTTTCGGGGAAGAAAATTTCATAACCACAATTATTTGGCACAAAATGGATAGTCCGAAAAATTCCGCTATTCATTTTAGCGAAGATCATGATTATATAGTTCTATATGCTCGCAATGCTAACGTATGGAGGCCGAATCCGTTAAAAAGAACTGAAAAGATGGTTGCTAGGTACAAAAATCCCGATAATGATCCACGGGGATCTTGGCTCCTTAGTGACTTGGCTGCCCGAAATTACTACGCCCAAGGAAGATACTCAATAACAACTCCAACAGGGAAAGTAATTCAAGGGCCGCCAGCTGGTAGTTATTGGCGAGTGAGTAAAGAGCGCTTTGATGAGCTTGATAAAGAAAATCGAATTTGGTGGGGGCAATCTGGCAATAATCGACCGGGTATCAAACGCTTCCTTTCTGATGTTCGAGATGGGGTTGTTCCTCAAACATATTGGCCGTGGCAAGATGTTGGTAGCACAAGGAATGCTAAACAAGAACTTAGCAAAATAATGGACGCTGGCAGTGGCGAAGATCTTTTCATTACCCCCAAGCCTACACAATTAATAAAGCGAATGTTAGAAATTGCTACAAATACCGATTCACTAGTATTGGATTTCTTTGCTGGAACAGGAAGTACGGCTCATGCCGTATATGATTTTAATAAAGAAGATGGCGGGGATCGGCGCTTCATCTTGGTACAACTACCTGAACCCACCGGCAACCCGCAGTTTTCCACGATTGCCGAGATTGGCAAGGAGCGCATCCGGCGCGTGGTGGCCCGCGCAAAAAAGGAGCGCGAAGGGCAACTGGCGCTCGATAAACCCATAGACCTGGGCTTCAAGGTTTTCAAACTGGCTACATCCAATTACAAACAATGGGATGCAGACCCTGCGGGTCTCCAAGACCCAACAGGTCTGGTGCGCCAGGCTGAGCTGTTCAACGATCCGCTGGTGGCGGGCTGGCAGTCTGAAAACGTGCTCTACGAAGTGGCCTTGAAGGAAGGCTACGGGTTGAATGTTCTCGTTG
>JAGXRB010000020.1 GCA_018336075.1 Bacteroidota bacterium
TATGCGCAGTAATTCCTATGAAATTGCCATCAATCCGCTCAGCAAAACCGAACCAGGTAATTTGAGTTTCGACACCAACACTCCTCGTCACAACAGGTGAGCATGTTCAGGGAAAGCTTGTCTGAATCTTCTCGCGTAAAGCATCCTTGAGGTCTTTGATTTTATCCCGGTACCAGAATCTTCTTTTCCTATGGTTATCATTTTCAGCCTGTTCCATTAGCGCTTCGAAATCTTCAATTGTTTTCGACCAGTTCATGATGGCTTGATCAGCCTCGGTAACTAATTCCCACTGGGCCATTCCCAGCAACCAGCGACTGACTGCGCGCTGGTGGCTTAATGGTGGATAATCAGACACGGCATGTTTTAACGCTACAGCCGCTTCGTGGAGATTATTCATATCATAAAAGGCCATTCCACAAGCAACCCAAACCTCTCCTCGCTCAAGGGGACTGATACTTTGAGAGCCATAAGCTGCCAGGCGGTCAAGAACTTGCTTGGCATACATCGACCGGCCCGAACTGATTAATGCGATCATTTGTATTTTAAGCGCATCCGCGGCCAGACTCATCTCAGATGACTTATCTTCGATATGAGCTTTGTGCATCATCTGGTTATGACTGTATATTTTTGCTTTGTACTCATTCAACCAGGAAAATACTTCAGCGCGGTCAATCATAATTTGTCATCTCGCTTCCACGATTTTGTTTCGCTCATGCCTTCCAAAATTTGGGCGGTTCGAACAAGAAGCATTTTGCGAAGATTTGCAGCTGGATCCTCTTTTAGATCAAACCCCTGCAAGGATTCCGTAATCCCTTTCAGCAGTTCAGCCTGAGCCTCAGCACGACCTTTTTCTTGATAGGCAATCCTTTGCGCATTTCCAATTGCACGAACCTTGTTATCATTTCCAATCCATCTCGCTGCCCAATAAGCAAATCGTTGGCTATCGACGCCTTCTTCAAGAGCCTCAGGAAAATCATCGATATCAAAATGACCGGCATCTATCCACAATAGTTCTGCCCCAATTCTTCTCAATAAGGAGCCAATATTGTCTGTAAATAGCTGCATACGCAATTCCCTGCGAGGATCTTCGCCATCGCGCCTCGGGGCCGTCAGGTAATCAATATCATTAACGCTGATAAAGTCCGTTATGCCGCCATTTACTGTTCGCTGAACCGCCTGCTGCCAGGTTTCCGGGCCCTGTTCGCTAACCGAATTGTTATATGCCATATCTAACATGGCATCTATAGAAAAGGGATATGGATTCTGAGTCGACCTGGTTCTATTTCCCCCATTTTCATCTTTATCGGCAAGCAGTTTATAACGATAATTGATATCGCGGATGTGCAGCTGAATGCCGTCATGGGTAACGGCCCTGATTTCTTTCTCGTAGCCATGTTGTTCATCAAGGTCAGCAATTGTCCCTATCATTTCAAATGGCCGCATAAAATACTGCTGGGGCAACGCAATATTCGATGGTTTTCGTAAATCCCTAAATATTACAGCATTCCCAGGTTGAATAAGCACAAAACCGGGCCCGCCAATACTGGCCACAGGATTAATTTCACCATCGTCGATCCTTGTTTTTCCGCCATCGATCTCCAGGGTTGGATACCCTACCCCGAACATAGAAGAAAACAAGTAATGAAAGGCTGGGGAGATAGCAGGAATATCATGGATGTTCCGGATGTAAAATCCGCCAGCAATTAATACCAGCATCACTGCGGCCAGAGGGGCCAGCATATGGCGAAAATATCGCCAGTCTGAGAAAGGTATTCCTAAGGTAACAATCCAGGATGGGAAAAGGCGCAGAACAGGGATTCTTTTCTGCAAGTCAGCGGTCATCGCACCAAGGTCTGCTTCTTCAAAGAGTGCAGCGCTTAGTAATGTAAATAACAGCAAAGATAAAAATAGAAGAATTAATCTTGCCCAAGCACGACACTGCTCACCATAGTATGGGTGTCGATGAAGCCATTGGCGAAAATTTTCCCGCATCATAAATCTATCCTTTACGGATTTGCCGGTGGGTTGGATGGCGGGTTGGGTGGCCCCCCAGAAAACATCATCATGTCTTCGGGGATTAACCACGAATGGATGCTGCGAAGCATGCTTAAGGTTTCCTCTGGAAGCAATTGTCGTGTTTCCCTGTCAGCGGCGATGGATTCCAATGCCTGCAATAGCCGTATTGCTATCGCTTCACGAGAATATTTTTCTGTTTTGAATATCTCTTTCAGGTTGATAGACATGTCTTCCTGAGCTTGAATGCGTGCGCGGTTCTGTATGCGCATGACCTCCAGATCCGCAATCGCTGTAGAGGTCATCGTGTCACGTTCCCATCCAGCTCTCCAACTAGCAAGCCATTGCTTATATACATGTTCTTCTGGCATTGGATCTCCAAAACCAGAAAAAATCATCTGAATGCCCCGATCTCTCAATGTTTTGGGTGTTGTAAGGGGTGTAACAGGACTTACCCAGATATCGCTTTGTGAGTAGCTCACATTTTCGAAGAGTGGCAAGAAACTTCGATGGCAAACAAATCGAAAACTGAGCAACCCATTATTACGCATTCGCATTCGCAAATTTCGGCGTAAGGTATTGACCTTCATGGTCTGTGCTGTGTCGCGTTGATAGAGCTCATCAAAATTAACACTTGAAAGAATCTCTCGAAAGAAGTCGATTGCAACATGTACCGGCAGGTCTGTCCAGGGGATGATTTTCTCTTCAGCGCCTAATGAGCGGGCCCGCGAATACACCGCTGAAAAAACCCGGCCTGGATCATAAGTTGGCTCTCTGTGCCCCTGGGGTATCTCACTGTAACTCGTTACGGATAATTCGGATTGTATTTTTTGATGAATCTCCTCTCGATCATCAGGGTCAAGTTCATCGCTGAATGAAGTTATCTTAACCCTGCGCGTTTTTCCCGTTTTGTCTTCTGAAACAGCAATAACGCGCAAATTTTCAGGGGCAGGGCTGCCTTGATAGGCAACCTGTAACACAAACGGGGCAAGATTGGGGTCCTGCCCGATGGTAAACAGTGCAAAAATATTTGTGTTCAGCTCAATTCCGTCTCTGGTATAACCGCGCACACTCGTCCGGATTTTTTGTGGGTGGCTTTCAGATTGCCGGCGACTGATTCGGAACTGGCGTCTGAGGTCAACGACACCGGAAATATTTTCAACAGATATCGAGCTCGAATCAAGGTCTCCAGCCCCCTGAATCCTTTCGTCAAAGTCAATAAATGTCAAACCAGGTCCACACACCCGGACAAGAGGCATCTCCTTCCTTTTCATTCCAAACAAACCAAGGAGCCACCAACAAAAATCGATACAAGCCGTTGCGAAAGCTGTCAGGCAGCCAGGATGAAAAAATACTTTCTCAAGAATCATTGCACTGTTGAAATCAATAATTGCAACCCCAGGATAGGGCAGCTTTAATTCTTCGGGTGTGGAAATAATATTTCCATCCCTGGCTTTTATGGCTGGTCCATGAAAGCCTAAGATATAGATAAGCAAATGCAGGGCTGTATAACAGGTATCTACAAGTCCGTTAACCGGGAGCAATGCTTGGGAGGACACTAACAATAACCAGGCAATAAAAAATATACTGGCCCCCAAAAACAAGTTAAAAGCAATAAGAATTATCGATGCTGTTGTTTCAGCAGTAATTGGCGGCAGGTCCCAGCCAAGAGCATATAAAAAAATGCTGCCGACAAAACCGAAGAAATTTTTATAGTCTTCAAGGAAAGATAAAATGGAAAGACCCAACAGAATCACAGGAAGTATTTTTATAAATGTCCTGATGCTTGGAGATCCTTCATATTCATCTGAAAACATATATGGCCCCTGTTTATATGGAAGTAGACTGTGATTATGGGGTAGTTAATCGGCAATTCATCAAAAACGAACAATTTCAGACATATTCTATATACAATACAACTATTATCACTATTGGTAACAGTGCCTAATGTCATAATTTAGTAATACATCTTGGCACGTATCAAAACTTATTGACCCATCTCGAAACGAAAGGAATTAATTGGCATAATGAAATAATTGCCGCTACAGGCCTGTAAATAGGATTTTAAAGCGTCCTCATTTTTGAACCTTATTTCGCCCGAAGCTCCCTTTTTACCGCCTGTTTTGGTTTTTATCGTCGTACAACGCTGATTATCTTATGATCTTCTGCCCCATGAAAATGGACGGATGTAACACAAAAATACGGCTGAAATGTTGTATAGTGATAATAATGTTTGTGGGGTTATGTGCGCTCACCAAAGAAAACATCATAAAATAGTAGATCTTGAAATTTCCAAGCGAAAGGATTTACATACATGGACTTGGACAACGAAACAAATTCCCGGGTTTTCGGTGCGCCCGCTCCCCCGGTCCTGAATTTCTGACCCCTGAGCTTCTGCTATTCTGAAGCAGGGGGTGCAGGAGGGCTTCCCCTCTGCCGCTAAAAAAAATGGGCAAACCTTACTTTAAACCTGTGCCAAAAAATCTGCCATCCCGCCAAATCTGGTGGGCACTTAAAAACGTGGCGCGCGGCAAGCGCTTTCGCCCGGTGGTGGCGGCCTTTGAATATGACCTGGAACGCAATTTGCTGGCGATTGAGCATGAACTCAATGAACTCAAAACCCAAACCTGCCAACCCGGCGGCTACACCAGTTTTCGCCTGAACGAACCCAAAAAACGCCTGGTTAATGCCGCCCCTTTCCGTGACCGGGTCGTGCATCACACCCTGGTGGGCGTGATGG
>JAGXRB010000021.1 GCA_018336075.1 Bacteroidota bacterium
GACAGCTAGCTCAACTCCCCTTGTCCCAAGTAAAACAGACACGAAAGTCCATAAAAATTGCCGATTCCTGACATACATTTTGGCGACTCCAGGGTATAACCTCAGCGCCCGCCAAAACCATGGACGGGCTTCATCCTGACAACCATGGCTGATAAGCATGGCCGAGTGCCGAAAATATAGTGCACCAATCGCTCTGTTTTCAACTTTTTTGGGAGGAAATGGCAAATGCGGGTCTGCCAAAGTTCTGCGAATCACCCGTTCATTCTCTTCAGTAAAACGTAGTGCATGAGCTGAAGATTTGGCACTTTGATGCACGCGGTAGTTAGCCAGATGCTCACCTGGCAAATATCCTATTGAATATCGCAAACCTATTCTTGTCCACAAATCATAATCCATAGCCATAAAAAATGACTCGTCCATCATTTCAACGCAATCCAAGACCGAACGGCGAACGAAAACAGTTGGCTGCCCAATACGGCAGTTATATAGCAATGATTTTAGATCAAAAGATTGTGCTCCCCACATATCAATCAGTTTTCCATTTTCATCTATGATCCCACAATCACCATAAACCATCGCCCAATCAGGATTCGTCATTAACGCCCTGGCCGCTTTTAAAACAGCTCCAGGTTGATAAGTATCGTCAGAATTAAGATAGGCAAGTATCTCACCCTGGGAACGTTGCCAGCCTTTATTAATTGCATGTGATTGACCATTGTCTCTTTCGCTTACCCAATAATCTAAACGGTGTTTATATTTTTGAATTATATCTGTGCTTCCATCTTTGCTCCCGCCATCAATCACTAGATATTCAAGACACGGGTAATCCTGATGTAATACCGAAAGCATCGTCTCTTCAAGAAATCTGGCTTGATTAAATGAAGGAGTAACAACAGAGACCAATGGTAATTCATTCATCGCAATACACATTACAGCATCTGAATTTCAAGGCGTTCATGCAAAGCTGCGAATCTCACAGTCCAGGCCTGAAAAATACTGCATCAGCTTGCATAAGTCGCCCGGTTTTTTCGTCAGTGAATTCCGGGAACAAGTTATGCAATTCAAATCCCAGATCAAACGCTTTAGCCAACATTTCTTGAAACAACTTTTCACCTTTATATAATTCAACCAAGGACAATTCCAATTGAAGCCCCTTTATTTGAGGCAGGATTGCTGATGCCCCAGCCAGCACCTGTTCATCAAACCCTTGCACATCAATTTTCAAAAATGGGGCTTTCGCCTGCCGGAAGTATTTTGGTAAGACTGTATCCAATCTGACAATCTTTACTTTTTCTGTGCCAATATACTCAGAGTCTGGTGCCAAATTCGTATGTGTTGGCTGAATTGGCAAAATGGAGCTGCTAAAGGAGTTACGAGAGACATTGATCTCGATTTCATCGTCAATATCCCCAACCGCGCATCTCTCAGCCACCTCCCAACTGGGATATGCTCGACTGGCAGTCTGTAGTTTTTGATAAGCCAACGATAATGGTTCAAAGGATAAAACTTTGCCTGTATAACCCAATTCAAAGAGTTGATTGGCATATTGCCCTTGATTTGCTCCCACATCAATAACAAGATCGATGTTTTGAACCGTCAGAAGCTTCAAAAGCCTTTCGCCAGACACTCCACCTATCAGTGGAACTACGTTGAGATCCCATCCGTAATCACGAACGATTTTTCTAGATAGGATAATAACCTGCCTGCCAATCATACGAAGGGTTTTATTCATGTGATTTCTCTATATACTTGCAGTGTCTTCCTGGCTGTCTCATGCCAGGAGTAATTTTGGGCATGAGACAGCCCGAAGCGAATCCGATCGGATGTTTTGCTCGTTATTATGGCCAGTTCCAAAGCCTGGATCAAACCATCCTGATCCTGCTTCTCATAATAAAAGGGGTGGTTTTGGGCAATTTCCACCGTTGTCGGTATACGCGAAGCGACTACCGGGCAGCCGCAAGCCATCGCCTCAAGAATTGGGATACCAAATCCTTCATACAGGGATGGATGAACAAACGCCGCCGCCTGGTTATAGAGATAGCATAATTGCCGATCATCTATATGTTCCATCAGATGAAGATTCCCACTTATCTTAAGTCGGTCAATCAAGTTAAGTTCATCAGACGACCACAATCCCCCCACAATCAATAAATGAAAATCGTGTTTTTTTTCCCAAGACGCATATGTTTCCAAAAACCATTTAAAATTCTTATGGGCATTTCGCGAGCCAATATATAGGATAAAACCCCTTGGAAGCGCAGTCTCAAAAGGAGATGAAAATATTTCCTGTTTGAATAACATGCTATAACCATTTGGCACTACCCAGGTTCTATCTTTCAGATGGTTGCCATAATAATTAAGCAGATCATCTTGTGTGGCTTTTGAAACACAGATGATCGCATCAGCCGCATTGACGCATCGTTTTTTTGCTTGCTTAAGACTCTCATCAGCATCTGAGCTAAATAGCTCAGGGAATAACTCGTAGATCATGTCGTGAACCGTAACCACCCGGCGGCCATGCCAATGCTCGCTATCAGTAAAGTAGGTTGAATGCCAGATCATTTTGCGGGTGTCACCAACCAGAAGAGGCCATAAAAAATCTGAGAATCTATAAAGCATGTTTTCAAACCTGGAATTGTATTCGGAATTCCACCATTGAAAATTTGACCAATCTGGAACCCATATTTGTGGATGGCAAGGTAAAAACAGAGATGTTGACCGTAAAGCAAGGAGGACAATATCCAGGGAAGGTTCCTGATTGCAACATTCAACCAACAACTCTTTAAAAACCCGTGATACTCCGCCAACAGGAGAACTTTTATAGATGATACCGTCAACAACTATTTTCATTATTGTTTCCGCGCCACAAAACTAAATGCCCTACCCGCGCCGGTTACATTACCAATATCCGCATCGCGACGGCGAATATACTCGTGCCAGATTCCCACCCTGCCAACAAACCGGTGCAGAAGTGGGCCAAATCTGTGGAGAGCAGATTCTACCAGATACCGGCGAACCTGGTTTTCAGACATCGGAAAATAATTAATAACGGTATCCAGGGGTTTGAAAACCCGCAACAAGCGCAAGCCTGCTGTTTGTATGGCGCTGAGATAAATATTAAGTGGATAGAAGGTTAATGTATGCAACGGATGGCGGCTAAGGAAAACATCCAACTCTTGCTGGTTACTTACAACATGCTCCCGGGTAGCAAACAGCAAGCCGCCCGGCCGCAAAACCCGCATAATTTCTTTCAGCATGGCATTCAAATCAGCTGCGTGGTGCAAGGCCTGCCGGACATAAACCAGATCAAATTGGTTCTGTGAAAACGGAAGGGTCTCGCCAACACTTTGGACAATCCGGATCGAAACATTTTCAGATTTGGCAATGTTTTGGATTGCGCCACAGCCTACCTCAGAACTGGGATCCGGGTCAACTGCCGAGACGTGAAATCCAGCCTTGGCCCAGGCGTAAGAAGCGATCCCATTCCCCGCGCCCAAGTGCAATATATCTGCGCCAGGTTCCAGATGGTATTTCAATGCCCAAGTGCGCAATTCTTGAAATTCAATACTATCTGCAAAGCGACGAGCGGCCCTATTGATATCTGCATCTAGGTAAGAATCAAACATCCGCTCTGAGTATTTCGGATCATTAGGTAAAAGGATTACTGCTTCTTCGTAAGTTAACTTAGGATTTGTCATGTTTCCAGCCAAAGAGCATTCATCTAATGTTTCTTGCTGTAATTCAGATTGACGGGGTCAGGTTGATATTCTGGCTCGAGTTGCAACGCTCGTATTTGAAATGCTGGCAGGCTTCTGTCTAATTGGTTGTATCAATGCCCAAACCACAGAAGCGCCCAAGATACAACCATCGCCAACAGTGGTTGCGATAATCACTTATTCGCCATTCAACTAGGTCACTTTTTCGTCGGCCAACAAATGTCTGGGGTGCTTCTCTGAGTCTTTGACAGTCGTTTGAACCAGGTTGTAACGCCCAAAATGGTTTTCCAGGCGATACCAATACTGATCGTCCCGCCCAAAGGCATAGGCCAAAGTACAGAATAGCACATCAAACCGGCACAGAAACGGGGCTTTTTCAATCCACCCGTCAGGCCAACAAAGTAGGGCATGATCCCGCTTGGCGCAATCGCAAAAACCTATTTCTTGCCCGCCGCATCACATTTTTTCAGGAAAATGTAGCGTAAGCGCACACCTTCCAATTTTGCAAAGCTACGTTCAGCATGCAAGACATAGCCATCACTGATATTTTCAGGAAACAATTCTGGATGTTTGATAATCATCTCATCAAGCCAGTTTCGATAGGACGGGTAATCATCCATAATTTCATTTTAACGCTCTGCTTCGATTGGGAACGTTATTCTCTTTTCCGGCCTTGCTACTTTTGTCTTTGTTTTTGTAGATTTTCGCTGAGGCATGTTGGTTAGTTTCATGATGGAGTTTTAGCCCAATCTTGCCTCATTTCTTGCCAAACCACAAATTCGCGCAGTATCAGTGAAGTTTACTCAAAGCAACACTTTCCTTTTTGATAAAATATCATCGCAAATAGCGTCCAGACCAGCATTTCGCCCAGGTTCCAAATCTGAAAGCGAACGAAATTTCAACCGAAGACCTGAAGATGCACCTGGATCATTTACATAAACCTGCGGGAGATCCATGGTTTTTCTAAAGAAAACATGATAAGCAAATTTTCGGGCCCGTTCGATCATTTTAAATGAATTGTGCTCGAGTTGTCCTTGTATGGACCGATCTAGAAAACCAAAATAATCTTCTAAGGTGTCAGGGTCATACGAAAACCCCTTGCCACGTGTATAAAAATCCGCCGCCACAATAACAGGGGTACCTTTTGATGCAATCTCCAACCCCATCGTGCTGCCAAAAACCAAAGCAGCATCACTAATCTCGGCTAACGTGTACGAACTCAGATAACTTTCGGAAGGGATGATCTTTATATTTGAGGGAAGTTCAGGAAAACAACGATGAATTTCAATGGACATGGGTTGTTTGGTGCCGTTTCCACGAGCTTCGCTTGGATGGATGCGAATAACTAATTGTGCATCTGGATTCTGGATAAAATATTCAACTGTTTGAAAAAGCCAATCCAATTGATCGGAGAAAATTCTGGATTTATAAAATAGCACACTGTCCCACACAACATTGGTAAACAAGCTAATGATCGGATGTTTAGTATCCAAATTTAATAATTCGATCATTTTTTCGCGATTATCGATAGGTTGGGTGTTATAAGATATTTGATCTTTTTTGCCGTAGGCTCTTGATTCCAAATAAGTCGTCACTTCCCGAATTTGTTCAACCCCATATGGAGGAAGCTCCCATTCAGAATTAGGCTCATGAGCAAGTGCAAAAGGTAATGATTCACGATGACTAAGCCAGACAGAGGATCGTCGATAGCTGGCTCCCCAAACAACGCTCTCGATCCCTTTTTGTGCGGTAAGCTCGCATAATGTTCCATGTGTAATATAAACACCATGAACCATTAAGACAAGGTCAGGCTGAACCTGGGTTAAAACGCGCTCACCAAGTTCAGCCACTATTAAAGCTCCCAACAAGTAGCGCTTATATAACCAATATGTGTATGGATCCGTTTCATCGAGATTGGCACGCCGTAAATAACGGATGGTTGAAGCATAAGCTTGTGCGCCTATTGATATTCCCTTGTAAGTTGTGGAATAAAAATCTTCATAAGCAATGCTTTCAACGATCGCAAACAATTTCTCTTTTTCGCCAGATTGGAGCAAGTCGCTAAATTTAACCAACGGGATCTGCAAAATTCTTAACAGGGTAAAAAGCGCAGAACTACAGTTGGCACAATTTAGCACCTGCAAAGGCCCATCAGACGGCTGAGGATATTCCCCAGGATCAGGATCGTTATTACCCCAAGGATTCCATTCACATGCAGGAAGTGTCTGATTGCAAACCAAAAAATAGGGTTGGATACCTCGTAATCTTAAAGCCATGGCAAAAACGGTTTCGCAAGCCAGCATATATGGGGAAAAGCCATAACTGGATGCGATCAGAACGCGGGTCGGCGTTCCTTCAAGAGGGGGAAAATCCCCGCGGCTACGTTGGATGATCTTTAACCATTGACGCGATAAAGGTTCTTCCAGATGATGTGAAATACCGATTCCATCAAGCACATCTGCGGTGACAAGAGTACACTGGATTAAGATTTTCTTAAGTTTGGCCGAGGTAAGCAATGCTTGCTTCACTTCCCGTATGATATGACCAGCGGGGGTATCCAAGAAACAGCGAATTAATTTAGTTAACATGTTAATAATCATCAAGGGTTATCAGGATTTCGTTTCAAAAATTCGCACCCAA
>JAGXRB010000022.1 GCA_018336075.1 Bacteroidota bacterium
AAAACCATCTGCCCAAACGATGGCTCACGCACTCTTTGAAAACACAAGAAATCCTGGCAAAAAGGTGGGCTCTGCTGCGCACGAGCCCAAACGGCCTTTGGGCCGTTTTTGCCGGATTTCTATGTGTTTTCAAATTCACAGGCTCGGCGGCACCGCGTTTGGGCGGGCTCGCGCGCTGCATTGAACGGATATTTTTCGTTGGGATAAACATTTTTAATTTCTTGAAAAATACGGAATAACATAAAGGTGGACGATTATGTTTTTTATCTTTATGTCTCGAAAAAAACCATAAAATGGGACACAAGCACAAGATGAAAATAGATGCAGTATAGGGGATATAATCTCGTTATAGCTATTTTTAGAAGCAGCATTTTCAAACCAAAAACCAAATAAAGATGAAAACAAAATTGATTTTTTTTATACTCCTTTCAACTGGAGTTTCTTTTGCCTGCAATTCTAATAAAAAGCAAAATAATCAGACAATTACAAAGTCTGAAAATACTCTTATTGGCAAGTGGGTCAGGATTGGACAACTCGGTCCGGTCGGCTTTGAATTTAAAGACAATGGATTGGTCGAAGGCGATTTTGGAAATGACCAAACTGTTGATTTAATTTCAAGATATGAATTATCAGGAGATACAATCAAATTCATTGATAAGGAAGGGCATATGTGCGAAGGATATGGACTGTACAAGGTTTATCAAACAGATTACTATGTATCCTTTGACTTAGTCGATGACGATTGTGGCGGAAGGATAAAAACTACAATGGGATTTTGGACAAGACCTGATTTCAATGATTTTTTAAAGACGCTTGATGATGAAATATCAAAATCACCAGAACCTGAATTGTATTTAAACAGAGCAAGGATATATTTAGCAACAGGTATGACCAAACTGGCAAAGGATGATTTTGACAAATATTTGTTAACAGACACATTAGACGCAAGGGTTTATCTAAACAGGGCTGGAACTAAATTTCCAAATGATTTGAACGGAGCGGTATCTGATTGTAATAAAGCAATATCGCTAGACCCAAATAATAAAAATGCTTACTTTCTTCGTGGACTGGTTCGATACGAATCAGGTGAAAAAGAGCAAGGATGTGAAGACTTTAGTAAAGCAATTGAACTGGGTTTTTCAGTATTGAGAATTGCCGAACAAGAAAAGTGTGCTGATTTTTGGGATAAAAAATAAGTGAACTCAAAAACTGGATTTAGTAAATAGGGCTCTGCTACGCACGAGCCCAAACGGCCTATGAGCCGTTTTTGCCGGATTTCTATGTGTTTTCAAATTCACTGGCTCAGCAGCACCGCGTTTGGGCGGGCTCACGCATTTGTTTGAACGAATATTTTTCCTTGGGATAAACATTTTTTGGAGGTTGATGTGTAAATTCCTGATCATCCTGACCTTCATTCCGGGATATTGACCCCCCCTTTAAAAAAGGCCTGATCTTCTTTTATGGAATTGAGTACGGAAGGCATTTTGAAATCATGGTTGCATTTAACCAAAGGCGCCTTTTTTTGCAATGCATCTTTTTTTTTAAAAAATGTTAAAAAAAGTTGATGGCTAAAAAAAAAGTTGTTAATTTGCACCGTAAAACGAAAATAGTACAAAAATATCATGAGTATTGACGAAACTAAAGATACAATTTTAAGCGTAGCGGCAAGGCTGTTCAGTCGTTTTGGCTTTCACAAAACCTCAATGGACGAAATTGCAAAAATTGCCCGGAAAGCAAAAGGTTCTTTATACTATCATTTTGCAAGTAAGGAGGAATTGTTTAAGGAGGTAGTATCGGTTGAAATTTCAAGCCTTAAGAATCAGTTAACAATTATCGTTAGTAATCCTGGTTTAAATGCTTCGGAAAAAATCAAGAAATACCTTATTACTCGTATGATGATTTTAAATAATGCAGCAAACTACCATGAAACCTTAAAAGCTGATTTTTTCGAACACTTTTATTTCATTGACGATTTGCGGACGGAGTTAGATGAATGGGAAAAAGAAAACCTGAAAAAGATAATAGTGGAAGGTGTTGATAAGGGTGAATTTGCAGTAATTGAAGACATGGAAGTGTTACCCGATATACTAATTATGGTAATGAAAGGACTTGAAATACCATTCTTCTTACAAGGCAAACACTCAAAATACGCTCCTTCTTTCGAGGGTTTATTGAGCATATTAACAAAGGGATTAGCACCATAATTTTTTTTGTAGCAAACTGACTATAAAACGTATTAAGTACAAATATACAAATAAATAAAGTATGAACAGATTAGCAGAAAGCATTGTGAAATTTAAATGGTTGATCATCACAATTGTTTTATCCTTGACCATTTTTCTAGGTTATCAAATTAGTAATTTACACATAAACGCTGACATTCTCAGCTCATTACCTGATGATGACCCTGTTGCAAAACTTTACAAGGATATAGGAACAGAATTTGGCGGAAATGACATGGGTCTGATTGTGTTGGAAACTGAAGATGTTTTTAATTCGGAGGTTATAATGCATATCAAACAGATTACCGACAGCATTCGATACACACAAGGTGTTTCCACTGTAACAAGTCTTACCAATATTCTTGATGTTAAAAGCTCTGAAGATGGAATTGAAATAGGGAAATTGATAGATGAAAACAATTTGCCCGATAATCAGATGGCTTTAGACAGTCTTAAAAATTATGTTTTCTCAAAAGAGATGTACAAGGGAAGCATCGTTTCTGAGGACGCTACATCCACAGCTATTCTTTTTACACTTCTCTCTGATGCGGATAATCAAGCCATTGCAAAAGAGATAAAGGACAAGATTATGAAAATGAACCTGCCGGGAACGCTATATTTTGGTGGGCTTCCAATGATGATGAACGATTTTAACGATTTAATCATCTCGGATATGGTTTGGCTTGTACCAATAGTATTCATTGTTATAATGCTAATTCTTTTAGCCAGCTTTAAATCATTTCGGGGCGCACTTCTGCCATTGTTAACCGCAGGATTATCGGTTGTCTGGACTTTGGGCATCATGTCATTCGCGGGTTACGACCTTACTATTATTTCTAACATTATACCAGTTATACTGCTTGCTGTTGGAAGTGCATACACAATTCACGTGCTGAACAGCATTAATCATATTGTACTTGAGAACAGGAGTCAAGCACTTATCAAAGCGGTGGCATATGTTACCATTCCTGTAATACTGGCCGCCCTGACTACTGCAATTGGATTTATTTCATTCGTTTTTGGCTCATACCTGACAATGATCAGGGATTTTGGAATCTTTACGGCAGTTGGTACACTCATCGCATTGTTGTTATCCTTATTCTTTGTTCCGGCTCTGATATCGGCATTTTCGATGCACAAAAAGAAAGAAAGTAACGAGAACGAAGAGAAGATAACATTCCTGACCCATAAGATACTAATGCCTTTAGCTAAAAATCTGTTTAAACATCCCAAATATGCAATTTCGGTATGGACAATAATTCTATTGTTATGCATCATTGGAATATTTCAAATAAAAACCAGTGTAAACCTGACAGATTATTTTAAAAAGGACAATCCTACCAGGGTAGCAGAAGATGTAATGCAAAAGAAATTTGGGGGTTCCTTGCCTGTATTCGTTGCGTTTAAAGGTGATATGCAAAGTCCCGAAGTTCTGCAAATGATGATTAAGACAGAGCATTTTATGAAAGAAGACCCTAATATTACTATTACACAATCGGTGGCCGGCCTGATTGAAGAAATGAACGATGCTATGGGCGAAGGGAAACAAATACCCGATGACAAAGCCAAAATTGAGCAATTGTGGTTCTTGCTCGATGGGCAGGA
>JAGXRB010000023.1 GCA_018336075.1 Bacteroidota bacterium
GTATTCTTCCGCTTATATTGTCAGGATCATACTCCCATCTGCATGCAGCCAGAACCTGCCCGTTCCTGCCTGCATTGAATTTAATAAAATCTGCCTGTGCAGGAGCCTTAATGTTTACTCTTTTTCTTTCATTAGGCGTAATCCTGTTGTGCGAACCAAAGGTATCCTGTCCTTCCACAAAAATATGGATATTCTGGGGTGAAGAGTTAACGAATTCGGCGGTTATTGTTCTGCCCTGCTGTATTGTATTGCCGGATTGCTGCCCCCCGCCGCCTGAAACCGGATATCCCTCAATCCTTGTAAAACCTGCTCCATTTGAGCCGCTGTTTTGAGCCCATGTAGATGGGGTTGAATCAATAACTGTATAAGTTCCAGCAGGCAAAGTAATGTTAGGATACACAGTCCAATATGCATTAGGAACACCTCCCTGCCCCGGCGAGCCCTTAGCCTGCCACGGGCCGTACATCTTCCCCGATTGGCTTTTTACACCGATTGTCCCAGGCGTCGACCCTTTAGCATTATTCCAGTGATAGTTTTGAATCAAGGTAATGACATGAGGCTGGTTAATGGTAAAAACAGTCGCTTTTGTAGGATTATTGTAAACACCACCTATGTTGCCGTTATCGTAGATGACATTGCCTTTCTGCTTTTCAGTTGAAGTGATATTCCCGCTGCCGGTAAAACCGCCTGTGATTCCACTTCTAATTAAAGTGATTCCCCTCAGGCAAAAACCAGGCGCTGCACCAGCATGATAGAATTTTTTATCCGTATCACGATGGTCAAATCTCATTCCGGTAACTACGCTTCCTTGAGGGAGATTAAAGACAGCCAGCCATCTCTTATCTCCAAGATGGTTTTCTTTTGGAAAACGGTGATCTGCACCGCCCGTTTCGCCCCTGTTCCATTCAGATGAATGAACACCCGCCTTAAATTCGAATCTATGGCTGCCGGATTTCGTATAGACAGTCAGGACAGTTGTTATTACATCATCCTTTACATAGTGTGCATTGTCAAGGTTAGAAACTATAGCTATAGAACTGGCAGATATCGGGGTTGGCAATGTTATATCCAAAAAAAGCCTTTTTTCATGAGTAGCCTTAAGTCGAATCCATGAACCGTCATCTACTTCGATGTTCTTAGCCTTTCTCGGAGAACCTTTTTTACCGCCGTAAGGGGTTAAATCAACAAGATAAAACTGCGAACCGGCATCCTGAATGCCTCCATAAGAAGAATCGGCAGGAGGGGCAACCGGTGGAGCAATCGGGGGTTGAATAGCAGTGGTTTGTTTAACTTTATTTTCGAGTTCTTTGACCACTGCGACTCTTTTTTCACTCGACCAATAATTAAGGCTCTCTCTGCATTTTTGCAGCGCTTCCTGATTCCTGCCCTGCTTCGCTAATGCCGCACATTCATCCCACAGCCTATCGGATATGGCTTTTTTCTGTGTTGCTTGATTAATAGTGTTTTCTAAATCCTTTGTTGCTGAGATGCGCTTATCACTTGACCAGTGATTCAGGCTCTCTTTACACTTGGACAAGGCTTCATTAAGTCTGTTCTGCTTTGCAAGGGCAGAGCATTCATCCCACAGCCTGTCCGCTGCAGCCTTCTTTTGCTCTTCCTGTTTTACAGCATTTTCTAGTTGAACTATTGCAGCCCTGCGTTTATCATCAGACCAGTAGTTAAGGCTCTCTCTGCATTTTTGCAGCGCTTCCTGATTCCTGCCTTGTTTCGCTAAAGCAGCACATTCATCCCATAGCCTGTCTGATGCTGTTTTCTTCTGTGCATTTTGAGCTATCTGTGTCTCAAGCTTCCTGATATGTTCTTCCAGAGTTTTATCTGGCAGAGTTCTGATGCTTTCCTTGTATTTGTTAACTGCGCTTTGAAGGTTGCCCTGTCTTTCGAGCGCCTCCCCTTCAGTTTTCAGTCTTTGAGCTTCTGCCTTTTTCTTATTTATTTCTTCTTTTTTCGCCTTCAGCCTGTTCTCCGCTACTATTAACGGTGGATATTTAGGATGAAGCGCACGGGCAGCCTGTAGTTCTCTTTCGGCTTCTGCGAGCATATTGTCTTTCTGCAATTGCTCTGAGGTAACAATATGTTTTCTTATAGCTTTAACATCGTCTTTCCACTTGTCGGACAGGCTTTTAGCCTCAGTATTTTTGGGGTCGAGTCTCGATGCCTCCTCGGCAAGTGTGATGCCTTCATCAAGTTTCCCCTGAACTACAAGCTGTTTTGCCTGCTGAACCTTGTCGTAAGCTTCTTTTGACTTAGTAGCCCCACCCAGTTGTTCCTGCGAGATACTGACCGTCACAGCCTGAGCAGCTTCGCCGAGCTTAGCTCCGTCGGCATTCGCTACTTCAACCTTTACAGTGTATGTGCCTGTATTGCTGCAATTAATCTTTATCTCGTTGCCTGACCCCGGGAACCCGCAACTGCCTGACGGGTCAACTGTCCATCTATATCTCGGTGAGTCTGGTGACGGCGTAATAATCGCCTTCATAAAAATGTCCCTGAATACTGCGAATTGAGTATCCCCGACTTCCACTAATCCGGGGCATGCCCCGCCGAGTTGTGTGTCACACTTCCAGATTCTTGGTTTTGGACCAAGATAGCGAGGCTCAGATATGGCTACTGAATAAGATTTTGGTGTAATAGTTATCTTCGCCTGTCCAAGGTCGTCTCCTCCGTCTTTTGCCTTTGCATGAACGGTTACCGTTACAGGCTTTGCATCCTTTGGCTTGAACGAATAAGCACGGGAGTTGGAAATGTTTGGTTCGACCCCAGGATTTGAGATATTACCTGAATACTCCCACCAGAATGTGATAAAATCATCACTCATCTTTGGCTCTTCATGTACGGTTAAAACCACCTTTTCTCCAATAAAAGGCTCTTTCTTGTTTAATTGTAATTTTATTTTAGGCTTAACTACATTTATCATGATTTGCTCAGATTCACCAATAGTTGCCCATCTGCCGTCTATCTCTCTTTGAACAACAACCCAGACTGGAGTAGTGCCGATATTTCTAAATAAGGCGGTATTCCTTGCCTGCGAACCTGCTTTTTGTTCATATTGCGGATTTTTCGGATCTCCAAAAACAGCATCAGGATTTCTCTCCCAAAGATATTTTAATGTTGGACCTGTGAAGGGTTTATCTCCAGAGAAGACTTCGGCAAAAAATGCTGCTTTGCCGCCGATGGGAATGTTATTTTCTTTAGGGCTTTCTTTTGTTAGTTTCACCTTAATAGGGCTGCACTGCAAAGTGATTGAGTCCGATGCACTGTTGCCGTCCTGGTCTGTAACAGTTATCGCGACTGCACAGGTTTTACACTGGTTTTTAAAAGATGCCTTTGCACTTGCATCCTTTGACTCGCTGATGCAGCCGCTCCATCTGTAAGCGTATCCGCCAGTCCCCTCAGAAGCCTCTGCCTGTATGTCAATTACATCACCAATATCGGCAGGGTTCTTTGATGCCTTAAGCTTTACCGTGATAGGTTTGACATGCTTCTTATTTTCCTCGCGCCTTATCTTATCTGCCTTATCCGCATCATATGTGTCTTTGCCGAAGGCTCCTTCCCAACATCCC
>JAGXRB010000024.1 GCA_018336075.1 Bacteroidota bacterium
CACTGCCTACAAATTCGGAGATTATTTTGCAGCTTATGGCACCGATTGGGCAAACGCATTTGCGCTTTTTTTATCTATTTCATTGTGTGCGCTTGAATTTGCAATAGGTGTAGCACTTTTTTTTAATCTGAGAATGAAAATTACTGCCTGGGCCTTGCTGGTTATAATGATGTTTTTTACCGTACTCACTTTCTTTGATGCCATCTATGCGCCCGTACCCGATTGCGGATGTTTTGGTGATGCCATAAAGCTTTCCAACTGGGAAACCTTTTATAAGAATCTTGTATTGATGATTTTTGTGATTATCATCTTCAGAAATCGAACTACTTTTAAATCAGTATTTTCAGATTTGACTCACAACATTTTGCTGGTATTGGTTTCCGGACTGTTCATTTATTTCTCTGTTTATAATTATCGCCACCTTCCAATGATTGATTTCAGAGTTTGGAAAGTAGGCAACAAGATGACTGCTGATGCTGATAGTGAAATGCGCGTTTATGTGAAATATCGTAATACTGTAACAGGGGAAATACGCGAATATCTTTCACCTGATTTTCCATGGAATGATCCTGCATGGCTTGCAGAATGGGAATTTTTTGATCAGAGAACCGAATCTGATAGTGAGCCTATTGCGCACAACCTCAAGGCAGAAGATGAATTTCAGAATGATTTTACACCCTACATTCTTGAAAGCAATGAAATGTTTGTTGTTGTGGCATATGATATTGGCAAAGCAAGTCAGAAAGGGCTTACAAGGTCTGCAGAAGTTGAAAAGATGCTCACTGAAGCAGGTTATACTGTAGTTTTAATAACTTCAAGTTTACCCGAAGAAGTTGATGTATTCCAGAAAAAATACGACTCAGCTTTTGAAGTATTCTATGCTGATGATGTCGTTTTAAAAACAATGATCAGATCCAATCCCGGCCTTGTTTTATTTCATCAGGGCTATGTTGCCGGAAAATGGCACCACAATGATTTTCCTGATCTGAATGAAATTAAGCAGGTGATTTCAACCCTTGATGATTTGACTACATCTGGTAAATAATATGAGTGCATATATTCTCCGTCGTCTTTCCTATGGCCTGTTGGTTCTAATTGGTGTAGCGACGGTAGTTTTTATGCTTTTTACCATTCTTCCCGGCGACCCGGCGCGCATGATGATGGGGCAGCGCACTGATCAGGAAACTGTGGATGCTATACGCAAAGACCTCGGGTTGGACAAACCTGTTTGGATACAATACTTTCATTATCTGAACGACATTTCACCCTTGTCGGTGCACAATGCAACCGATTTCGAAAATCATTGGTTTGCAGGTAAAGAAAAATATGGCCCACATCTCACGGTGTTTAATTTAGGTGATTCAAAGGTCATTTTAAAGAAACCTTACTTAAGACAATCATGGCAAAGCAGGAGACATGTTTCAGTTATTTTGGCTGAGGCATTTCCTAAAACACTTCTTTTGGCAAGTGTTTCAATACTGATTGCGATAGTTTTAGGAATTGTAATGGGTTCAATCACAGCCATTATAAACCATCCTTTCATAAACAGGGCAGTGTTGCTGGTTACCGTTTTTGGCATGTCACTGCCTTCTTTCTTTGCCGCTATTCTCATGGCATGGATTTTTGCCTATTTGTTGGCAGATTACACCGGATTGAGCATGTTTGGCAGTCTATACACTGTTGATGATTTTGGAAACGGAGAATATCTTGACCTTAAAAACCTGATACTTCCGGCCATAACACTAGGTATAAGGCCATTGGCAATCGTGGTTGAACTAACGCGCACCTCTTTGCTCGATGTTTTCTCTCAGGATTACATCAGAACCGCTTACGCAAAGGGATTGAAAAAGCGAAATGTTGTAGGTATACATGCATTGAAAAACGCTTTGAATCCGGTTATTACGGCTGTTTCCGGATGGTTTGCATCATTGTTGGCAGGCGCAGTGTTCGTAGAATATGTTTTTGACTGGAAAGGCATCGGTGTGGTAATAGTTGATGCGCTCGAGAAGTACGATCTGCCTGTTTTGATGGGTTCTGTATTATTGATAGCGGTTATCTTGATAATTATTAATATTTTTGTGGATATAATTTATGGGGTTTTGGATCCCCGGATAAGAATTGGTTAACGAAATAAATAAATCTAAAAACGAAGGTTATGCGTAAAAAAATTGTTGCAGGAAACTGGAAAATGAACCTTGGATTTCAGGAGGCTGAAGAATTGATCGAAGAGTTCATGACCCTGCTCGAAAAGCAGGAATTAAAAACCGAGATTATTCTTTGTCCTCCTTTCCCTTATTTGGAAATGGCAAGTGACTATGCACAGGAAGAATTATTTCACATTGGTGCACAAAATATAAGCCCTTTTGAAGCAGGTGCTTATACAGGCGAAGTTTCAGCAAGTATGTTATCCTCAATGGATATCACGCACTGTATTATTGGTCACAGTGAAAGAAGAAAATATTTCAATGAGGACGATAAAATGTTGACACTTAAAGTGAATCAGGCCTTGACGCATCAGATTACACCTATTTTCTGTGTCGGTGAAGCGCTTCCGGAAAGAGAAGGTGGAAAACACTTTGAAGTTGTAAGAAGACAAGTCAGGCATGGTTTATTTCACCTTGATACAAATGAATTTGCAAAAGTTGTCATTGCTTACGAACCTGTATGGGCAATTGGAACCGGCGTAACAGCATCTCCGGCACAAGCAGCTGAAATGCATGCATACATTCGCACACTCATCACCGAAAGATATGGAAATGAGATAGCTGAAGCTACACTCATCCTTTATGGCGGCAGCTGCAATGCCAAAAATGCAGCTGAGATTTTTGCTCAGCCAGGCGTTGATGGAGGCCTTATTGGAGGAGCTTCTCTGATAGCTGAAGAGTTTTTATCAATCTGCAAGCAAGCTCAATAAAGCATGACTTACCTTGAACTTTCATTTGTTTTGCCTGAAAATGATATTGTTGCTGATGTTTTAGTGGCAAATCTGAGCGTAATTGGCTGCGATAGCTTTCTTCAGGAAGAAAACATTTTGAAGGCATACATCGGGAAAGATCTCTTCAATCAAACAGCTATAGAAAATATATTGGAAGATGATCTGCTTCATGAGGTGAGGTTTACTGGTTTTGAAGTAATGAAAGACCAAAACTGGAACGCTGTTTGGGAATCATCTTATCAACCAGTTGTTATAAATGAAAAATGCCGGATCAGGGCTCCGTTTCACGAGCCCGATTCAGCATTTGAATTCGATCTGCTGATCGAACCGCGCATGTCATTTGGAACTGCACACCATGATACTACAGCACAGATGCTTGAACTTATTCTTCAGCATGATTTCAGTGGTAAAGCAACACTCGACATGGGCAGCGGGACAGCTATTCTCGCCATTCTTGCAAGAAAACTCGGTGCTTATCCGGTCGTAGCAATTGATATTGATGAATGGGCATTCAACAATGCCAATGACAATATTTTGCTCAATAATACTGAAGATATTCAGGTTGAACTTGGAGATGCAGATACAATTGGCGATCGAAAGTTTGACATCATTCTGGCAAACATCAACAGAAATATTCTGGTTGCAGATATGTCTAAGTATGCGCAGGCAACCCTGAAAGGTGGCAATTTGATGCTAAGTGGTTTCTACGTGGCAGACCTCCCTATTATCAAAGATAAGGCTGCTGACTGCGGGTTTCATTACATTTCGCATACATCAAGCAATGAGTGGGTTGCTGCAGTCTTCGTTAAAATGTAATTTTTTTCATTGATTGAAATTGCTCCTTCGTGATCATTAAAGGTCATCTAATGAACCGTATAAGAAATTTAATAACACTTTTTTTGTGTTTTGTTTTCCTTTCGGCCCTGGGTCAGAAGGAAAATTTCTTTTCTGGTGAACCTGATCTCTTTCTTGCTGAGATTGAGAATTTTCTCAATCAGACACCTGGCAAGAGACAGTTGGATCAGACCGCAGAACTCATACCTTTACTGAAAAATACTTGGAACAACAATAGATTCAGTGAAGCAGAGAAGCTACTTGTCATTGAATTATCCAACAAAATGTATGATGAGAAATTTCGCAACCACCCTCAATTTTACAATTATTTCAATGTCGTCAAAAGTTTTGGCCAGTCGAATCAATCAAAGGACAGTTTTATTGAGTGGAACAGTTATCTCATCAGACTGATCAGCTCTAAATCTATTAAAGAATTTGAAAGTCTGATTGAGCAAACGACTCAGTTGCTTGCATCTGGCCGAATTGCCGGAAGAGGTACTACAAATTGGTACCTCAGGGAGGCTGACTACAGTTTTTTTGCAGATACAAGCTTGATCCTTATTGCCAGAAAAGCAAACCTTGTGTGTGCCACAACACGCGACAGCTCTGTAATACAACAAACAGAAGGTACATACATTTATGCTACTCAGAATTGGAAGGGCAGGGGAGGAAGTGTTGATTGGCAGCGTTTTGGAAGCGACAAGAAACACATTAATGTGCAGCTTTCAACTTATGAAATTGACTTAAACAGAGCTGTGTTTTCTGCTGATTCTGCAGTTTTTCGAAATCCAGATTATTTTAATTTCCCTGTTTTGGGGAGTTTTCAGGATCAGGTTTTTAATAGTCCACCAAATGAAAGGACACAATTTCCGCGCTTTTCTTCTTATCTATCTGATTATGAAGTTGATGATATTTTTCAAGGAGTCAACTATATTGGCGGTATTACTGTGGAAGGCTTGAATTTACTTGGAAAAGGAACAACAGGTCATAAAGCGACTTTAAATTTCATAAAAGATAAAGAGACCGTTGCGACCCTAAGGTCGCCAATTTTTGTCTTAAACAAGAAGCGCCTTCAGTCAGAAAATTCATCTGTTTCTTTTTATCTCGATCAGGATTCAATTTATCATCCCGGATTATGGTTTCGGTTCGACAATGATTCAAGATTATTGACATTGGCACGTTCTGAAAAGGGAATCGGTGATGGCCCGTTTCTGGATACCTATCACAAAGTTGATATTTTTATCGAAGCTGCATATTGGAATATTGATCAGGATGAAGTTGTTTTCAAACAACTTGAAGGCCTTGCAACAAGCAGTTCGGGCAGTGTAGAGTCGTCAAGTTTTTTTTCAGATGTAGAATTTCGCAGGCTTCAAGGCATGGATGACTTGAATCCAATGATTGCGATAAACAATTATATCAACCAGTTTGACACAAAGGGTGAAGTCAAGGTTGGCTTTCTCTCGTCATATTTAAAGAAGCCGCAGGAACAGGTAATTGCTCAGTTACTACGCCTGGCAGCCAAAGGATTTCTAATATATGATTCCGAGATAAGCACTGCTTTTGTATTTGAGAGATTTCGCAATGTGATTGATGCCAAAGCTGGAAAATCGGATTATGATGTTCTTCGTTTTAATACATTTACAACCGGCAGACAACCTAATCTTCAGCTTGATTTGAAAAGTTTTGACCTCAAAATGAATGGTGTAGATGAGGTCATTTTAAGTGAAACTCAAGGTGTACAACTCTTTCCTGACAGGAAAGAAATTATTGTAAAAAAGAATCGTGATTTTGTTTTCAGCGGAATGGTAAAAGCGGGCTTGTTTAATTTTTATGCACGCGAAGCTGCTTTTGAATATGACCCTTTTAAGCTTAATTTTTCATTTGTTGATTCTTTGTCATTTGTTGTGAAGCGCCGTGATCAGCCGCTGAACACGCCAAATCCAGAGTTTATAAGGGTTAAAAATGTGCTTTCAGATATTACCGGAACGCTCTTTGTTGACGATCCCAACAATAAATCAGGGCTGAAAAATATAGCCAGATACCCTGTTTTTACCAGCACAAGCGAATCCTATGTTTATTTCGACAAATCAGATATTCAGTCGGGTGCGCTCGACAAAGAGCGTTTTTACTATGTTGTTGATCCTTTTGAAATAGATAGCCTCGATAACTTTTCGACTGACAATCTGCGTTTTGACGGCTATCTTACATCAGCTGAAATATTTCCTGTTTTTAGAGAACCTTTGACTGTGATGAAGGATTATTCACTTGGTTTCGATCATGATGTGCCGCAGCCAGGTTATGCAATGTTTGGAGATTTAGCACTTTACAATAATATCATACACCTCTCAAATGAAGGGTTTACAGGTCTGGGGCAACTTGATTATCTCACAGGAACAGCTTTCTCAAAACGCTTTGTTTTTTACCCTGATTCGGTTTTGGCATTTCTCGACAGATTTGACATGATTGAGAAAGAAACGGCAGTTGAATTTCCTTCAGGCTTGGGTGAAAAACTTGACTTCGACTGGCAGATTGCTGAAAATTTAGTAACCATAGAAACCAATACTGATACCTATAATATATATGATGATACTTTTTTTAGCGGAAAGATTAAAATTTCGCCTTCAGGTATGCATGGAAATGGAAAGCTGGTGTTTGGAAACGCTAATATTGAGTCGGGGAATTATGAATTTTTGAGCAGGTCATTTTCGGCTGACACTGCTGACTTCCGTCTGTTTCCACTTCAAGGAACCAAGGAAGCATTCATGGCTAATGATTACAACACTTTTGTCGATTTTCGCAAACGTATTGCAAACTTCAATCATATCGATCAGAAAAGTAAACTTTCTTTTCCTTTCAATCAATATTACTGCACGCTTGATGAGGCTATCTGGTACATGGATGAAAACCGGATTTCACTTAACAACAACAGGCTTGAGCGAATTCATGATTTTCAGAGTTTAAGTCTTTATGATTTGCTTGACCTTGATTTGAAAGGTTCAGAGTTTGTTTCAGAACATCCAAAGCAGGACTCACTTTCGTTCTTCAGTCTGGAAGCAGATTATGACCTGAATGATTACGCGATTTTGGCGAGGGATGTGAAGATTATTCGTGTTGCTGATGCAGCTGTTTTTCCAAACGATGGGCTGGTGACAATTTTAAATGATGCTTTGATGAAGCCTTTTGAAAGTGCTACAAT
>JAGXRB010000025.1 GCA_018336075.1 Bacteroidota bacterium
CACCAGTTGGCAGAGGGGCTGGGCTCTTAATGTCAGTGGTCAGGGCTGATGGGATTATCTGTATCCCCGCTTCTTCGGAAGGGTTCGCTGCCGGTTCCCTTATCAATGTTCAATTATTTAGGGACAAAAATGAGATAAAAAATACGGTTGTATGCATCGGCAGCCACGACAACACACTTGATATCCTCGCAAATACATTAAAGAAGAATCATCCTGAGTTTTCGATGTCATCTGCCCATGTCGGCTCGATGGGTGGACTTATGGCATTGAAGAAGGCGGAGGCTCACATTGCAGGAACGCATCTTCTGGATGAAGAATCGGGAGAATATAATGTATCCTTTATTAAAAAATTTTTTCCCGAAGGTGCGATTAAACTTGTAAATCTTGTGTACCGCCAGCAGGGACTTCTTGTAAAAAGAGGCAATCCAAAGAATATACAGGGATTCAGGGATTTAGCAAGGGAAGATATTCTCTATGTCAACAGGCAGACCGGCTCTGGCACAAGACTTTTACTGGATAAACACTTAAAGGAAATGGGAATCAATTTTAAGGATATAAAAGGCTATGAAAGGGAGGAATATACCCATATGGCTGTTGCGTCTGCTGTTTTAACAGGGATTGCTGATGCCGGACTTGCTGTTTATTCCTCTGCAAAGGCTCTCGGTCTCGATTTCATTCCCGTGGCAAACGAACGATATGACCTTGCCATTCCGTCTGATTATATAGAGACGGAACCGATTCAGAAGATTCTGGAAATAATCAGGTTTGATGAAGAATTCAGGCAAACGGTGTATTCCCTTGGCGGTTATGATATCAGAGACATGGGCAGGTTGATTTTTGAGTGAAGCCTCTTTTAATTTCTTTACAAGTTAACCTCGATGAACCCTCAGCTTCAGACAAATTGGCTGACAGGGAGAGGCTGTTAGAGAATATCGAAAAAACTTTAAATCCCGGTCTGCCTGTTTCCATCGGCATGAGAACCCTCCGGAAATTGCCGACTTTTTTAAGGAAAAACAATTTCGCCGCTACTATTATTGCCGCATTTTCAAAAGAACGCCTGCACATTTTGGATATTAAAAACGACGACCGGATTTATGCTGTAGCTGTCGATATCGGCACAACCAATATCGTTGCATCTCTTTTTGATATGCAAAGTTATGAAAGGATTTGCCGTGCCGAGCTTGAAAATCCGCAGATATCATCAGGACTCGATGTCCTGACCCGCGTGCATTTCGCTATGATGGGAAAGGCTGATGAACTGCATGAACTTCTTATAAAAGGCATAAACGACCTTATAAATATGATGTGTGATTTATCCGGGGTAGGCAAATCCGATATATATGCCGTTGCAATAGCCGGCAATACGATAATGTCTCATTTTTTCATGAACCTTAATGTCGAAAATATTCCAATCGCACCTTATATGCCGGCATGTCATAATTTTGACTTTATAAAAGCATCCGATGTTGGGTTGAATATCAATCCAGAAAGCCTGATTTATATATATCCGAATGCAGGCAGTTATGTCGGGGGGGATATCATATCGGGAATCCTCTCATCCGGACTGTATAATGAAGAACTCCCATCATTGCTTATAGATGTAGGCACAAATGCAGAGATAGTCCTTGGCTGCAGGGATTGGATACTCGTTGGAGCAGGGGCTGCCGGCCCTGCATTGGAAGGCGGGATATCGGAAATAGGCATGAGGGCAATAGACGGAGCTATATATAGTGTTGAGATTAACAATGGCTGTGAAGTGAAAGTTGAGACTATAAATGGGAAGGAACCTATTGGAATATGTGGTTCAGGAATGATAGAACTGATATCGGAAATGTTTAAAGCCGGGATTATAGACAATCAGGGGAAGTTTCAGGATGTGTGCGATGGGGTTATAGAAACAGGGAAAAAGAAAGGATTTATCGTGCATGATTCAGGCGGCAGGATGTTGATTATCAAAGATAATGATATTGAGAACTTTCTAAGGTCTAAGGCCGCCATGTTCTCTTCTTTATATGTAATTACAAAATCTGTCGGTCTGATGTTTAGTGATATAAACAAGGTCTATATCAGCGGTGCATTCGGAAGGGGAATAAATGCTGAAAAGGCTAAAAAAATAGGGATGATACCGGATATAGCCAAAGAAAAATTTATCGCACTGGGGAATTCATCTTTGAAAGGCGCCGAAATGCTTCTTATGAATTGGGAATTACTGTGGGATATTGAAAAGATATGCAGTTTGATTACTTATAAAGAGATGAATACTGAATCAGAATTCATGAAGGAATTTCCGGCGGCTCTTTTTATTCCGCACACAAATCCTCAAATATTGAGGGCTTAGTTAGTGTCTGTTTATAAAGTCAGTTTCTGCGCCATTACTGCAGGTGCAGCAAGTCGGGAATCCTTCTCTTACAACCCCCTGCCCCCCCTTTTTAAGGGGAATTTGAAAAGATTCTGAAAAAATGCGAGTTTATAAACAAACCCTAATTAAGCCGCTCAGGCAATTCGCTTTTCAAGAAATCTTCTTCAGAAATTATTCTCTTTGCACCGATAAATCTTTTTACGTAATATGGAGTATCAAGACTGTCAATGGTGACTCGTTTGTTTCTTGATGAGGCGTGGATAAAAAGATTATTGCCTAAATATATACCAACATGTGAAGGGAATGATGCATATGTCCTAAAAAATACCAAGTCACCGACCGACAGTTCTTCTTTGTCAATTCCTTCTCCGAACCGGAATTGCTCTCTTGCAGTACGGGGAAGATCTAATCCTATGAATCCATAAACTTTCTGTACATATGCCGAACAATCAATCCCAAACGGGCTGCTCCCCCCAAACCTGTAAGGCAGGTGCAACATTTTTTTGGCAAAAACTATCAGCCTTTCCCTCATGCTCAAATCAGCCAACTCGTCGCTTTTAGACAGAATCTTGACTTCTTCTATTTTATTCGATGCTGTATCAGTTGGCAGCTTTAAAAATGCGGATTGAATGCTTTCCTCGCCTGCAGCATTCTTTTTAGCGAGCAAAAGTCTCTGTCCTAACTTCAGAGAATTATCCTGCAGGCCGTTAATATCTTTTAATTCATCGGGAGTTAAGTTATATTTTACCGAGATACTCCAGATGGTATCGCCTTTTTTAACTATATGGGCATCAGGCTTTGGCGCTTTCACAAGCAGTTGCTGACCGGGTTTTATCTTTTTGCTTGTAAGACCGTTTATTTCCATTATTCTTTTTGTGTTTAACGAGTATTTCCGGGCAATTTTATCGAGAGTCTCACCCTTTTTAACCTGATGATAACGGACTTCAAACGGGTCTGCGGGTTGGGCATTGCTGGTAGACGCTGGTGCTGATATATTGCGCTGCTGCTCGGTGTGCTTTTTTGTTGGTGTTCTATTTGCCTTCGGGATGGAAAGCTTATCCCCTATATCCAGCTTATTTGTTGAAAGATTGTTGTTTTGCTTGATATCAGAAACCGGGACATTGAATTTTTTAGATATTGTATAGAGATTATCGCCTTTTTTTACAGTATAATTGATATTTGCATAAGTATCAGGAATAAAAAAGAAGAAGAAAATTGCCAACATAAACAATAAAAAGAAAAAACTTTTCATAATAAGCTCCTTAAAACTTCAGAATGAAAAAAATGCTGATAAAAAAATAAAATTAAGAAATCATGAAGCTAAATACCTGAAAATTAGTGCAAAATTAATGCCAAATAGCTATATAGCAGCTATTCCCGCATACGAAACGCGACGGGAATCCCTATTTAGTGTCTGTTTATAAAGTCGGTTTCTGTGCCATTATTGCAGGTGCAACACGTCGGGAATCCTTCTCTAACAACCCCCCGCACCCCCTTTGTTAAGGGGGAATTTGAAAAGATTCTGAAAAAATGCGAGTTTATGGACAGAC
>JAGXRB010000026.1 GCA_018336075.1 Bacteroidota bacterium
ACTGAAAAAGAAGGTGCCTTAATAAATATTAGAGACAAAGGCGGAGGAATTCCAAAAGAAGATATTAATAAGATATTCATGCCTTTTTATACAACCAAAACTCAGGGGACAGGAATTGGTTTAACAATGGTGCATAAGATAATAGATGCGCACGGTGGCAGTATTGCTGTTGAATCAATCCAAGGCGAAGGCAGTTTGTTCAAAATATTTTTGCCAAAATAACTATATAAAAATTATGGTTCATTCGTAAAAGAGCTGAAAACATGAAAATAACATTTAGAAATAAATGTAACATACCACTCTTTGTCATTCCGACTTGTTCGGAATCCTTCTTTAAGGATATGATTTATAAGGAAAGATTCCCGACAAGCGGGAATGACGCCTCTATTAATGGGTATACATTCAATATAATAAACCAATCTCTTTCAACTAAAATACGAATGAAGGAAAATTATTATTTCAAAAGGATTCACATTTAAAGAGTTATCAGGAAAAAATGAATAACATACTAATAGTTGAAGACAAAAAAAGCATGGTAGACATGCTTAGAAAATCCCTGCAATCAGAAGGATTTTCCATAGTAACAACAAATTCTGTGCAGGGCGGTTTGAATATGCTTTCTGCAGGCGGGATAGACGCTGTTGTAACAGACTTAAAACTGCCAGATGGACAAGGGATAGAAATACTTAAAGCAGCAAAGGAATGTCATCCTTTTATCCCTGTAATTATAATGACGGCTTACGGAAGCATTGAGATAGCAGTTAAGGCTGTGAAAGATGGAGCATACGATTTTATTACAAAACCATTCGACCCCGATCATCTTGTTCTGCTTTTAAGAAGAGCCATATCTGAGAAGGCTGTAAACAAGGAAAATATTATTATCAAAAATGAGTTTGCAGATTTTTTTAAAATCCCTGATATAGTAGGAGAAAGCCTCATATGGAAGAAGATACTCGAGAAGGTCAAAAGGGTTTCTCCTCTTAAGACTACTGTTTTGCTTCTTGGTGAAAGCGGCACAGGGAAGGAACTTCTTGCAAGGACGATTCATCATTTAAGTCCAAGAAGCGGTAATCCTTTTGTGGCAATAAACTGTGCTGCGGTGCCCAAAGATTTGGTCGAAAACGAGATATTCGGGCATGAAAAGGGAGCTTTTACAGGGGCGCATGAGATTAAACACGGGAAATTCGAACTTGCAGATAAAGGCACAATATTTCTTGACGAAATAGGGGATATGTCTCTGACACTTCAGTCGAAACTTTTAAGGATACTGCAGGAAAGTGAATTCGAAAGGGTAGGGGGCACAAAAACGCTCAAGGTTGATGTAAGGGTAATTGCTGCAAGCAATAAAGACCTTCAGAAGGAAGCAGAAAAAGGAAACTTCAGGGATGATCTCTTTTACAGGCTTAATGTCTTTCCTATTTTTATACCGCCCTTAAGGGAGAGGACTGATGATATTCTCCCGATTGCAAGATTTTTTCTGTCGCAATTCTGTATGAATATGGGCAAAGGCGTCATTTCATTTTCTCAGGAATCAGAAAGGATACTCCTAAACAATGAATGGAAAGGGAATGTCAGGGAACTCAGAAATGCTATAGAAAGGGCGGTAATATTATGCGATGGGTTATATGTATTGCCCGAACATCTAATATTCGAAAGCAAAAAAAGCGGAGATATAATTGACTGGGAAGCACCATTGCATGAGGTTGTTGAATCTGCTCTCAGGTCTGTAGAAATAACCAAGATACAAAATGCAATGAGGCAGTCTCAGGGCAATAAGACAAGGGCGGCGGAGTTGCTTAAGATTAGCTATAAGACCCTTTTGACTAAGATCAAAGAATACGGTATCGAATAATATTTAAATAATTTATATCTTTACTTTTTTTATTCTATTATGATACAAAAAAAGCCACAATTTATTTAAAGTTATTATTTAATCAATACCCATGACACTTGGTATTTTGGTCAATACCGATAAACATGCGGCTAAAATAGCCGGAATTGCAAATGCTGCCATAAAGAGAGGGCATAAGGTCATTATTTTTTTTATGGATGATGGATGCCGCATCATTAATGACGGCAGGATAACATCCCTTAAAGACAGCGAAAATATAACTATGTCTCTTTGCGACCTGAATAGAAGAAATTTAGGGATGAATGACAAAGAAATACCGCAATTCATAAGATGCGGAAGCCAATATGACAATGCCTTGATGCACAGGTCAGCGGATAAAATAGTGGTATTTTGAGCTGATTTATGCAAACTGGGAAAAAAATAGCGGTAATTATCAGGAACAGGCAGTCCGAAGCCCTTAGGATGGGGATAGGGCTCTCAATTTTGCACAACGTTGATTTCTATCTGCTTGACAGGCATTTGACTATCAATAATGAAATATCGCAAAGCCTTGATATGATAAAGGAATTAAAATTGTGCGTTTATACCAATAACGCTTTCAATACAGATATGCAGTATATGCCTACAGAGGCTATTGCTGAAAGGCTTTTAGAGTATGATTCCGTCATTCCTTATTAAAAAAGATGAAGATATTGCATATTTTAAAATCAGAACCGGATGAAAGCATAAGCAGGATCATCCATGAACATGAATCAGCTCATGAAGTCATAGTTTTGAACTTGTGCAATAAGGAAAATATAGACTATGATTTTATTATAGACTTGTTCGAGAATTGTGATAAAATAATTGCCTGGTAACGGATAAAGTTGCTGAATATAAAAAGAGCTATTGGCTCTTAAAAAATCTAAGTAAAGGAGGTAATATGGAAGAAGTATCACAAGCCAGTGTTATGGTTATAATCAGCGGTCTTCTGGTTGGCGTGATGTTTGGTTTTGCTCTTCAGCGCGGCAGATATTGAATGAACACAGCATTTAGAGACGTGATCTTTATAAATGATTTAACAATGTTCCGGTCGTGGTTGATAGCGCTTGGTATAGCTATAATTGGCTCTAATTTCATCGAGGATTTGGGATTTTTAGGTGATGACGGCTTAAGAAGGCAGGTATTTTCACCGATTGCCGCCATGGTCGGGGGTTATCTGTTCGGTGTTGGAATCGTCATAGCAGGCGGCTGCGGAAGCGGAGTTCTATATAAGCAGGGCGAAGGGCAGTTTGCGGCATTAGTGGCGACATTCGGCTTCGCAGTTTCCCTTATAGCGACATTGCATGGTCCGCTTCAGCCTATAATGAAGGCTATTAAAAGTTACAGGGTTTCAATAGGTACAGGAGAGGATGCGATTACCACCCCGGCCTTATGGGATTTTTTCGGGCAGTCCTTAACTACTAAGTGGGCGGTTATAGCAATAGTTATTGCGATTATCATACCTATAGTGCTTAAGGGGAGGCCTTTTGCTGCAGGCGCCAAAAAAGGTTGGTCGTGGTCTGTCGGAGGAGCTGTTATAGGTCTCC
>JAGXRB010000027.1 GCA_018336075.1 Bacteroidota bacterium
CCGGCCCATCATCCGCTTGCCAGGGTGGGCAAGGATGTCGGCGCAGCAGCCGTGCTGATTGCGGCGAGCGCAGCCGCGCTGGTCGGTTTGTTGATTTTAGGTCCACCTTTACTGGAGAAAATATTGCCATGAGCCTTTCTTTTCGTTTCGGGACAGTCGGTTCGCCCATCCAAACCCCCAAGAAGCCCGGCGGCTCGGTCGGGGCCATTATTTTCAGCCGCGAAATCGGCCTGGATGCGCTCGAGTTGGGCTGGGTGCAGTCGGTGCGCGTCTCAGTCGAGACCTGCGCCCTCATAAAGGAAACCGCCGCGGCGCAAGATGTCAGCGTCAGCGTGCACGCCCCCTACTTCATCAACCTGAACGCCAACGCGGAGGAATGGCCCAAGAGCCGCCAAAGGCTGATGAACGCCGCCCATTACGGCAACCTGGCCGGGGCCACCGACATCATTTTTCATCCCGGCTCGTATTTCGAGCAGCCCGCCGGCGAAGTGCTAAAGGTTGCCATCCCGCGCCTGCAAGGCTGTGTGGATGAACTGCGTGCGGCAGGCAACCCGGTGACGCTGCGCCCCGAAACAATGGGCAAAAGCGCCATGCTCGGTTCGCTCGAAGATACGCTTGAAATGTCACACGAAATCCCCGGCGTTTTGCCCTGCCTCGACTTTGCCCACCTGCACGCCCGCCCGGGCGACGGGACGATTAATTCCTACGAGGAGTGGAGCGCCCGGCTGGAGGCTTACGCCAAAGCCCTGGGCGATGCGGCCGTCAGGCAGCTGCACATCCACCTTTCGGGCATCGAATACGGCCCCAAGGGCGAGAAAAACCACCTGCCTGTCTCTGAATCGGATTTCGACCTGGACGGCCTGTTCCGTGCCCTGCACGCCTTCAAGGCTGGCGGCCGAATTTTATGCGAAAGCCCCATCATGGAACAAGACGCGCTCTTGATGCGCGATACCTGGCGCAAAATAAGCGCCGGGTAACAAAAAAGAGCCTGCAAAAACAGGCTCTTTTTTGTTGGCTTTGAGTTTCGCTTAATTGGTGATGTACTCGCGCAGGTTGTGCTCGACCGCGTAAGCGGCGGCTTCGGCGCGGTTATTGACGCCCAGTTTCGAGAGGATGCTCGAAACATAGTTACGCACGGTTCCTTCACCCAGGAAGAGCGCCTTGGCAATTTCACGGTTGGTCTTGCCTTCCGAAACCAGCAGGAGGACATGCTTTTCCTGCTGACTGAGGTGCGAGAAGGCCGAGGCTTCCTCGTCCTTGACCGCTTTGCGCACTTCCTGAAAGACACGCTGGGTCACCGCCGGGTCGAGCAGGGCCTCGCCGCGTCCGACTGCATCGAGAGCGCGCACCAGGTCTTCGCCGCCAATTTGCTTGAGAATATAGCCCGACGCCCCGGCGCGAATGGCGGAAAAAAGCATCTCATCCTCGGCGTACGAGGTCAACATAATCACCTTCGTATCCGGGAAGCGCTGGACAATCTCCTCACAGGCCTCAATTCCCGATGTGCCGGGCAGGCGAATATCCATGACCACGACACTGGGCTGCAAGTTGGCGACCTGCTCCAGGGCTTCACGCGCCGAACTGGCTTCGCCTATCACTTCAAAGTCTGGATGCCTTTCGAGCAAGGCCTTCAGCCCCAACCTGACAACTTCGTGGTCGTCCACCAGCAAAATACGCTGTTTAGCCATTAAACCTTACCTTTCCTATCTTATTAAAAGCGTTCTCTGATATTTGCCGTAAAGAAGGTCGCATTTTGGGGTATGAGCGGGCGTACGCCCGCTCATACCCCAAAATGCGGGGACTTATCACGGGAATTCCCAAAGAGCCGTAAAAAGAGTATAGCCAAGAAAAGATTGCCTGACAAGGGCCAGCACAAAAATTACCCAATTAGTCGTTTTTAGCAGATTACTCTTTTTGGCGCCTGAAATCGACAAAACGATACCCGACACCGCGCTCGGTCAGGATGTATTTGGGGTTGGCCGGGTCTTGTTCCAATTTCTGGCGCAGGTAATTGATATATAGACGGACATAATGCGGCTCGTCGCGGTACTCGTAGCCCCAGACCTTGGCCAGCAACTGGTCGTGCGAAACCACCCAGCCTGCATTTTGCACCAGGTGAAAGAGCAGGCGGTATTCAGTCGGGCGCAATTTGACAGTTTTGCCTTCCAGCCATACTTCGCGGCGGTCGAAATCTATCTTGAGCCGCTCGTCGACTTCAATCAGGCCATGCATCGAGCCGCTGGCCGCCTCGGTACGCCGCAAAACCGCCTTGGCGCGGCTGACCAGCTCGCGCGGGCTGAACGGTTTGGTGACATAATCATCCGCGCCAAGTTCGAGGCCGCGCACCCGGTCGTCCTCTTCGCCCTTGGCCGTCAACATAATGACCGGCACATTGCTGATTTCACGAATCATTTCCAACACTTCAAAACCGTTCAGGTCGGGCATCATGACATCCAGCAAAATCAAATCGGGGTTAATGTCCCGTAGCCGCTGGACGGCCTGTTTGCCGTTGAATGCCTCGCTGACCTGGAAACCGTCATGCTCAAGGTTGAGACGGATGAAGCGCACCATGCGCTCTTCATCGTCGACGACAAGGATTCGCCTGCGTTCAAAATCGTCTGCCATAGTTTGTCCTACTCCCTGACAAAGCCAATTAATTGTTCGTCTTCTTCGCCCGGCATAATCTCGATGAAAGTAATCCTGTTAAGCGGCCAAATTACCTGTGTGACATTGGCAACCAGGTAATGTAAATCCTTGCCGTCGCGGCGGCGAGGGTTTCTGACCATAATAGTGGTGTCGGTAGGCCCGGGCAGGCTTTCCACCTCGCACAGGATGGGGTCTTCGTTGGCAACATGTATCAAGATGGCTGGCATATATCTACCCTATATGTTTAGAATGACTTGTATTTTTAGTTTTCCAAAAGCCAAAATATCGCCGTGGCTAAGCGGCGTATCATTATTCGCCGCCAGGCGGGCGCCGTTCAGGTACGTGCCGTTGGATGAACCCAGGTCCATTACACTGACAGCGCCGTTCAACCGGCGAATGACGGCATGTAAACGGGAAACGCCGTGGTCGAAAGCATTGTATGGGGTCAGGTCAACATCCGGCATGATGGGCTGGTTTTCACTGGTGCGCCCCAACGTAAATTCAGCCCGATCTGAAATGGACAGGATTTGGCCGTTGTCGAGCAAGTGCAACGAAATCCATACATTCGCCATATCCACAGCCCGGCCTGAAATCGGGGCTGTGCCCAGGTCATCTGGTTCAGGCCAAATGCTTTGGGTGTCCTGGCCTTCGGACCTGATCATCTGCATACCGCATTCGCTGCAAAATATGGCCCCGTCTGGCTCCTGGTTTCTGCAATTTGGACAATTTATCATGAAATGCGCTCTCCTGGCATAAGCAACGACCTGGTGGCATATTTGATATGTTTTTCCCCGCCATCGGTAAACGACTTTTGTTGTTCGATGTGCTGGGCTTCAAGCAAAATTGTGCGCGCCAGGCTTTTCTCGCCCTGTGACAAAAGGTGGGTAGCCAGTCTCTGCAAATGCTGGGTCGCTTTTTCGTAATCGCCTGCTTCTACCGCCAGGCGCGCCTTTTCCTGGATTCGGTAAAGGGTCAATTTCGACAGCGCCTGGACAATT
>JAGXRB010000028.1 GCA_018336075.1 Bacteroidota bacterium
GATTGAATACCAATTTCGGCGAAGTGTGCTTAAACCTGGGACGCGCCTTTGGTTTTGCCTACGGCCACAAGGAAAACGGCGCCATGTTCAGCCATATGGCGGTCATGTACGCCAACGCCCTTTACCAGCGCGGACTGGCTGCCGAGGGCTGGCGTGTTTTACGAGGGATCTACGAACAGAGCCAGGATTTCCCCGTCAGCCGCATGTATCCCGGCATCCCGGAGTATTTCAGCCAGCGCGGTCGCGGTATGTACCCGTACCTGACCGGTTCGGCCAGTTGGTACCTGCTGACGATGCTGACCGAAGTCTACGGTGTGCGCGGCGAGTTGGGCGATTTGGTGCTTGCCCCAAAACTGCTGGCGAGCCAGTTCGATGTGGAAGGATGTGCTACGGTCAGCACGCTGTTTGCTGACCGGGAACTGCGCATTACATACCAAAATCCGCGCGGGTTGGACTATGGACAATACAAAACTGGCAAAGTACTGGTAAACGGCCAGCAGATGGATGTTGAGAAAACGACCAAAGGTATTAAGATAAAACGTGATGTGTTAAAGTCGTTTTCGGCGCGCATAGAAATTTTGGCCGAACTGGTTTAATCAACGTTTTATGGCACGACGCGGAATTCTTTATTTTATATTTCAGGAGAAAGGCCAAGGGAATGGAAAAAGAAATGCTTGAAATTCATGAATATAAGGGCGAGGGATACAAGCCTCTGATTGATTTCAACTGCTGGCGGGTGGCCGTTTTGCGCTACCTGGACGAACTGCAACCTGACCGAATCTCCTATTTCGAGCGCCATAATGAAACCGATGAGGTTTTTGTATTGCTGCAAGGGCAAGCCGTACTTTTTATGGGTGAAGGCAAAGAACAGGTCGAGAAAATTAACCCTTATCCCATGCGGCAGGATATTTTTTATAACGTAAAGCGCGGCGCCTGGCACACGGTTGCATTGAGCCGCGATGCGACCATTTTACTGGTTGAAAACCGCGATACAGCTCGCAAGAATAGCAGCTACTTTACCATTTCTCCCCAACAGAGTGCTTTTTTGCTTGAGACGGTACAGCGGGAAATTCCCGAATGGCAGAGGTTGAATGAATGAATTAACTTTTTCAGTGTTCGACCACGGTATTGGTTCAACAAATATGATGAAGGGGTTGCTGCAAGACTTCGAGCAGCAGGAAGGCATTCGCGTTCGCCTGGAGGTGATTACCTGGGATGTTGCCTGGCCGCGCCTGGTCGAGTTCGCCCTTTATCAGAACGGCCCGGATGTCTCGGAAGTCGGCAATACCTGGATTATGGACCTTGTCCACATGAATGCGCTCAGCATGCTGACAAACGAAGAAATCGCCAATATTAGCGGTGGTGCGCGTTTCTTCGAACCTTCCTGGAAGAGTTGCGTCACTTCAGATGGTGAGAAGCAGTCTATCTGGGCTGTTCCGTGGACAGGGGATGTGCGCGTGGTTTACTACCGCCGCGACCTGTTGAAAAATGCCGGCATTGAAGAAGCGGGAGCATTTGCCAACCCGGCGGCTTTCGAGCAAACCTTGAAACGACTTAAGGAAAGCGGTGTGATAACCCCGCTGGCGATGCAGACCCGGTTTTCTCGTATCAGCCTTCAAAACATGGCAGCCTGGATCTGGGGTATGGGCGGCGACTTCATCTCCGATGATGCCAGACGGGTTTTGTTTCACCAGGGCGCTGCCCTTGCAGGTATAAAATCTTATTTCCAACTGGGGCATTACTTTGGCCCGCAACCTTTGCTTGACGATGGCCAGACGGATGAGATGTTCTGGTCCGGAAATGCAGCGGTAGCACTAACAGGATATTGGGTCATTCGACAACCGCGCATGCCTGAACATGTTCGCGCCAACCTGGGCGTTGCGCAGTTACCTGGCGTATCTTTTGTCGGTGGGCACAACCTGGTCGTCTGGAAGCATTCCCGCCGGCGGCAGGATGCCCTTCGTTTGGTCAAGTTTTTGAGCAGCCAGGCCGCAGAACCTGGTGTTTATCCGGACTTTGGCCTGCCGATTCGTGAAAATGGCTGGTCTTTGCCGCCCTTTAACACTCCTCAATTTGGAATTTTTCGAGATTCGCTAAATTCTGGGCGCTGCTTTCAAAACAGCCCTTTGTGGGCGCTGGTCGAAAAACGCCTGGCCGAACAAATGCCCGAGATGTGGATGCAGGTGATTAAGAAGCCGGAACAGACCGATTCGATTGTTGAAACCCAGCTTGTTAACATGGCCCGCCGGCTTGAAATAGCAATCAGCGGGTAAAACAGGCGGCTTACCCTGAAACGGATATATTTGCTGACATCATGTAACGTGGTATATTTGCAGGTGTTGCGTCATTACCCAAAAAAATAGTATATTAAGGCTGTTGCGCTTATATTGAATTGCGATGCAGTCACTTGGCGTAAAAGTTCTGAATGGCAGGTTTTGAATGACTGAACTGGCTTTTTCAGTGTTTGACCACGGAACCCTGGCGCGAGAACGAATGCAGGAATTGCTGCAGGAGTTTGAGCGGCAGGAAGGTATTCGTGTGCGTTTGGAAGTGATTTCCTGGGATGTCGGCTGGCCACGCCTGGTGGAGTTTGCCCTCTACCACAACGGCCCGGATGTCTCGGAAGTTGGCAACACCTGGATAATGGACCTTGTCCACATGAACGCGCTTAGTTCGCTAACGAATGAAGAAATAGCCAACATTAGCGACGGGTCGCGCTTCTTCGAGCCTTCCTGGAACAGTTGTGTGACCTCCGAGGGCGGCACGCGCTCTGTCTGGGCCATTCCCTGGTCGGGAGATGTGCGCGTGGTGTACTACCGCCGCGACCTGTTGAAAAATGCAGGTATTGATGAAGCGGGAGCATTTGCAAGCCCGGCGGCTTTCGAGCAAACCTTGAAGCGTCTTCAAGAAAGTGGTGTTCCGACCCCAATAGCCATGCAGACTTTGCGTTCGCGCATCAGTGTGCATAATATGGCTGCCTGGGTCTGGGGCGCGGGCGGCGATTTTATTTCTGACGATTCCAAACGGATTTTGTTTCATAAGAGTGATGCGCTGGAAGCGATAAAGTCGTACTTCCGGCTGGCGCGTTATTTGGGGTCTGATCCTTTGCTCGCTGATGCCGATACCGACCGGGCTTTCTGGGCAGGCGAAATGAACGCTGCCGTTCTCTTGAGCGGTTACTGGGTCATCCAGACGGCCATGCCCGACCATGTCCGCAAGAATGTTGGACTGACTCAATTGCCTGGTATGCCGTTTGTCGGCGGGCACAACCTGGTTGTCTGGAAGCACTCCCGGCAGCGCATGGCCGCCATTCGCCTGATTAAGTTCTTGAGCA
>JAGXRB010000029.1 GCA_018336075.1 Bacteroidota bacterium
TGGCCGATATCGATATTGCGGGAGATTACTATTCCGTTCACCGGCGAAATAATTCTCGTATATCTTAAATTTGTCTGTGTGTAATTCAACGCCGCCCGGGAATGAGCAACCTGCGCCTCGGCGGCTTTTGCCTGCGCTACGGCCGACAGATACGCTGTTTCCGAATTATCGAGTTCAATTTTGGCAATAAAGTTTCTGGCAAAAAGCGCCTTATTTCTTTCCAGATTTGTTTTTGCATCCTGCACGGTGACGCGGGCTTTCTCCAGATTGGCTTCGGCCAGCAGAAGATTCGCTTTTGCCTGCTGCACTTGCGCTTCAAAAGTGGAGGGGTCGATAGTCGCCAGGAGCTGTCCTTTTTTTACCGGAGAATTGAAATCAACAAACAGTTGTCTTATTGTTCCCGAAACCTGCGTGCCGACCAGAACGGTGGTTACGGCATTGACGGATCCCGTAGCGGAAACAATTGATTTAATATCGCCGCGGCTGACTGCTTGAGTGATGTATTTCACCTGATTGTTTTTATGCTTGATCAAAGCGCAAAATCCCACAGATGCGACAATAAGAATAACTGCGGCGATTATTATTTTTTTCATTTGCTTTCTCCCATGGCTCTTTCCAGATTCGCCAGCGCGATGTGATAATCGGCCAGCGCCGTTATATAGGTCATTTTGGCATTGTTCAAGACGATCATGGCGTCGGTTATTTCAATGGAGCTGCCGACACCTGCTTCGTATCTTCCTGTGGCCAGCTCCACGTTTTCCTCGGCCTGCCGGACAATAATTTCGCCCGCGCCAATTCTTTCGCCCGCCTCCTTAAGCGAAAGATAGGCGGATTCAACTTCCAGGGAAACTTGCTGCAGCAGAGAATTCTCATTGGCCTTGAACGCATTGAGATTGGCTTTCGCCTCGTCAATCTGGTATTTGGTGGAAAAACCGGTAAAAAGAGGGAAAGTCAGCGTCACGCCGATGTTCCAGTTTTCATCTGTCTTATGGTCGTTTCCCAGATAGCCATAGGCCGCGCTCCCCGATAATACCGGCAAATATCCCTTCTGATTAAGAACAACCGTTTTTTCCAGCGCTTCTTTTTTCTTTGCGGTGGAAAGCAGATCCGGCCTTGCTTCGTGTGCTCTGCGCAGTGCCTGGGCCAGAGTAATATCATATGGTTTATAAACAAGATCCTCATTTATTCGGTATGCCGGGGCATTTTTCATGCCCATGGCGTTGTTGAGATTTATTCTGGCCAGGCGCAGAGCATTTTCCGCTTTGAGCGAATTTATTTTGGCATTGCTCAAATTAACCTCGGCGCTGGTCACGTCGATTTTGGAGCGCTTTCCTGTTTCAAAAAATGCGGTGGCTATTTCCATGTGCCGCTGGAACTTGTTGACTGTTTCCGCGGCGACTTCAGCGCTCATTTTGGCCTGCAGGTAAACGTAATATGCCTGTTTGACGCCGAAAATTACATATCCCGAAACATCCTGAAAATCAGCTTCGGCGGACTCCGTGTTCAGGCGTTGTATCTGAATCTGATTAAATGTCTTGCCGAAGTCAAACAGGGTCTGGTTCAGGCTCAGCATGTTTGAATAATAATTATAGGGATCTGAAGGAATGGAGGATAATTGTGCCGGACCAACGCGCTGATAACCTGATTGAAAAGTGAGCTGCGGCAGGTAGCCCGCCCTGGCCTGGCCGATTCTGCTTTCACCGGCGAGGATGTTGTATTGAGCCGCGCTGATTGCCGGATGATTTTGCCGGGCGATATCAATGCAGCGCCGCAGATTAAGAGTATCCCCCGCGGTTATCTCCTCAAGCGCAAAAGCGCCGCTTGCCGTCAGAAAGAGAGAAAACAAGAAAAAAGTTACTTTTTTAAACATATCCGCACCTATGCTTGTTGTTCTGTAAAATAGTTATCCATCGCCTTGAGGGAAAAATTAATAATATGCTCGGCGATCTCTCTAATGTCTTCTTCACTGTATTTGTCCTTGTTGCGCAGCCGGAAAATAACCGGCTGAGCGTTGCGAAAATAAATACATTGGCCGACGATGCTCATCGCGCAGAGCTCAACTATTTTTACGGGGCAATTGTCGCCTAGGACTTCCCGCGCCAGCAAGGATAAAAAAGAAAAAGAAGGCTTAATCGATTCTTCAATAAGTGTGTCGAGCGCGCCGGTGGGCTCGAAAAATTCGTGGGCGAGAAGTTTGCCGAATAGAGTTTGCCTGTCTTCCTCGAGCAGGCGATAAATAAAATTTTGGATATAAGTGCCCAGCTTCTCCTTGGGTTTTGCATCGGGATCAACGCCGAAATAGAAAGACGCTTTTTGCGCGGCAAGGGGCTGGTAATATTTGAGGCAGGCCAGGTATAGCTGCTCTTTATCGCCGAAATAGTAGTTGATGGCGGCCAGATTTACTTTGCAGCGTTTGCAAATTTCGCGCACCGTGGTGCGGCGAAAGCCCTGGGCGGCAAATATTTCTCCCGCAATCTTTAAAATATATTCTGCTTTTGCCGTCATTTTTTTTGCGTTGATCACATTAACCAGCGAACAAGTATTTAAAACAATAATTTGAAACAAGTGTATTAAATAAGGCGACTTTGTCAAGAAAATTTTCATTTATTCAGATATAAATCAACTACTATGCCAACAAACTATAAAAACATAAGTTCCTGCTTCTAATTAATAATTAGTAAAAATAGGCTTATTTTCCACGAGTTAGAAAGTTTTTTTGGATATTTTTTATCCATAAAAGTAGCAATAATGGATAAATTTTAACCTGCATGTCTAAATATTATTTATTTGCAACAATTGGTAATTATTTGTAAGAATATTCATTGATATTAGGGCAACAATTTTTTATATAAACAGTATAGTTAATTAAGGATGTCTCATGTCCGATTACCTGATGAACACTAGGGAAGTGGCTGAATATTTAAAAATTCACGAAAAGCAGGTTTACGCCCTGATTAAAAGCGGAAGAATTCCTTGCACAAAAGTTACCGGTAAGTGGATTTTCCCCAAAAAATTTATCGACGAATGGATTGAACAACACGCCAAAGAAGGATTGAAACAGGCGCGCAAAAAAAGTTTGCACATCAGCGGCGCGGTTCTAGCCGCGGGCAGCAACGACCCGGTTCTGGATATGCTGCTTGCGGCAACCAGGAAAGCGCATCCTGATTTTTACATTTTTTCCGCCAACACCGGAAGCGTGCAGGGATTAACGGCGCTCAACTCCGGTCTTATTGATGTAGCTCTTTCCCATCTATATGATGCCGAAAGCGGTCAATATAACATTCCTTATCTGAAAAAATATTTACCTGACATTAATCCGGTGGTGGTAAATCTCTTTACACGCGAAATAGGCTTTCTCACTTTCGCGTCAAAGGCGGATGCTGTCAGAGGTTTTGAAAGCCTGGCAAATGAGAATATAAGATTCATTAACCGTCA
>JAGXRB010000030.1 GCA_018336075.1 Bacteroidota bacterium
AGTTTAAAATAGCCCGTAGATGCTGCTCAAACTGTGATGTGATTATGCTTTCAATGGTGTGATGACCGCTGTTGTGAGGTCTGGGAGCAATTTCATTTACGATTACTCCGCCTTTTGTGTCAACAAAGAACTCCACAGCAAGCAATCCTTCCATATTTAATAATTCAATAATTTCGCTGGCAAAAGTAATCGCTTTCTCCGATTGTTCAACTGTTATTGATGATGGACAAATTAATTTATCCACAAGATTTGCTTTAGTATCAAAAATCATTTCTACAACAGGATAACATTTGATTTCGCCCTTTTTGTTACGTGCCACGATTACAGCAATTTCTTTTTCAATCTCAACTTTTTCCTCAATTACCGATGCTCCTTTCAAAAGTTTTACCAAATCGTTTTTATCGTTAATAACTGCTACTCCACGCCCGTCATATCCGCCCTTTCTTAATTTTTGAACAAAAGGAAAATTAATTTCCACTTTTTCTATGCCGTTCAAAATAGCAGCTTCCGATTCATAAATTTTATAGAATGAAGTAGGTATTCCATGCTTGCAATAAAATTCTTTCTGTAAGCCTTTGTCCTGTATTAACTCTAATATCTCAGGGTCGGGTACAATTTTGTGTCCTTCTGATTTAAGTTTTTTTAGGGCTTCAATATTGACATTTTCAATTTCAAAGGTCAACACGTCAACCATTTTTCCGAATTGGTACACGGAATCAAAATCTACATTGTTGCCTTTTATGTAATGCGAAGCAATGCTTCCAGCAGGACAATCTTCGCTATTATCCAAAACATAAGTTATAATATCCCACTTACTGGCTTCCTGTATCAACATTTTCCCAAGTTGTCCACCTGCAATAATTCCTAGTTTCAAATTTGATGTTACTAATCTCTCCATGTCGTCTCTCTTTTTTATTATGTTGGGTAACTACTTGCTAAACGCACTCCTATGGCATTTATTTCCACTTTGCTTTCTGCTTGGCAGTTTTGCAATGTGTTGTGAATCAATTTTATTGATAACGGAATTCTTGCTGTGTGTTTCATGGTATAGCGTTTAGCATTCCAAAATTAAAGCTTTTTTATTTCATCTGACATGATTACAATTAAATTTTTATCAGATCGCCCGGACTTGTAATTTTTGAAAGATTCAGGTTGCTTACATGGGTATAGATCTCTGTTGTTTTAGAGCTCTCATGTCCCAGCAACTCTTGAATGTATCTTAGATCAGTTCCGTTTTCTAGCAGATGAGTGGCAAAAGAATGTCGTAAGGTGTGTACTGATCCCCTTGTAGTAATTCCCGCTTTGCGCTTGGCTTCATGCAAAACATTGCGGATGCTTGTGGCAGAATAGCGCCCACCATATTGCCCTTCAAACAGATATTGCTTTGGAGCGTCCTCCCTGAGATAGGCATCAATCAGTTGTATAGCATTGGCAGCCAGTTTAGTGTATCTGTCTTTTCTGCCTTTGCTTTTTCTGATAAACAACAAGCCACGGTCGCGCATAAGATCCTCTTTCCTCAGATTGATCACTTCACTTATACGAAGTCCTGCCGAATAAATCAAAAACAGCAGCGCCTTATGCTTTGGATTAGCGAGCTGTCCAACAATTCCCTGAATCTCTTCCTTGCTGTAAACACCCGGCAGCACCTTGTTGCGCATGGGTCTCGTAACCTGCTCAAGCATCAACGTCTTTTTGCCCATCACCTTATAAAACATCTTGATGGCATTCACCGATTGATTGATGAGCGATGGCCCGGGTGCTGACCTTTGTATCCATACCTCATGGTATTGATTGATTTCGCTGATGCCAAAGTGGTTGATGTCCTCCTGACTCTTTCCTTTAAAGGCATTCAAAAACCTGACTACAAGGTTGTGATAGGTCACCAATGTGCTGTCGCTATAATTCTGACTTTGCAAATAAATCAAAAACTCCGGCGGACAACTTTTATAATCAAAGTCTTTAACATAAGATTGTTCCAGTAACAGGCGTTTGATTTTTAAATCGCTGATATGCAAATCAGCATTCAACTTCACCGTAAACCTATCAGTAAGAAAAACCAAAACGTCATAAAGCCTTCCTTCTTTGGCAGTTATCTCCCATAGCCTGTTGGCCGGGTGGTAGGTAAAATAACCACTCCCGCGAACCTCTGCATAGTGTTTCCGCTCAAAATGATGTTTGAATCCAATGAGCGACCTGCCTTCCATCAGGTAAGGAAAAAGCGTAATCACATCAAATCCCTTCCTCAGATACAGTTCTTTCCAGGCATTCATCGCACCAATATTCTTTTGGCTAACCTCCAGTCGCTTCCAGTCAAGCTTTGAAAGATTTACATGAGCCACATCCTCAAATAAGTCCTGTAGCAAGGCTATCGTATTGCTGTATTCAACCGTATACCAGGCGCCAAGCTCCATGCTGTAGCATATCCATTCGTTTTGACTTATTCTTCTTTTAATAGCCTCATTATTATAGAAATACAATTTGATACAATGCGCTCCGTCTAAAGTCACACGGTTTAAGAATAAGTGAGGAAGGTTCATTACTTGTTCCATAGTCGTTTTTTTTTGCAAAACTAAAGAGATGATTCACCGGCAACCGATGAATAAGCGTGTATAACCGTTTATAAACGCTTATAAAATGATTCGATTATTTCTATATTTGCCGATCAATAAGCAATCCCATGAAAAAAAGATGTATCCTTTGCAACGAAGAATTCGTTGGTCGTTCGGATAAAAAATTTTGCAGCGATTCCTGCCGGAATGCCTTCAATAATCTCAACAAAAAAGAACACGAACAGTTTATTACTGATGTGAATAAAACACTTCGTAAAAACCGGATGATCCTGCATCAGCTTGGCCCTGTCGGAAAATCAACGGTCAGAAAAGAATTCCTGGATAAAATGGGTTTCGATTTCCAGTTCTTCACCCACACCTATACTACCAAAAACAACAACACATACAAATTCTGTTATGAATTTGGCTACCTTGAGATTGAATCTGATAAAATTCTCATTATCAACTGGCAACCTTATATGAAAAATATGAAGTAACGAATTATCACAAAATTGTATTTAGCCACTTTATTCGACACACGCTCTTACCGAAACGATTCGTGCTATTACTGAAACGATTCGTGCTATTACTGAAACGATTCGTGCTATTACTGAAACGATTCGTGCTATTACCGAAACGATTCGTGCTATTACCAAAGTGATTCGTGCTATTACCAAAGTGATTCATGCCATTACTGAAACGATTCGTGCCATTACCAAAACGATTCGTGCTATTACTGAAACGATTCGTGCTATTACTGAAACGATTCGTGCTATTAC
>JAGXRB010000031.1 GCA_018336075.1 Bacteroidota bacterium
CGGAGGACACCATCAAAAACCCCATAACGCCCTGAACGAAGAACCAGAATAGGCTGAACTGCAGGACCAGGCGAACTGAATAACGCCAGTCGTTCAGGTTGAAACCAAACTCTGTCAACGAAATGCGGAACATCCGCGCCAGGAGCAGGATGGTCACAAAGGCGAACAATCCCTGCCATATGTGATGCAGTGAAATGGAAAGGAAACTGCCATCCGTGTCGAATGAGCGCAGGGATTGATAAATGGGCCGCGCAAGCAGCCAGGCGATTTCACTTATCAGGCGGGTCAGGGCCAGAAATCCCAGGCCAAAAAGGATGATTTTTCCGACAGTTTGCCAGGTTTGGTTTGTCATGGAAAACCTACTTTTTAGCCTTGATGATTTTGACGATGCTATTGGTAGCAGCGGCATGACCTGAACCGTCGATTTGGTTGGTCGTGCCACAAAAGTACAAATCCGTTTCGGGGTTGTACCAGGCAAAAGAGCCAGTCTGCCCCCAGAACCCGAGGATTTCCTTAATCGGCTTGAATGGGGAAATAAACCACGGAGTCCAAATCTTTTCCAGCCCCACCCCGAACAAAAACAATCCCGGCGGCGGCAGGATAACATTCCACTTTTTCATTTGCTCTATGCTTTCAGCTGGGAAAAAGCGGCCCTGAAAAAATGCTTTCAGGAAAGTCATAACTTCTTCGGCAGTGGAAACGATTCCGCCTTCAACTGTTATGGAAGCCATATACTCCGGAAGCCAGAGTCTTTTCGCTTGATAGTAAAAAGGGACCGGCGAATTATCGTTCACACTCTGATATGCATAGGTATTGCGTAAATCAAGCACATCAAAAATGTACGTTTGGAACACTTCGCCCATTGTTTTTCCGGTCACCGTTTCAATAATTTTGCCAAGAATCTGGTAGTTGGTATCCGAGTATGCGGCTTTTCCTTTTTTACCCGGCTCGAAGTTTGGCTTAAGTTTCTTTACCGTTCGGATTGTTTGCTCCACAGGCCAGGATTGGTCAACGCCTTCCAAAAGTCTTGATGCGGCTGTCTGCCCATCAGGCTGTTTATGGAAGAAATAGTCGGGCAAACCAGATGTATTGGAGATAAGATGCCTGATAGTGATTTGGTGCGAATATTCAACCCCTTTGAGAACATGCAGCCCGCGCATCTCGTCTTCAGACAGGTATTTGGCAATTTTGTCGTCCAGGCTCAATCTTTGTTCCTCGATGAGCCGCATGACGACCGCAGTAACGTATAGTTTGGTAACACTGGCGATGAAATATGGGCTGTCGGCCTGCATATCGCCTGCGGCGCCAGTCCATGAGAAACTGCCGTCGCCGCTCTCGACGCGCAGCACAGTGCCGTACACATTCTTTGTGTTAATGAGTGTTTGCAATTTGCGGTTAAGATAGTCTTCGTTTATTTTTTTCATGATGATGCTCCTTTTGACAAATTTGCGTCCAAATGTTTTTGAAACACTTGCACGTAGTAAATGGTAAAAAGAACAAGACCCACTCCCGATAGAATCAGGGCGGCAGCCTGGAATAAAGCGGTTCCAATATCAGGGATGAGATACCAGGCCAGCAGGAAAACCGCAGACAGGATAAAAAAAATGTTGAAAGCCCTGGACCCCGGGTCATATTCCAACGCCTGCCGTACATCCTTCTCACTGATAACAGTGATATGGCTGGTTACCCATGAGCCAACAAACATGGTGACAATTAGCAAAACATAGAAAGTCATCCATGCCCGGGGCATGTCCAGAAATTGTATTGCAATAAGTTGCTGCAAGCCCAAAACAAGATAGAAGGCAGCAAAAAAGAGATGAGTTTTGGCGGTCAGGTTGATGACCCTGAAACCGAAAAAGTAGTTATTCATAAAGGTGTACCAGAAGATGACGCACAGTAAAAGGCTTTGCAAGCCGGTGGCAAACACCCAAAGAAGGTCGGGAAAGGGTAATGAGCGCAAGGCAGAAGCCAATGCGCTTCCCAGGGCCGCCACAGTGATACCCTGAATGACTGCGCCCAGGGCGAAATGAACTTCGGCTTGATAATTCCGTTTGATTTCGGGTAAGTCTTGCATGCCTATTCTCCTAATTTCTCACCAGCGAGGTTGTGGAAAAACGTGACTGTTAGGCCAATCGCGGATGTGCCCACCACAATCCAGACGTCAATCTCGCCAATGTAGCGCTACACGGTATGACCAATTTGACCTATCGTTTTCTTGCCCAAAAAATTGCCCGGCTCGACTCGTTTGAATAAGGATTGCCTTTTCTATCTCCGTATAAATGCTCAATCACAAAACCATGTCTTTCCAACCATGATTGAACTTCTGCGGTACTTACAGGGTGCTTTTGCTGGAAATACTCATGCTCAACGATATTTCCGTCTGGAAATTTTACTTTTGTGAGTCTTCGAAATTTTGCCAACCGGTTCGGAACATCAAACCAAATTGTTTCCGTCCATGATTCAACGGACGTGCCATCGCTGCACATCCCGGTCGGGAATCCAGGACGCATGCCTGATCCTTGCCAGGATGGGTCAAGCCCGCCCTCCATGTGATTGTTATCCACGTAAATATAACCGCCGGGCTTTAACACAGACGAGGCAGCCATAATACATTTTTCCTGCTCTTCCGGGGTTGATAACTCATAAAAACAGTTGCCGCCGAGGATGACCAGGTCAAAATTTATCGGCCAATTTCCTTCCACGACATCCGCTTCGATAAGTGAAATCTTGCTTTGGGCGTCTTTCTCTAAATTTTGAATTTTTGCTTTGGCGCGCAAGAGCATTCCTGCTGCTTTATCCAACCCAACAACCGTATGTCCGGCAAGCGCAAGCGGAATCAGGATTCGTCCGGTTCCACAAAAGGGTTCGAGAATACGCAAATTTCCTAATCCCTTGTTTAGATGTTGGATAAGTTCAATATCGTCAGAGTACGTTTCACTCTGGTCGTAAATTTCTGCAACATGAGGCGTTACATCGTACATAAAAGAATTGTTCATCTGCGACCTTTCCATATTATCAAGACAGGATTTTCTCGTAGCAGGCATAGATTTGATGATCGTCTGGTTTCGATCGGTACTGAATCTGGCCGCGATACCGGTATCCATGCCGTTCATACAGCCCGCGAGCCGCCGGGTTGCCTTCGAATACATCCAGGCGAAAGATTCCATAGCCGTTTTCGATTGCCAATTGCTCACAAACCCGCAACAGAGCAGACCCATAGCCTCGTCCCTGTAAGCGCGG
>JAGXRB010000032.1 GCA_018336075.1 Bacteroidota bacterium
GCCGAGTGGCGCGCCGCGCTGGCGTCATTGAGCGAGGCAGATTTGCGCTCACAGCAGCGCACCCGCTGGCCCTATACAGAACGCCCGCTTGTCGACGTGATTGCCTGGCTGAACATCGAACTAGCCAAGAACGCATCCGAAATCGGCTATGCGCGTTTCCTGTATGCGGTTCGATGAAAATAATAAGGATATTGAACATCAATGCGCCACAACGCCCTTTCAGCAGTACGTCATCAAATCTTCTTTTTACTGCAAAAACACCCAAAAATTATATCCCTGGCTATTTCATGTAGTATTGGCTTCTTGACTGGCTTGCTTTGTATCTCTGCTCTTACTCAAACCAATCAACAAGCCGGAGATTTTGGCTGGGCGATTCGGGCCGCAAATGACATTCTGGCCGGGAAAGACATTTACCAACACCCCTTTGGTAATGACCTCGTTCCTTATCCACTTCCGGCAGCCTTCTTTGCACTTCCATTGGTAATGTTCTCGCCATCAATCGCTGCAGGCATTTTTTTCGGCATCAGTAGTGCCTTATTGGCCTGGTGCATACTGCAAACCCAGAACAAGTGGTTACTGCTGCTATTCTTCTCTTGGCCTTTCGCTTACAGTTTGCTATTTGTTCAGTGGACACCGCTCATTTTTTGCATGGCTTTCATGAGTCCACTGCTGCCACTACTGTTAGTAAAGCCTCAATCCGTTATTCCCTTGCTGGTCTTACATCCATTCTCGCGACAAGGCATTATATTGCTCTTGTTGACCGGGATAGTATCCCTAATCATATACCCGACATGGCCATTCGTTTGGTTGGGACAAATCAGCGGGTATAAAGGGGGTACACCGCCTATACTCAGCCTTCCATTTGGCCCCATCCTATTGCTGGCGCTTTTTCAATACCGTAAACGAAAAACCTGGTTTTTCCTGCTTTTGGCGTTTATGCCTCAACGGGTACTTTATGACCAGTTGGCCCTTTTTCTTGTGGCACGTTCACGAGGCGAGGCTGTTTTTCTTGCAATCTGCTCTTGGATTACACTTCCTGCATTACTTATCTTTGATGGTTGGCTGGGGCTGCCAGGCGGCTGGCAAAACTGGATTGTGCTTACACTTTATGTACCAACACTCATTATTCTCCTTCGTCAGCGAGAAAGTTGACCTTCTCTTCCCCAAAATTGCCTTTAAGCGTTGCGCCAGCCAGGTGCTGGCGCGTTATTTTCCGGCACACGAAGCGCGGCACACCTTGGAGGAAACCCTGAAGTTGCAGCCCGTCCTTTCCCGGCAGCATCGGGACTACTCGTTTGGTCTCAATCTGGTCTTGCGCTACATGGAATAGGACTGCGCCCTGTATCGCGCGGCGCGCGAGTGCAACGTGCCCGAAGCACAGGCCCAACAGATGATAGCCGAGGTCAACTGGCTGGCTTTTGCCCCCATGACGGTAATTTCCCACAAACTTTCGCGCCTGCGAAGCGCAGACCCGCTCGCCAGGGCCGGGTGGATTCTCGACCTGATGTTCCGCCTGCTCTTTACCGCGCCTTTCCAACGAGAGGTGTTACCGGCAGCCGGTGAAATAACCTTCGATGTCACCGTTTGCCCCCTGGCAGAATATTTTAGCAAACAGGGAGTCCCAGAACTGACAACCTCGGCGGCTTGCAGCCTCGACCACCGCATGGCGAGCATCTGGGGTGTCACGCTGCACCGGGCGCAGACCATCGCCGAGGGCCATCCGCGCTGCGATTTTCGGTTTCGTAAAACACCGATTGTCTGGACGACTAAAAAGTCTGTAAAATCAATCCATGCCAGCCACCTGGCCCTAAAAGTGACACCCGCTTGATAGCATAATTGCCTGGCTGAGCATCGAACTGACCAAGAATGCATCCAAAATCGGGTATGCGCGTTTTCTGTATGCGGTTCGGGGGAAATAGATTGTCTGGATGAGCCAAAAATTTGTATAATGGATTCATTCGGTCGATTACTGCAACAGCCCAAAGCTGGCTTAACTGCTGAGGCTGAAACAATAGTTAGCTGCTTTAACGATAACTTTTTAAGAAGGATAATAAGACAATGATACGTGATAATAACAATGCACAATTTAGTAACGATAACACCCTTTGGGAAGAAGTAGCTAACACAAGGTGGGGTGCTTATACAACCGATATTGCAAGGCAAGCCATATTAAAGGCTCATGGCTTATCTAAAAAACCAGCAACTGCCCTTGAAATAGGAGTGGAGGGCGGAAGATGGTCAAAATTACTTGCAGATCTAGGTTGGAACATGGTATGCACTGACATCAACTATGAAGTATTGAAAACATGTAAAAAAAGGATTCCTACAGCTAATTGTATCCTCGTGGGACCTAACGATAATAAAATTCCTTACGCAACCGATACCGTAAACTTGTTACTTTGTGTCGAGGTAGCTCCAGTAATTCAATCTGATTGGTTTATTAATGAAGCCTTTCGAGTCTTACAAAATGATGGATTGATTATTGGAGTTTTTTGGAACTTTTTATCTTTTCGTGGTCTTTTTGCTCACATCAAAGCTTCCTTTACAGGTAGTTTTGATTTTTACAAGATTGCTTATCGATTTTGGAAAAGGAATTTGTTAAATAGTGGTTTTTGTATTCTTTATGAAGAAGGATACTGCTGGTTTCCGTTTTCTCGAGCTAGCAATTCTGTATTTATTCCTTTTTTTACACGCCTAGAAAAAAGATTGGGATTGGGTAAACTTACAGACTTTAGCCCTTGGATAGTATTTATTGCTCAAAAGAAATCAAAAAATACTTGATGTAGCAGCTACCGATTAACAGCAGTGTCAAGGGATGAGCAAAAAGTGAATGAAAAGGCCGGGCATGCAAGCCACTTGGGGCCTTGAATACTCATCCCGCCTCCACAATTCCTGACAAGCGCATCCACAATTCCTCCACACTGGCCTGGTACATTAGGGGAAATCATTTACGGAGGAAATTTACCCATGAAAGCCGTTTTCCGTACAAGCTATGGCCCACCTGAAGTCCTGAAAATCGAGGAAACTGAAAAGCCCACCCCGAAAGACGATGAAGTACTGGTAAAAATCCGCGCCACTTCGGTTAACCCGGCTGAGTGGTACGCGATGACCGGCCTGCTCGTCGCCCGCCTGGGCAGCGGACTGTTGCGCC
>JAGXRB010000033.1 GCA_018336075.1 Bacteroidota bacterium
CAGGGGAAAATATTTTCGCCATCTAAAGTGGCCACGGACCATGAGAAGATAGAGGCATATATAAAAGGAGATCGCATTTATCCAACAACCATCGAGATGGACCTGACCCAACTTTGCACACGTTCTTGCCCGGGATGCCCCTATTCTGTTTCGAGAAGGCCGGGACTTACCTTACAGCTTCCTTTTTTAGACAGGTTGTTCAGTATCTTGGGACCTCATACCCCGGGCATTGTTTTATCCGGCGGAGAAGCAACCTTAGTTCCTCATTTCCCGGAAACGGTAGCATTAGCTAAAAAGAAAGGCTTTCAGCAAATAGCCGTAATTTCCAATGGCGGCAATATTCATCAGGAAAAAGTAATCTATGCCTTGCTGGAAAACGTAACGGCTATCCGTGTTTCCATGTATGACTGGCAGGAAAAAGAAGCGGTATATTTTACGGCTTCGCTCAAAAAAATCGAAAACTTGCGCAACTATATTGAAAAGGAAGGAAGTCCTCTGGAGATCGGTGCTTCAATATTGACCCGCAAGGAGTGGAATCACCGATACAAATCAGTAGGTCTGCGGGCTTTAAGCGCCGGCATCGATTGGCTTTACTTTCATCCATATTGCGTTGATTGGGATAAGGGGTTTCCGGTTCAGGCAGATCAGGCTGGCGTTTTGGAAGCCATTTCCGATCTGCAAAAATATGCGCCCAAGTATGCCAACATTCAGGTGCCCTATGAAAGATATAGCGAAGCTCCGTTGTATTTTGAAAAACTTCACGGTTCTCATTTCTTGATTCAGGTGGGTGCGGATGGCATTAATTATGCCGGACCCGAGTGCAAATATGAAAAAGAAACAGCGCTATTGAATTTAAATGATTATATGGAAGATGATTTTCTGTGGCATCCGCAGAGATTAAAAATGTTAGACGAGCTAAACAGCGATAATTACCGTTTTATCGGCACTAAGCACCGGCCGGTTATATTCAGCGATCATTTACAAAAAGTTATAAAATCAGCAGGGAATGAAAAAGAAAAAGGCAAATTTGAAGAGCCGCCCGATAATTTTTCTTATCCGAATATAATATGATTTTTATATTTATAAGCCTCTGATTTTATCAATTCTAACTCTTCTTCTTTGATTGAGGAAATGCAGAAAATTTTTCAAAGGAAATCTGTTTCTGCCATAAAAATTAATTATTTCATGATAAAAATATTTCAGCACCATCCGCAGGCATTTTATAGGCGGCATGATCATTTGGTCGTTATACCGGCTGTACTCAAAAGTTATTTGAGTCAAAAGATCGACGAGAAACCTATCAGAATCGACCTCGATCTTTGTCCAGTATGTTTCAATTGCCTTTTTAAGCTCTGTTCTTTTTTTATAAGATTTCCAGGATGGAGAAGGGAATTTAATTACAGATAATCTGGGAATAGCCCTCATTGTTGCTCCCGACTTGTATGCGCGCGTGAAGAAATCCTTGTCCTGAGTTTCGCTCAGGTCTAAATAATTTTCGGACCAGAATCCAATTTTATCTATCAAATCTTTTCTATGAAACCAGCTGGAGGGTGGAGTCATAAAATTGTCGAAACTTAACCCGTAAAATGACTGCCCATACACATACTCAATTCTATTCGGTCCGATACCTGCAGTAATGGGGTAAGCAAAGTCGATGTTTTCCTTTGTAACAATTTTATGCAGGGTTGCCAGATGATGGGGCAGCCATAAATCGTCATGACCTAGATATGCTATGTATTTTCCCCTTGCCCGCCGAAGCCCGTCGTTATTAGGTGCCCCTTGTCTGCCTGAATTGGATTTTCTGTTGAACCAGTGCAGTCTTTTATCTGAAAAGGACATGACAATCTTTTCGGAATCATCCGCGCATCCATCGCCGATAATCCATGCTTCATATTTTTGAAAAGTCTGATTCAAGAGACTTTTCAGCGTATAAAAAAGCGTCTGGCTGCTGTTATAAGTTGCAGTTATTACCGTTATTTCTGGTTTCTCATCCATATCAGGCTTGAAGATTAATGCTCTTTTTTATTATTAAATCATTATAAAAAGATAGTTTTTTTATGTCAACAAAATTGCTTAAAAAAAGCATGAAACTATCAGGGCTTATGCGGAAAAAAACAGCCACTTTTCGGAGATATTTGAAAAGCTAAAAAATGTTGTAAAAAGGATACAACAAGTTTATAAAAAAAAGAATATAATTTAAGGAAGAATTTTCTATGAAAAAAGTTGTTTACCGCGGCATCCGCGATGTCAGTGTGGCGGATGCGCCGGAAGCAAATCCGGGCAGGGGAGAAGTCAAAATCAAAATAAAATACTGCGGTATCTGCGGCTCGGATCTGCATGAATACCTGCACGGGCCTTTCCCGAAAAGTCCTTTCGGCCATGAGGCCTGCGGGGAAATTGTCACTTTGGGAGAAGGCGTAAAAGATTTTGCCGTAAGCGAGCGCGTGTGCTCCGTCGTTCCCGGTTCGTTTGCCGAATTTATAAGCTGTCCTGTAGAAAGAGTGCTTAAAATCCCCGCCGATATGGATTGGAAACGCGCGGCGGTAATTGAGCCTCTGTCCGGCGCGGCCTACGCGCTGGAGCGGGCGCAGATAAAAGGCGATGAAACTGTTTTAATCGCCGGCTGCGGCACGGTCGGCCTGATGATTCTACTGGGGCTCAAAGCCATGGGTGTGAAAAATATCTATATGAGCGATCTTTTGGCTTACCGGCGGGAAAAGGCGATGGGGCTGGGCGCGACGCAGACCTGGAATCCGCGGGAAATAAAGACATCGGCAAAAATTAAAGAGCTGACAAACGGCAGGGGAGCGGATATAGCTATTGAAGCCGTGGGTATCGAGGCGACCCTGAAGGATTGTCTTTCTTCGGTGAAGTTCGGCGGCAAGGTCATCGTGCAGGGAATTTTTACCGAGCGGGCCTTGGTGCATATGCTGGGTTTTGTCACGCGCGAGACCACGATGATCGGCACCAACTCCATCAATCCGCAACTAGCGCTTTCGTGGATTAAAAAAGGCGATATTCGACCGGAGAGTGTCGTTACCAAAATAATTCCTCTGGGAAAAATCAAGGAGGATGGCTTTGAGATTCTGGCCGGAAAGAGCACAGAAGATATTAAAATTCTGATCGCGCCATAACTTTTTGAAGTTTTTTTACCCCGATTTTTACTGCAAAGAATTTATGTTTCGCTGGTTGACAAGGCGCCGCCGCAAAAAGCTCATGCAAAAACCGTTTCCTTCCGCCTGGCAGGAAATTATCCGGCGCGATTTTGCTCATTACAAGATGCTCAACAGCCATGAGCGGACGCGGCTGCAAAAATTAGTTCAGGTCTTCATCGCGGAAAAGCGATGGGAAGGCGCGGGCGGGTTGGCGCCGAACGATGAAATACGCGTGACAATTGCCGCTCAGGCCTGCCTGCTGATCCTTAACC
>JAGXRB010000034.1 GCA_018336075.1 Bacteroidota bacterium
GCCTTAAGGGATATAAGCTAGCGATACTGGCAATTCTACATGAATGATTTTTTTCTTTCATGTTCTACCTTTAACTCACCATCCTGAAGCCAAAATATCGACAATATGAATTACCTTAATTGGGATTTTGTTTTTTCTGATATAGCCATCCTGATGCATCAAACATGAAAGGTCTGTTGATACAATAAATTCAGCTCCTGTATCGTAAGCATTCTGCACCTTCTGCTGAGCCATAGCTGATGCGATAGGTTCATTCTTTAAGGAGAAAGTGCCTCCAAAACCACAACAAACATTCGTGTCTTTCATCTCAATCAGTTCAAGGCCTTTCACTTTGGAAAGAAGCAGACGCGCTTCATCCTTGAGGCCGTATTCGCGAAGACCAGCACAACTGTCGTGGAAAGTTACCTTGTGTGGAAATGAAGCGCCAAAGTCAGTAAAGTTGATTTTATTTACAAGAAAGTCTGTGATCTCATAAACGTTTTTTACCAGCTTTTTATATTCCAGATGACTTGATGTGTTATGAAATAATTCCTGATAGTTATTTTTAATAAATCCGGTGCAAGAAGCCGATGGACTCACAACTGGCCTGTCGTTGGGGAAATCTTTGAGAAATTTGTTGCCCAGTTTTTTAGCCTCATCCCAAAAACCACTGTTAAAGGCCATCTGTCCGCAACAAGTTTGTTCGGGGTTATAATGCACGTCCACTTTGGCTTTGCGCAATATTTTCAACATATTCATCCCGGTTTCAGGATAAACCTGATCAATAAAACAGGGAATGAAAAGATCAACAATCATATTCGTGTTAGTTTGTGCAAAGATAAGTGAAAACTACTTTTATGTTAAACTGTTTTTTTTGGTGATTATTCCTTGATTATTACAGATGTTGCAAACAATTCATCCCAGTAGTTTGGATATGATTTTTCGACGGCTTCAGGATTTTCAATTTCCAGAACCCCTAATTTCATTGCAAGTGGAGCAAAGGCCATGGCCATGCGATGATCGGAATAGGTTTCAAAACGAATGACAGTATCAGTTGACTTTTCGATTGATTTACCCGGCTTCAGGTGATAGTGGCCGGCGGTAATTTTCTCAAAACTACACCCAATTTTTGCCATTTGTTTCTGCAAAGCTGCAGTTCGGTCTGATTCTTTATATTGCAGATTTTCCAGGCCGGTGAAATGGGCTTCTTTTCCAAGTCCGCAGCAAGTAGCTACAAGTGCCGGCAACATATCCGGATAATCCTGCAGGTCAAAATTGATTTCTTTAGCAATCTTTCCGGTTTTAAAAATCAGAATACCATCGGGCTCCTGAAAAGTTTCAACGCCAAGTTGCGAAAACATTTCAGTCATCATCCGGTCGCCCTGAAGACTATCGAGTAATAAATCTTTCATAAGTATCTCACCCTGTTCGCTCAAAGCAACCAACTCATACCAGAAAGCTGCTGAACTCCAGTCGGGCTCTACAATCAGCGGTGCTTTTTTGTAGGACAAAGGTAAAACAGATATTATCCTTTCAGCACGTTTTATTTTAGCGCCAAAACGCTCCATAAGTCTGAGTGTCATTTCAAGATAAGGCATCGAGCTCAGATTGTCAGTTAGTTCAAGTTCCAGTCCATAGTTCCAAACCGGAGCAGCCATCAGCAATGAGGATGCAAACTGACTGCTTTTTTCCATGCTGACACTGGTTTTGCCACCGGGTAATTGTTTTCCAATGATACGGACAGGTGGAAAGCCTTCTTCTTCCACATAGTAAATTTCAGCTCCTAATATCCGGAGGCTGGTAACCAGGTCGGCAACAGGCCTTGCTTTCATTCGGATAGTTCCTGTAAGCATCCATTGTCCGGGCGTTGAAGCCAGATATGAAAGAAGAAACCGGAAAACTGTTCCAGCATTTCCACAGTCAATAACCATAGGAATGGAAGATTCTGAACAGTTTCTGATGAAGTCAAGATTTCGTTGCAGCATCAGGGTGTCATCAGCGCGCGAAAGTCCGGCAATCGACATATCCAGATCTGAGTATGCTCCTATCATCAGTGCACGGTTGCTGATGCTTTTGCTGCCAGGGAGGTAAACCTGTGCTTTAATTTGTTCCGAGTTGGATCTTAGAATCATTTTTTTATACATGCTTATTTGCTGTCTGAAGATAAAATTCAAGGCTTTGTCTGACTATTTCGGGACTTACCTCAACATCATAAATTGCTTGCTCAATTGACTTTATGAGCACAAAACGTAAACTTTGACCAGTGTTTTTTTTATCATGTTGCATCCGTTCAAGTAGATTGTCTGTCAATGAATTGCTAAATCTGAAAGGGTCAAAATATTTCTGAAACATTTGGTTATAATTATTGACTTCCTCCATCGGAAATCCATAGATTTTATGTGAAATCCAAAGCTCGCAAAGCATTCCTGCAGCGATGGCTTCTCCGTGAAGTAAGTCTCCGCCGTTTTCAAGGGACCATGATTCGAAGGCGTGTCCGATGGTGTGGCCAAAATTCAATAGTTTTCGAACACCTTTTTCGGTTGGATCTTTTATGGTGATTTCTATTTTGGTGGCTGCACAAACTTTTATAAGTTCGAGCCATTCGTAGTGGGAGTCGAAGGAAAACGGATCTGCCTTTAAAAGCCTGGGATTTGAAATAAACCCATATTTAAGAAGCTCTCCAAATCCCGACATCAGCTGTCTGGCAGGTAAAGTTGATAAAAAGTCAGTCATCACAAGCACTTGAGAAGCCTGATAGAAGCTGCCGATATGATTTTTGAAGTAATTGAAATCTATGCCTGTTTTTCCGCCAATAGCAGCATCTACCATTCCGAGCAACGTGGTTGGAATGTGAATGGTTTCGATACCTCTTTTAAAGCACGATGCAGCAAAACCGCCAATATCAGTTACCATGCCACCTCCAAGATTGATCAGCAAGGCATCGCGACCGGCTCCTTTTTCAGTTAGCTCCCGCCAGATTTGACTTAATGTATCCAGGTTTTTGTATGCTTCACCAGCAGGAATTGCAATTACATGAATATTAATGCTGCTTGTATTGATCAACTTATAGAACAAGGGCAGGCAAAGCTCGGCTGTATTGCTATCAACAAGAAAAAAAACTTTTCTGTCTTTTTCCTTGCATGAAAGTATCAAAGCCTCGAGATATTTCAAGGCATTACTTCCAAAAAGCACATTTCCGTTTTGTTCCATCATAATTGTTTATGCGACAAAAATAAAGGTTCTGTTTGTATTTATGAGCAAATGTTTAAACTAAACAGGATATTCCTGCTTTGACTTCAAATGGAATTGAAATATTTTTCATTTCGACAATCGAAACCAGTTGATTAAAAAGTATTTAGGAAATATTTTCATGAATTATTTTGAAATGAATCCACCAAAATTCAGGTATTCTGCAAATGCTTATCTGCTCTGAAATACAAATTATAAAATCTATTTATGGATCATTTAGAAATTACCTTGTGAAAAACTCATTTTTTTGACTTCAATACTTCATCAAAAACCTTTGCAAGTTCCTTTGTCAGAGACTTTCGTGAATAGGAACTGGTGTTTTTCTGTTTAGGGCTGAGATTGTTGTTTAGATATCGCTTAAATAATTCCTGAAGTGTGTCCTTTAATTGTGCTTTTTGGCCGAAGGGAACAATTACACCAGAATTTGTTTCACGAATTATAGATGCTACGTCACTCTCCAAAGGGCAGAATGCAAGGATGGTTTTTTGTGCGGCAATGTATTCAAACACTTTACCAGTAAGGATATACGATGCATTACTGATGCGGTTGATGCATAAAAGAAGTATGGCAGCTTCTTGTTGTAATTGTGGAAGCTGTGCATGTGGCACATAGTTTTTTTGGCGCAGGAAAGCTGTCAGGTTATTTCTGTTTATGTCTTCAAGAATAACAGCATCAGTCTTGCCGATGAAAAATAAATCAAGATGCTTTGCAAAAATGTGGTCTTCTGCAACCAATTCACTCAATGTTTCCCATAGTTCAGGAGGATTTTGATCTGGCAAGAACATTCCGGAATAAAGTAAAGTGAACTTTTTCACTTCCTTTGCCTCTGTGTTTTCAAAATCTACATGATCGAAACCATTTGTTATGACTGAAATTGGCGTTGATGTCCGTTTTTCAAAATCATTTTTCATGGTTTGCCCCACAGTGATAAGGTGATCGGCGTTGTCAAGGCATTTCTGCTCCAGCCTAAAATGTTTTTTCCTTGCAAAGCCGGAGAGCATGAGTTTGTCGAAATAATAAATTCCTGTCCATGGATCACGGAAATCAGCAACCCATGGCAGTCCTGAAAGTTTTTTAATCCCCAAAGCAATCATATGCATTGAATGAGGCGGGCCTGAAGATACAATCAGATCAACAGGATGTTCCTGCAGATATTTACTCAAATATTTGATTGATGGCTTGATCCAGAAAGTGCGCGCATCAGGGATGAAAATGTTCCCCCTGATCCACACGGCAAGACTCTCCAATAAAGATGGGTTTGTTTCTTCTTTATCTTTCAGAAAACCATGCTGAAACTTAGCACCTTTTTTCTTCCCGGTTAAAAGATTGTAAAGCTGATAAGGCTCAAAAATTTTGATGCCAATGATTTCTGTTTCTGATGTTGTATCTGACAAAAGTGTTTCGTCTCTGTAAGGTATTTCAGGATTAATAGGTGTATACACAACCGGTTCGTAACCTGTATGGCGCAGAAACTTAACGAATTTAAGCCAACGTTGCACACCTGCCCCCCCTGATGGTGGCCAATAATAAGTAATAATTAATACACGCTTCATCACTTTGTGGACTGTTTCCGGCCTTTCAGCTCGGAGTAGGCCCAGGCCAGAATAAGAAGCAGCAACAATGCTGAGCTCACAAGCGAAACCTTTTGCCCGATTGCCCAGACTTTTGGTTCAAACTTCAGCTCTATTTGCGAAGTTCCCGAAGCTACCCGCAATGCCCTGAGTGCATAGTTGGCCCGAATCAGTGGTTGTTCAACTCCTCCGATGTATGCTTTCCAGCCTGCTGTATACCAGATTTCACTGAAAATAACGAGCGACTCATGACCGAGTTCAGCACTATAAATAAGGT
>JAGXRB010000035.1 GCA_018336075.1 Bacteroidota bacterium
ATTGGCTTGGATGTGGAAGCATGCACGTTCAAAGTCCTTGCCAAAGCATGGAAAGAAGCTAAAGAGCCCCAACACCGCGAACACGCCATGCCGTATTTTTACGAAGGCGTGCAACTGACCACTGTCAGCCGTCAACTGCAAACTGGCACTTCTCCCCGCGGATATAACATCGCCCTGCTGCATCACACCACCGACTTCGGCGATTATCGCTGGACCGTGGATACGCCTGAAGATCTGGAGTTCATGCGCCAAGTCTACGCCCGCTTCGATGGACGCGATGACTTTTCATGGAAAGAAGTTCTCGATCTTGTTCACAATAATCCCGAATTGATGAAAATCAACTCAGGCGTAAAACACAAAACACTCAAAGATATTGACGAACGCGCCACTGGATGCTGATGCCCCTGATTACTTTATTCTCCGCCCCCAAACCCTTCACCGATCCGCACATCGCGATGATTCAACGCAACGCCATTAAGTCGTGGACTCTGCTTCCCGATGTCGAAGTCATTTTGCTCGGCGAAGAAACAGGCCTCGCTGAAACTGCGAAAGAATTTGGTGCCAGGCACATCCCGCATGTGGAGCGTAACGACACTGGCGTGCCGCTCATCTCATCCATGTTCCAACTCGCGCGCGAAAACTCAAACAGCGACCTGCTCTGCATCATCAATGCGGACATGATCCTCATGCCCGATTTCGTCGAAGCCGCCAAAAAGGTCAAAGGGCTAAGGTCGGAGTTCGTCTTGTTGAGTCAGCGTTGGGACTTGGACATGTCCGCGCCGCTTGATTTTTCCAGAAACTGGATCCATGGGCTGCGGTCCATGGTCAATGGTCAGGGTCAACTCCATCGTCCCGCCGGAAGCGACTTCTTCCTCTTCCCACGTTCCACTTTCCACGAAATCCCCCCCTTCACCATCGGTCGCGCAGGCTGGGACAACTGGATGATCTACAAAGCGCGCAAGGAGGGTTGGGCGGTGATTGACTGTACGCCGTCGCTGATGATCGTGCATCAGAACCATGATTACTCCCACCTGCCCGAAGGCAAACCGCACTACGAACACCCTGAGACCAACGAAAACATCCGTCTCGCGGGCGGACAGGCGAACATCCGCTACACAATTTTGGACGCGACGCATCAATTGGTTGGTGATAAACTTATCCGCCCGAAGATAACATCCGCCCGCTTTACACGCAAATTCGAGTTGTTCCTGCGGACAATATTTTTCTTCCTGCCTGAAAATGTGCTCGAGAACATTGCCCGTCCGAAGCGATGGAAGAAGCGATTGAAAAAGATATTCAAATAAAAATAACCCCCGCTGGTTTCGATACGTGGCGCTTGCCGCGCCACTACTCAACCACCGTGACATGAGGTTAAATGAGAAAAGGTCAAAACCCCGCCAAATCGGCAAAATCTGTCGCCAAGCCCGAGCGCATCACCGCCGCGCTGTTGAATTACATCCCCTTCCTGAGCGGATTTTACTCCGAGACTCTCGATGTGCTGAAAGTCTCGCTTGAGTCGATGCGCAAGGATGCGGGACTGCCGTTCGACTTGATGGTCTTCGACAACGGCTCGTGCGCCGAAGTGCGGGACTATCTTGTCAAAGAAAAAGAAGAGGGACGAATCCAATATTTGATTCTCTCTGAAAAGAACATGGGCAAGGGCGGCGCATGGAACGTGATGCTGGCAGGCGCGCCCGGCGAGATCATCGCCTACACCGATGCCGATGTGCTCTTCTACCCCAACTGGTTGAAAGCATCTGTTGACCTGCTCGAAACCTATCCGAACGTGGGCATGGTCACGGCGCGTCCGTTCCATACTAAACCCATATATTACACGTCCACCTTGGATTGGGCGCGCTCCGAACCGAATGCGGCTTTGGAATCCGGCAAATTTATTCCGTGGGGTGTGTATCGAGAATTTGACCTAAGCCTGGGACAGACGGAGGAAGAGATCCGCGCCCGTTACGATGAAACTGACTATTGGCAGATTACCTATCAAGGAATAAAAGCGTTCGTGGGGGCGTCACATTGGCAATTTACAGCCTTCAAATCAACCCTGCAGGAATTTCTTCCCTTCGATATGAGCAAACCGATGGGACAAGTGAAGCAACTGGATGAACGAATAAACAATGCCGGGCTTTTGAGATTGATGACGCCTGAGCCGCTGGCAATGAACCTGAGCAACTCCACCGAATATCTACAGGGAAAATATATCGCGCCGCGTGAAAAGAAACGCGTCGGGATGTGGCAAAGAGCGCTGAATATTGCTCCCGTTCGAAAATTTTTCCTATTCATTTACGGGCGCATCTTCGACTGGTATTACGGCAATTAAAATCCATTTTTGGAGTATGGCATGACTGCAAAAGAATTGACACCACCCCTCTACTGGAAGATGACAGACCTGGCATTGAAAGAAGCAAAAGACGGGATGGATCATCGCGCTCAGGAGGAGATCGAAGCGGTTGAGCAGGGTGTGGACCTGAAAGCCACACATGGGCAGGCGATACGCGATTTTGTGCAGTTGGACGATTTTATTCAGGCAGGATTCGATTTCCTGAGGCGAATCAAGCATCGGGTTAATGGTGAAGCGGTTGATGTCGGGTCGGGGACAGGCGTTGGCGCCGGCATCCTGTCACGTTTTGATTTCATCAGCAAAGTGTATGCCGTTGAATTTTCGGAGCAGTTTGTCCTTTCGATCATGCCCGTTGTGTTTGGCAGCATCGAGGCGGATAATTCAAAAATCCAGCGCGTGGTGGGCGATTTCAATAATTTGCAGATCCCTGATGCTTCGCAGGCTTGCGTACTGGATATCGACTCCTTCCATCATGCCGAAGACCTGGATTTCACGCTGCGCGAATGCGCCCGCGTCTTGAAAACAGGCGGCGTGATCGTTTCGATTGACCGCGCCTGGGACGATCATTACACGCGCGCTCAACTGGAAGCCAAACTGGATGTGGAGTTAAATGATAACCTCAAGAAAAAATACGGCATCCCAGAGGGGCAGAGCTTCACCC
>JAGXRB010000036.1 GCA_018336075.1 Bacteroidota bacterium
CTTTATCTTTATCTCCGAAGGGCTGGGATTGCGACAACCCGCCTTCGGCGGAGTGAAAGATTTTCGTGATTTGCAGGTATGGAACAAAGCCGTTGATTTATTTGAGCAAGCAGTTAAAGACATCAACAGTTTCCCTAACACAGAAGCCGCAAAAATAATTTCAAATCAGGCATTAAGAAGCATATCCTTCCCTGAGTTATACTTTTAATTATGATTAAAACATTTGTCTTTTTATGCTATACTTTTAATCATGATTAAACAATACATAAAGCGAGAACATTATCTTGACAGGATAAAGCCCTTCATACAGAAAAATATTATCAAGGTTCTTGTTGGGCAAAGAAGGGTGGGAAAGAGTTATCTGCTTTTCCAAATCATGGATGAACTGCTGAGTAGTGGAATTAAAAATGAGGGCATAATTTACATCAATAAAGAATTACACGAATTTGAATCAATCAGGGATTACAATGATCTTCTGCAATACATAAAACAGGTCACGAGAGGCAAAAAAGCCGCTCTTTTTATAGATGAGATTCAGGGCATCTCACGATTTGAGAATGCACTAAGAGACTTTCATGCAAGTGGGAAGTATGACATTTACTGCACCGGCAGCAATGCTGATTTACTGTCGGGGGAATTAGCATCATATCTATCTGGAAGATATATTGAGCTTCATGTTTATAGCCTTACATATTCGGAGTTTATGCTATTTCATAAGCTGAATAATTCCGAAGATACTTTTTTAAAATATTTGAAGTATGGAGGACTTCCTTACCTGATAAATCTGGAATTGGAAGACACTATTGTTTATGACTATCTGAAAAGCATAACCGATACAATAATGTTTAAGGATGTAGTTGCGAGATATAAGATAAGAAATATAGCCTTTCTTGAACGGTTATTGGAATATCTTGCTGATAATGTTGGCAGCCTTGTCTCTGCGAAGAAGATTAGCGATTTTCTCAAATCTCAAAAAACAAATATCTCCCCGAATGTTGTGCTGAATTATCTTCATTTTCTCTCTACAGCGTTTCTTATTTTTAAGGTGCAGCGTTCCGAAATAGGGGGGAAAAAGATTTTTGAAATAAATGAGAAATACTATTTTCAGGACTGTGGGCTAAGACACTCTCTGATTGACTACCGCTTGTCTGATATAAACAAGATGCTCGAAAATATTGTTTATATGCACTTGCGCGCAGCGGGCTACGCTATTACAGTCGGACAGCTTGGCAATAAAGAGATTGATTTTGTATGTGAGAGAAAAGGCGATAAATTGTATGTTCAGGTGGCGTATTTAATCCCAGATAAAAAGGCATGGGATAGAGAATTCGGAAATCTCCTTAAGATTCAAGACAACTATCCCAAGTTTGTTGTTTCTATGGATAAGATGATAGATGCCGGTGAGAAAGGCGTAAGACATTTAAATATTTTGGATTTCTTGGCAATACCGCCGGGGAATCCCTTATCGTAAAACTCCTTACTTAAAAGTGTTTTGCAGATTAAACCAACCTAAAGTTTCACAATAATTCAGCCTTCAGCCTATGTTGACCTCATTTAGAAGGTATTGCGACTTGAAATAGTTGACAGTAAAACCATGCTTCATGATAAAATCAGCTTCATGAAAATCCCAAGAGTAATGTCAACACAGCACCCTGACAATGTTCTTTTGCCGTTCTTTGCAGAGAATCAAGATATGTCGGGCGATGATGAAATCCAGGAAGCATATTACGCATTTTCACACCTGGGATGTGACGAACAGATGTGGGACTGCGAGGGCAAAGAGGTTGACGACTTTGTTGTAAGAAAACTCCTCACAAAATACGACCATTTCTTTAAGCAATCAAAGTTAGGAAAAGATGTTTTCTTAACGGTCAGGGTCCCCAATCCTGACGTGGAAAAACAAGAAGCCAAGGTTTTATTAGAGACTCTTGAAAGCATTCCACGCTCATGTGATGCTGCGAGGCTTTTTTATGGAAATGACATCCCACCAATTTTTGAGGTCATACTTCCTATGACAATGTCTCACCAAAGCCTAAACAGGGTATATCACTATTACAAAGACTTTGTTGTTGGCAAGCAGAATCAGCCATTTTATTCGGGAGATATCACCATCTCTGAGTGGATAGGAGAGTGCATGCCTGAGAAAATCAATGTCATACCACTCTTTGAAGACAAAGAGCATATGCTCGAAGCACATAATATAATGAGAGAATATTTAAAAGGTAAAGATATCAAGCATCAGAGGGTGTTTTTGGCAAGGTCGGACCCGGCTATGAACTATGGTATGGTAAGCGCTATTTTATGTAATAAGATCGCTCTTCAAAGATTAAGAAGGCTTTCTGAAGATACAGGGGTGAAAATATACCCGATACTTGGTGCTGGCTCTGCACCTTTCAGAGGACATCTTACTCCTGATACAATCGATATGGTATTAGAAGAATACCCTGATGTCCAGACATTTACTGTACAATCAGCGTTCAAATATGATAATAATGCTCCTTCTGTTCTGTCTGCAATCGACAAGCTAAAGTCATCACAGATGACGAGAGGTTATGATGTAGAGGAAGATAGGTGTCTTAATATTATAGATAAGGTATCAGTTGAATACAAGATGCTTATAGAGCATCTTGCTCCTACAATCAATCATATCGCAAGGTTCGTTCCAAGAAGAAGAATGCGAAAATTGCATGTTGGCCTCTTTGGATATGCAAGAAGTGTTGGCAAGGTTAAACTCCCTCGTGTTATAAGCTTCTGCGCTGCGTGCTATTCTATTGGGTTGCCTCCTGAAATCTTAGGAGTAAATGCTTTAACTGAAGAGGATATCGCTTGTATGAAAGACATGCATGTCAACTTTATGTTTGATATGAAAACAGCTATGTCATATTTCAATGAAGATGTTTTGACAATATTGCCTGATGAGGTGAAGGCATCCCTTAAACTTGATTGGGGCGGCTATAAGATAAATTTTGAACATAAGACAATAACATCAAGAATTATCAAGGCATTAAGAGACAAGGATAATGTCAATCTGCAGAATATGCTTGTAGAAGCAGCTCATATAAGAAGGTTCTTGGGATAAAAGGATATTGAAAGAATTTTGGTTCATCTCCGAAATAGTTTCAAATGATCAAATAAAGCAATGGACATTACAAAGCTCACCGAGTAAAGTAGTTTAGAAAACTAAAGAGCATTAGTTCTATAAAAATATCCCAGATTAAAAATCGCTGCCGAACAATTGCACTGCTGTACTATCGCTCTGTTGCTGCACTGTTCTACTAATCTATTGATTCAGAAGAAAGGTTCTTCGAACATCTAAGCTTGTTCTTTCAAGATTAAACAAGCAAGCAAATTAACGGTCTTAAAATAACTCTTTATAGGTTGTCCAGTAATAACAGACTCACTTTTTGTGGTCAGGTCATGTCTTAAAGACCTGAGCTTGTAATATAGTCTTATCCTTTGATAAACTTCAGAAATATTCAGACTTTACAAGGAGAGTTTATGATAACCGAAAAGCGTATAGGTGTTCTTGCCGGCGGCATATCAGCCGAGAGAGAGGTTTCATTAAGAAGTGGAAAGGCTGTTTTCAACGCACT
>JAGXRB010000037.1 GCA_018336075.1 Bacteroidota bacterium
AAAGCACAGGCTTGTGCGGTGCAGCCCCGACTGTCATCTTTGGGATAAAAGTAAATCACGAGGTTCTTTTCTCCGATAACGCTATTGATATCAAACAGCTTACCATTTTGATCGGGCAAAGTAAAAGATGGAATATGGCTGCCAATTTTGATTTCGTTCATGTGATTGTCTTTGTGAAAGGTTAAATAGGCCGTAAATAAAAGCAGGTATACAATAAGGTAGAAACGGTAAAAGTTTCTCAATTTCAGATAGTTTTTGTTTTCAGGATACAAATTGCCGAAAAGAGCTTTTAGTTCCTTCCAGAAATATGGCTTAATGTTGATAGTCCAGCTTTCGGTTTGGTAAACCATTTTCCTGAATTTACTCCGGTAAAAAGTCAGGGGTAAACCCCATGCAATGAATAAAATAAGCCAGATATTTTCGATGATTAACATGGGAATGAATTTGGTTATTTTTTTGGAAACCAAGGAATAAAGGCACTTGTCTTTCTCACATATTCCTGATAACCGGGCTTTGAAGTATTCAGTGTTTTTTCAAGCAGGGCAACACCTGAAACTTTTATAATGAGGGCTGTCATGAGCACAGATCCAAGTACAGGGATGTAACTTCCTGCTGAAATGCAGATGAGTGCGTATCCGAGCCAAACAGCCGCATCGCCAAAATAGTTTGGATGCCTGGTGTAATGCCAGAAACCGGTGTTTAGCACTTTTCCTTTATTGGCCGGATTGGCTTTAAAACGTGCCAATTGCATATCTCCACCTGCTTCAAATATGAAACCAATGGTCCATATTGCTATCCCGATGAAATCAAGAATTCCGAGACTGTCATCAGGGTAAAACTGCGCTCCCAGCAATGGTGCCGAAATGAGCCACATCAAAAACCCCTGAAGCAGAAAGACCGAAAAGAAACTGTACCACCAATAACGGTCTTCTCCAAAGTCTTTCCTGAATTTCTGATAACGGAAATCTTCCGCTTTTCCGATGTTTCGCCATGCAAGATAGATTGAAAGCCTTAATCCCCAGATGGCAACCATAATTGTCAGCAGAATTTTCCGTGTTTCAAATCCTCCGGTAAAGAGAAAATAAATTACACCGGCAACCACAAAGCCAAAGCCCCAGAAAATGTCAACGATGCTTACATTCTTAATCCGTATGCTTACAAGCCATAAAATGGTCATCATCAACATGATGGCAGCAAAGGCGAGAAGGGAAATTTGCAGGAAATTCATTTTGTTCTATTTAAAGGTTTCGAACTAATAAGTAGTACCTAAAATTTTTCCCAGACCAGAACCGTTAAAATCTTCTCTGGAACTAAAAAGGGCTGTCATTGCATATCAAGAAGGGATAAAATTCCCTGAAACCAGCATTATAAGTATCAAAGGTAGTTTAAAAAGAGAGAAAATAATTTGCTTTTTTTGGTAAATAAAAAAATTGCTTCTTTAAAATCACCAGCGATCGAACTTTTTGAAAGCAATTCGATTACATGAACAGTTTACTTTCCCTGTCAAGCATGGATATATCTTCAGCCGTCAATTTGAAGGTCATTGCTCCGGCATTCTCTTTTGCATGCGATTCTTTGCTTGCGCCGGGAATAGCTACGACAGTTTCTCCGTGGGAATTGATCAGCCAGTTGAGCGCTATCTGAGATGGAGTAACATCATATTTGACTGCAAGTTCCTGAACAAATTTTGCTACAGGCCTGCTCTTTTCAAGTCCGGCCGGTTTGAAAGCCGAAGAATACTTTCGCATCCCGATATTTTTCAGCAATTCCGGGTTATCATGAAACTTACCTGTAACAAGTCCCTGTGCCAGTGGTGAATATGCGATAATGGTGATTCCGAGTTCTTTGGCGGTTTGCAATATGCCATTGGATTCAATTTTGCGGTCGAGCAGGCTATACCTTACCTGATTTGAAATCAGTTGGATGTCATGCTTCTGAAGCGCTTCCCAAGCAGATCGCATTTTTGAAGCTGAAAAATTGCTTACCCCAACGTAACGAATTTTCTGTTCTTTAACCAATCTTGCCATTGCTTCCATCTCTGCTTTCTCGTTTGAGAAACCCCATGGCTGATGAACCTGGTATAAATCAATGGGATAGGGAGCAAGGGCCGCAATCCGCTGATCAATTGTTTTGGCTATATTTGAAGCAAATCTGAACATGGGCCACCATTTTGTAGCAACAATGATTTCGCCCGGCTTTTTGCCAATGTCTTTGAGAGCTGCTGCCAAAGCTTTTTCTGAAGCGCCGTTGCCATAAATTTCGGCTGTATCAAACCAGTTAATGCCGCCTTCCAGAGATATTTTGACCATCTTTTTGATAAGATCGTCTTCTATTACCGGCCAGAATTTTCCGGCCATATTTTTTTGTTTACTGAATTGCCAGCAGCCTAAACCTATAGACGTTATCATTAGATCGGATTTGCCAATAGATCGGAGTATTAGGTTTTGTTTCATAATTTTTTCGGATAAAATTGTACCTGAATATTAAATTTCAAAATTGCCTGAGAAATATCTCATTTCAATTACATTAGAATCAGCCTCTTGTGATGTTTCTCTTAAAGCCATCCACGAAAATTGGGATTAAAACGAAGAGGCGACAATAAGCTGTTTCATCTCGCAAAGGAAATTAATCTATTAACACTCTTTCCTCCGCTTTGTTCTTGTGCCGGCACAATTTTATACTCCAGTTGAAAGACAGAAAATAAAAATTTACCTATTCGTTATGGTAAATGCCGGTGCTAATGCGGAAAGGAGAAATGTACTAGTCCAAAAAAAAATCCTTCCGAACGCGATTGCCATCGGAAGGACTAAATTAAGAATGCAAACAGAATCAGTAAGATTCAGGATTTCTCTTTTACAATTTTGACAGATAAATACCTGCTTGCAAGAAATTCCGGTTCTTATTACCGGTTTTTAAACAATGGTAGATGCTGTTTAAACTTTATCATCTAATCCTGTTGATCAGGAATTCGACTTTTCAGGAATCAGACCGTCTGAAATCATTTGTTGGCGCAAAATCTTTATATATCCATTAAACCACCTGTCATAACTTGAAGGGTTGTAGGCCTTTGACTGCACAGACCATACAAGAGCTTCATTTTTAACATCATATAAATTGGTTTCAAATAAATAGGTTTTGTCAGTGGTGTAATATCCCGGAGAATAGACAGTGGGAAAGCGGTGGCTGTAATATCCATAGAATGAGCCATAAAATCCATATGGCAAGCCCGAACCATAGACAACACCTGTTTCATACCTTTCTTTTTCGAGCACATCGAGCAAAGTAAATGTCAGAATTCCATCACAACCTGCATCAATGATTTTTTTAAGCATGTCTTCGCGGCTGATGTTGGAATAGGCCTCAAAATTTGGAGCAAAGAGGTTGTGACTTACCACAGCCTCACTTCCGTTTTTAACTAAAAGTGACCGAAAACTATTTTCGACTGCTTTCTTCATTTCCATGTCTTTGGCTAAAACAGCTATGAAAAGCTTTTTGTATGGATTGGCAGGGATCGCTTCCTTGTTCAGATAGCTGCTTGTAACTTTCTGACTTGAGGTGCAACTCATGACTACAGAAAGCAATAAAAATGAAAGTAAAATTTTCGTTTTCATAGAACTAATTAGTTTAGTTGTTAAAACAATTTATAAAACAAGCCGCCGGTAAAGCCAAAATGCAGGATTGACCCAAATCCGGCCAATCCAACATTGACACCTGAACCAGGACTCCAAAAAATACTTCCGCCCAAATCCGTGATCGGGATAAACAGATTAGCCTGCACCCTCAGCCCAAGCTTAGGCTGGATGAAAATCTTACCTCCTGCTGATACGCCTGCAGCAAAATGCGTAACATTATCCAAACTGATTCCTTTTGGATCATAGATAACCGCTCCAACTTTCACACCACCATAAACAGATGCTTTTTCATGAATTCTTTGAACGCGGTTGCTTCCGGCAAGAATGAAATGAACATTCATTGGCAGATCAACATCGAGGCTTAAATTGCTGGAAAATGCCGTAATCTGACTTTGCTGCCGATGATAAATGACCTCTATTGCATATTGGTTATTCAGCATATATTGAAGTCCACCTCCAAAAGTATGCCCGTCATGAATTTTTGCCCGTCCCCCGTAAATTGGAAACCTGTCACTAAAAGTATAGCCGCTGAATACATATGCCTCGAGACTTTGTGCTACAATGACAGATGGACTGGCGATAATGAAAAAGAAAAATAGTATTAATTTATTAAGTTTCATAAGAATTTGTATTTAATGTTTAACATTTTATGCTTTTTGTTTTGCACTTTCAACGAGGTATTTGCCAATGATAATGCCCAAAACAACAGCCACATATAACTGGCCTGTAATGGCTGTCAGGTAGGCAAAAAACTGGCTTTGCCTGATGGCAGGCGTAATATCACCATAACCGACCGTGGACATGGTGATAAAGCTGTAATATACAAAATCAACAAAGGCTGGTTTCGTAATGTATTCCGGAAAACGATATGCAGCAGGATCTTGCTGATAAAGCAGCAGAGAAATATTGCCGAAAATAAGACCCATCAACAGGTAAATATTAATGGTTATCAGAATAACCTGCACATTGACAGTTTTAGCTTGAAAAAGAAATCTTGATAAAGAGTAGATAATGAAAAGAAAAAATCCGATAAACATTAGAATTCGCAGCAGTTTTAAAGAATCCAGATGAACTCCGGCAGGTTCGGTCCAAAGCACTAAAATCATCAGAAATACAATAGCTAACCTGAGGTATGGCTTTTTGACCTTTTGTCCGGTGGCTGCATACATGCTCTGGATGAAAAGAAAGCTGAATGCACTAAAAAATAAAATTTCGGACAATAAATCGCCATTGAAGAATGCCGGAATAAACAACACAATCAGAGTTGCAGGCAAGAGCAGGTGGAAGCGGTTTTTCCTAAACCACTCCCCTGTCTTTATCTTACTAAAATGATTCGAATTCATTTAAATTTACCTTTAAGATCTAAGAATCATAATCACCTTCCGCCGCCCAAAGCTTTAAAAAGATTAACCTAAGCATTGAGCAACTCCTTTCGGATTTGAACTACTGAAAATTCTGTTCTGAAAAGATCTCTTTGGCTTTTATAAAAGCTTCAGATAGTTTGTTATACCGCCATTTTATCGGTCGGCTAAATGTTTTGCTGCATTCTTTATCCATATCAGTTATTGGACGATCATGCCAGTTGCTTTCAGGTAATCGGCAAAGGCAATTTTATTGTTCAATTTACTTGAAACCAAGTTGGTGCGTGATTGCAACCAGCTAAGTTGGGATGAAAGTACATCAAGAATAGGCAAGCGCCCTTCCGAATAACTCATGGTATTCAGTATAAGATTCTCAGTAGCTATACTTAGGCTTTTCTCAAGAATCTGAAGCTGTTTAGTTGTTTCCTGAAGATTTGTAAGCGCATTGTTGAGTTCAAGACTAACCTGATCGATCACCTTAGATTTTTCAAGTGCATAAACCTGTTCTACAACTTTAGTCTGAGCAAGATCATGTTTACGGCTGTTCCAATGAAAAACAGGCACATTCAGATTTGCAAACGCAATGGTATTAAATTTGGTAGAATTGTCAATATTCAGGAAACTGGTGCCCCAGCTTTCCTGCAGACCAACGTTCATACTTGGACGATACCTGGATTTGACCAGTTTCGTTTGGTAGGCCGCCATCTCAATTTGTTGCTCTGCAATCAGGTATTCAGGACGACTAATCAACGCCTTTTCGAGAGGTGCAATTTGCGGTATCGAGAGTTCGGTATTGATTGACACTAGTTCGTAAACAGAATCAACAGGCATACCCATCAGCATGTTTAGTTGCTGTTTTGCCAGTAAAAAACTGGCATTAGCTCTCGAAACCTGAAGCTCTGCCTCAGCCATGCGGGTTTCAAGCATTAACAGATCGGTTTTTCCTATGTAGCCATCGTTGAACCGAATTTCTACAACAGCATGCAATTCCGAAACAAGCTTAAGATATTCATTAGAAAGGACCTGCATTTCGTTCATGGCGGATGTATTCCAATAATTCAAGAATGCTGCATATGCAATATTCTCGTCTATGGCGTTCTCCGCGAGCTGTGCTATGGCATGATTTAGTTTTAGAACATTGAGTTGATTGGAAACAGAATTGCCTCCGTAAACATTTTGTACGACTGAAAGCGTGGCATTCCAGGATTCTCCTTTCGATTTGAATGTTCCAAGGGGTGCAGGAGAAAACTGATATTGCGCATTGGCATCAAGATTCACGAAGGGAAGTTTGTTGGTGCGCATCGACATTATAGCCGATAAAGCTGCAGAAGTATTTTCGCGTGAAATTTTTATATCCTGGTTGTATTTCATAACACGTTGAAGATAGACTTCAGGGGTTAACTGCTGGGAAAATCCCATAAAGTAGAATGCCAGGATGATACCGGTAATAAAAATTATTCTGATCATAATGCTATTTTTTTGATACCGAAATATTAAACATTAAACTGTAAGTAACAGGAAGTACAAAAATGGTTAGTAATGTTGCCACCAGAAGACCACCCATTATACTTGCAGCCATGCCACCAAACATTGCATCGAACAGAAGTGGAAGCATACCCAGAATTGTAGTTCCCGAAGCCATAGTAACCGGAATTATACGCGACTTGGTTGCCTGTATCACTGCTTCAAGCGGGGCGAGTCCCGCTTTCATTTCAATACCGATCTGGTCAACCAGAACAATAGCATTTTTAATGTTCATACCAACCAATCCCAGCACACCGAGAATAGCAAAAAAGTCGAGTGTTTTACCTGTTGTAACAAGTCCAAATACCACTCCAATAAAAATGAGTGGAACCATCAGCATGATCATGACCGGTTTGCGGTATGATCGGAACAGGAATAACAAAACCAAAAACATCAGCAAGAATGTAAGTGGCATATTGGCAGCCAGTGCAGCATTTGATTCTGCAGAACTTTCTGCCTCACCAAAAACTTTCATTTTATAGCCTTCAGGAATCTTGATCTGTTCCATGGCTGTAAACACTTTCTTTGCTGTAGCAGCAGTATTTTCACCACGAACCGGAACACATTGCGCCATCATCACACGTTGTCTGTTATAACGCTTGATAGTATTATAACTGAAATCAACTTCCGATGAAACTATCACCTGTTCAAGCGGAACTGTTTTTCCATTGGCATTGAAAACAGGTAAAGTGTTCAGGTTGGAGAGATTAAAACGCTCGATATTTTCCTCTTTGAGTAGAATTGGCATGAAAACATCTCTTTCGCGGTATTCACCCATTGCTAAACCATTGGTAGCCAATTTTATAGAACTCGCCATAGACTGTCTTGTAATTCCAAGACGCTGTCCTTTTTCCTGAGAATAATTTGGAATCCAAACCGGCACTTTATTGCCCCAGCTCGACCGAACATCAGTCACTCCCGGAACATCCCTCATCAGTTGCATAGCACTGATAGTCAGTCTTTCCAGTGTATCTATATTTTCTCCGATGAAGCCGATTTCAATGGGTGTTTCAACCGCCGGAGCAAGGTTAAACAAGGTGGAACGAATCCATGAATTTGGAAAGTTGTTTCGCAGGTAAGTATCAAGTCGCTCCTCGTAAATTTTGGTCGAATCATCACTGTTAAGTTCAATAAGCACATTGGCATAATTTGCTTTTGGTCCGAATGAGGGCGAAGCCAAATAATAGCGCAGCGGCGATTGACCAATTGTTACCGATACTTTCTTGACATCAGGTTGCTCCATGAGATATTCCTCGATTTTCAGAATGTTTTTTTCTGTATTTCGAATGGTATAGCCGTCAGGAAAAAATATATCAACCCTGAAATAGGGTTTATCAAGGTTCGGAATAAAATTAGATGGCATGAGTCCCATCACTACTAAAGAGCCAATAAACATGGCTATAACAGCCATTATTGTGACAACCTTTCTTCGAATGAGTCCTTTGAGGAGCTTTTCAAATTTGTGGTAAATGGGTTTATCGTATGGATCTTTTCCGGCTTCGCCACCACCCTCTTTCAACATAAAATTGCCAAATGTCGTTGTTTGGGTTAATGCAAGTACCCAGCTCAATCCCAGTGAAATTGCCAAAACAACAAAAAGTGGTTTAACAATTTCAGCCACAGAAGAAGGCGCGAGATACAAGGGCAGGAAAGAGAATATTGCGATTAAGGTAGCACCAAGTAAACCCCATTGAGGAATACTTGCTCCATCGATCAAAGCTTTTCGGCGCGAAAGCCCACGCTTAATGCCAATTTGAGCGTTATCAGTTACCACAATGGCATTATCAACCAACATTCCCATAGCAATGATAAAACCGGCCAGAGAGGTTCGGTTTAATCCGGTGCCCATCAGCTCCATTATTAGCAGAGATCCGCCAATTGAAAAGATAAGTGAGCTGCCTATCAGAAAACCTGCACGCATGCCCATTGCAAGCAAAATAATTACAATTACAATGCCGATCGACTCAATAAGATTAATTATGAAACCCTGATTGGCTTCAGTAGCGATCAAATCTTCAGGATAGAGCGATTCGATTTCAATACCTAACGGAATTTGAGGCTTGAGCAATTCTATGCGCTCCCTGACAAGCTTGCCGGTAAGTGCAACGTCCTCACCGCGCGCTGTTGATACACCAAATCCAATGGCTGGTTTTCCATCCACTCGCATCAGGTTGGCAGGCGGCTCGTTATATCCTTTCTCCACGCGGGCAAAATCTCCAAACTTCACCTGCTGTCCGGTGTTGGAAGCAATAAGAAGGTTCCTGATGTCGTCGAGGCTTTTGTATGTTCCATCAGCAATGACTTTCATCTGCAAGTCACCTGTAACTTTTTCGCCCGTATTGACGAGTACATTTTGAGCTTTAAGCGTTTGAGCAACAGTATTGAGGTGAATACCCAAATTGGCAAGCTTGCTGGCCGAGATAAACACGTTCACAACCTCTGTTTGTTCGCCTGAGAGCGATATTTTTTGTACACCTTCTATGGTAACTAACTCAGTTTTAATAAAGTTAGCCCATTTACGAAGATCGTGGTAGTCAAAACCCTGATCTGCAGTGATGGCGTAATAAATTCCAAAAACATCGCCAAAATCATCTGCAACGGAAATTGCCGAAGCTCCCTGCGGCAATGTCGACTGTACATCCATCACTTTTCGGCGAAGTTCATCCCACATTTGTGGAATTTCGTCGGGAGGTGTGGTAGCCAGTAATTCCACATCTATTTTAGATAATCCATAGGATGATTCAGATTTTATTTTTCTGATACGACGCATGGATTGAATAGTGCGTTCGATAGGTTCAGTTATCAAAAGTTCCACTTCATTCGGAGTAGCACCAGGATAACGGGTCACCACGGCAACCTGCTTGATAACAAATGGAGCATCCTCTTTCTTTTCAAGTGTTCCGAAAGAAAAAACACCACCGATCAGCAAAATAGCCAAAAGAAAATAAATGACTTTTGCGTTATTAAGAGAGTATTCTGGAATATTCATAAGATGCTCATTTAATTATTCAAGAATACTCACTTTTTGACCCTCATAAACATTATTGACTCCAGCTGTCACAATAACTTCCCCTCCTACAAGGCCCGATTTTACTTCGACCAGATTGTTGCTAATCAGTTGACCGAGTTCAACCGGCTTCCGGGAAACACTTTTTGTTGCTTGATTGTACATCCACACCGACTGGCTTCCTGAATGGACATCACTGAAAACTGCATTAACTGGAATCGCAATTACCTGCTGATTTCCAGCTGGTCCAGGCGTTGTTATGGTTACTGTACAAGAGAAACCGGTAGAAACCATGCTTTTGTAAGTGGCAAAGGAATCGTCATCAATTACAACCGTGACCGGGATTCCCGACCCATCCGGCGATGCATCTATGTATTCTTTCACTTTCGCATTGAAACGCATTCCTTTAATGGTTTCAAATTCAACATGCATCGAGGTCATACTATGCAGAAGAGTCACACTTGATTCCGGTACCGTGAAACGAATGTTAAAGATATCCAAATTTACCAGTTTCACAATGGGTTCACCCGCCTGAACTTTTTGGTAATTTTCAACATATCTCTTTTCGATAAAACCGTTAAATGGAGCCGTAAGTCTGGAGTCGGACAGCGTGTTTTCGGCATTTTCAAACTTCGCTTTCGCATTGGTGTATTCAACTCTTGCCATTTCAAACTCTTGCTGCGAAATAGCTTGTTTTCCTAGCAAACGTTCGTTCCTTTCAAATTTGGATTTAGCTGTTTGGTAGGCAGCACGGGTAGCTTCAAGTTGCAGGTTAATATCTCTTGGATCGAGGACAGCGATGACCTGACCCTTTTTAAGATTTTGTCCCTCATCAACTTTCATTTCCATGATGGTGCCAGATACTTTAAATGTAAGGTTGCTGAATTGTTCAGCCACAATGATTCCCGAAAAGCTTTTCGAGGAAGATGTTAAGGTTGTAACCACAGAAACCTTTACTGGCCGGGTGATTTCTGCTATATCTTTGGTTTCGCTTTTACACCCTATAATAAACAGCGAAATACATCCAAAACATAAGTGAAGGATTTTCTTAGATTTATTCATAATGATTGATTTAAAATATTACTGTTTGCGCGCGAATTCAAAACAAATTGTTCGTTTTTTTAAAATGCGAAAGTATAACTTTTCTTTAATTGAAATAAAAAAAATATAAATTGTTGAAAAAAAATAAGTAATCTTTTACCTCAATAGTAAAAAAGGATCCCTTCAGATGGGTTGAATAGTTATTGATCTATTTTTTATGTGGATCAACAAAGGACCATTAAACATTTTTTAAGGGATGAACGCAATTCATTGAATGAATGAGGCTACAGTGTCTTGCGGTATAAAAATAAGGTAACGACAAGACGTCGAATCCAGTTTTAAAAAAAATCAAAAAGGCTTGAAATTACCTTACAAAAAAGGTAAAACCAGAGTTTTATTTGGAACTATTGCGAAGATAGTATTCAGATCACTTACTACTTTTATCTAAAAGATAAGGCTCAAATAGACGGAAAAGACCTTCCAGAAAAAGTGGTTTCATCTCAAGGTAAGGTTGCTCAGGATAGTATATCTCTTTGCTTATTACCCAGGAAGTGAATAGATTGATAAACTGAAATTCAAAAACAGGATAATTCGATTCGTCAAGTATCTCTTGCTTTAGACTTTGATTACTGACCAGTTTTTCAGCAAGCGCCCTTATGAAAAGTTTACTTCTTCTGTAGGTTTCATTTATGTGCTGAATAATCCCATCCCTGCTGTTGCCCGAACTTGCTGAATACATCACGGTGCAACGATATACATACTGATTGTCCATTACTTTTCCAAATAATTCAAATAAATCTGGAAAAGTAAAATTTGGGTGCTCAGCTACAAATTCACTCCTGATGTCAGCAAGTTTAGCCTGATAGGCTTCGCCCATTGCTACAAAAATGGAATCACGTGTTGCAAAAAAATGACTGATTCTTCCCCTGCTGATATTCAGATGATTAGCTAATTGGTTTAAAGTGATGTCTAAACCATAGGTGTTGAATACGTGAACACTTTGCTCTACGATCCATTGTCTTGATTTAACTCCCTTTTTTTCCGCCATAACTTTAAGAATTATACATGATTGAAAATGAGATATTTCCACATATAATTTTAATAGTGCAAAGATAAAAAAAATTTTGTCTTATCCTTGTTTTTCGGATTATAAACTGTAATATAGAAGTATGGATTAACAACAAAATCAAGATGGACCTTCATAATTAATTCCTTAATTCCAGAAGAGAAACGAGCACAACTGAAAGATGATTTGCGCTCATTTAAAGCTTATTCTTTCTTCAGAGTACTTCTTGACTTAGCTCAAATTCTTTATCTTAGTTACTAAAATTTATTCATAAAACTGATAATTAAATACTTATGATCATAACTTGATTGATAAAAATATTACGTAAAATTATAAAAAAAAATTGTTTGTTTTTAAAATCTATTAATTTTGCAGCTTTACAAAACTATGTTTGAAATGAAATCAGAGTCCGCAACAACATCAATATTGCTAAAAGGCGAAACTTCAGATGGCGTATGTAAGGCATTCATTATTGGATTCATCAATTGGTTTCATGTCAGGAATCAGGAAAGCATTTATACTTCCGTTAGCAATATCAAAATTTCGAACACATTTTTTTGGAGCGTTGTTATACGCACTGTTTCCATGGCTGCAATGCCTATCGTAATAACTTACCTATTCTCAATCAATTTATAAACCAATAAATACCTTTGAATTCATATGAAAACTTACATTATTGCACCACTGTTACTCTACTTATTAATTGCGATTATTTCAGCGCAATCGATTATTGCTCAATCCAACAACGGACTCGACATTCTAAAAGGAACACAAAACTTCGGACTTTCATTCTCTGTAAGTGCGAAACAGGTGGAAAATGACAATCAGCTGATTCAGTATGTTCACAATTCCAAAAACAATTACTGGAACATTTCAGTTGAGGGAGGCTACACAATTGCAGATTATGCAAATACCGGGCTGAGATTAAGTTTTGGTCAAAGTGCTGAAAGTGGTATTATTACGCCTATGAACAGTACAAAAAGTAATTCGGAGTCCTTTTCCAGAGCCTATACGATAGCTCCCTATCTGATGACTTATCTTCCCATTGGAAAAAACCATTTTATGTATCTTACCAACCGGGTTGAACTTTTATACCGCTATGAAAGCAAGTTAAAAGAAACAGTCAATCAGGAACTACTAATCAGGCAGCATTATACCATTCACAAAATGGGCGCAGGATTTCGTCCCGGCGTACTCGTACTGGTGCAGGAGGGATTTGGTTTTGAGGTTTCATTGAATGTTTTGGGATTAACCTACAGCATCGAAACCAATACCAATACGAACCAACCGGATACGAAAAAAACGGAAGCTGATATCGACCTGAAGCTTGATATCTTAAAACTCAATCTCGGATTTAGTATTTACTTTTAAAGACAACATCCATGAAAAACATTTACATTCTTGCCTTTAGTCTTCTAATCGCTGCATTTGCCCTTACTTCATGTGTGAAAGATGACCATTTTGGAAAATCAGGATACAACAATGTTTTGTATTTTACGGTCAAAGATCAGGTTGGTGTAACCAATATTAACCGTGACAGTATGTTTTTAAAGGTTGTAATGCCAAATGCAGCCGATCTATCTGAATTGGTAGTAGACTCAATCAACCTGTCCTCCTATGCTTCATCAAGTCTTCAGAAAGGTCAGGTTTTTAATGGTTCAGAAACAACTGATGTGATCATAACCGCTGAAAATGGTGAAAAAGCCATATACAGCCTAAAAGTTACCAAAGAAACGCTCACACCCCAGCTTGATAATTCAGATTTTTCGCAATGGTATCTGGTAGCTGGAAAAGACTACAAAGAACCCGGACTGAATGAAACCTCAACCATTTGGGCAACCGGCAATGCCGGCACTGTTACGCTTGGGTCTGCCAACGCGGTTCCCATTACTTATGAAGGCAAAACCGCCGTTCAATTGAAAACCTTAAACTTGCTCCTTGGACAGCTTTTGGGACAAGGAATGGCAGCAGGCACCATATTCACAGGAAAATTTGAACTCAATATCAGTGACCCGATTCAATCAACGAAATTCGGAATCCCTTTCGTGGCACGTCCAAAAGGCTTTTCGGTAAAATATGCCTACACTCCTGGCGCT
>JAGXRB010000038.1 GCA_018336075.1 Bacteroidota bacterium
TTAGTCTTTTCTAAAGCCATTCCAAAGCCTACTTTTGGGGGCAATAACAGTGTTCCTTTTTGCACAGGTGCATAAAAAACAGTATCCAGCACATATGCAATGCTGCCATCGACGCCGCCAAACTGAGATTGTACTAAATATTCTCTTTCCACATTCAGGTTGATTTTTTGCCCGTAGACCAATCCAAGATTAAGTCCAATCTGATCACTCACCTTGGCAGTATAAAGCAGCCCATAGTCGAAAGTAAAATCACTGGCAACGAGCCGGCTTTCAATTTTGGTGTTCGCAATAAATTGTGATCCGGGAAAATACAACAATGAAGACAAGGAGTTGCGGCCAAAAATGTAATTGGCATTAACGCCAAGGGAAAGATTTTTATGCAGTTTGAAAGCACTCCCAAAATACAATTGATTCAAGCCACCGGCACCTTCATAGGATTTATTAAAAATCAAGTCTTGCTCAGTAATACCTGGCGAACCCACATTAAAACTTATCCGACTGTAAGGGATAAGCCCGATGCCCATTTTCCACCAGCTTGTTACAGGGAAACCAGCTGAAAAATAGCTTAACTGAGCATAGTTTCCTGTTTCAGTTTGTGTTGTTGTACGATAAGTGGTCGCGCTCATATTCAGTCCGGCGTTGAACAGAAATGACAGCGAATCAAAACGCATGTAAGAAGCAGGATTGGCAGGGTTCACAAAGCGGTTTGTGACAATTGCATTACCAATACCGCCCATTGCCTGCTGTGCGGCATGCGCGCTTTTGTTTCCTAATGTGCCGACTCCAAACCTCGAATAAGGTGAATCTATTCCGGATTGTGCATAAATGCTGATGCCGGAAATAATGGCGATAGCTAACAGAGTGATTTTTCTCAACTTATTCAATCTCATTAAAATCTATTAAAACTTTCAGACCCTCCAAAACAAGATTTGAGGCTGCAAAGATGTTAATTTTAAACTTTTTATCAAAATATTTATTGTCTCCACCACCTATTAATACTGTTAAATCTTCGTAAACAGCCTCGTAGCGGCTTATTAAAGTTTCAATTTCTGCCTGCACGCCGTTCATCACACCAGACTGAAGTGAAGATATTGTAGTTTTTCCTGTAAGCAAAACTTCCTTTGCCGGGGTTGCTAACGGAAGCTTGTTTGTAAATTTATGCATTGCATTGAACCGCATATAAATTCCAGGACTTATAGCCCCTCCTTCATATACACCCTGTTTTGTGAGCAGGTCGTAGGTAATGCATGTGCCCATATCGATTACGAGTACATTTTGGCCGGGAAATCTTTTCCATGCAGCAGCCACAGCAGCGATACGATCGCGACCCAGAGTTTGGGGTGTTTCGTATGAAATGGAAAATGGCAGTTTTGAGTTATGGTCGAGAATGCTTACTTGCGAAAGTAAGGAAAGTTTTTTGATCAAAATTTCCGGAATTTCTCTTACGGAAGCAATCATACAAACTTCAGGTAGATTGAGTGGCTCAATCATTTTAATGAGATTTTCCGGGCTTTCAGGATCGAAAACGAAAGGTCCCAACATAGTATCACCTTCGAAAAGTGCAGCTTTGGCCAGTGTATTTCCTAAATCTATAGCGATTGGCATTCTTTTTTTGTAAAAAACAGGGCTGCAAAGGTACTGATTATGAAGCATTGAAATGATTTTTTAAAAAGTTTTTCCGAAAATGAAAATTAATATTATCTTTGCAAACCGAATTTAGATGGTACCATAGCTCAGCTGGTAGAGCAACGGACTGAAAATCCGTGTGTCCTTGGTTCGATCCCGAGTGGTACCACCTCCAGAAGCCTTCAGAAATGAAGGCTTTTTTTGTTTAATTTGGGCTTGCAGAAAAAGTCCTGATCTATTGGATTCTTCAAAGTTAAATCAATAATATCTTTTTTCTTTTGCAAGGGTTTGGGAGATATTGGTTAAAAAACCTTGCATCAGATATTTCGGTGCGCTGCACCTTTCCCGGCTTTCAATCGAATTTTTGCTACAAATATTTCGCGGCTCTGCCGCTACCTGCCATGAAAGAAGGGTATGGAAAAAACAAAAAAGACGATTTTATACTCCTGCCTTGGCATCACTCAGGAAACCCTAAGCAGGATAAGGGGAAAAATTTAATATGGATATCTTAACACTTACCTTATGAGATTTTCCCTTTGAAGAGAACTGAAAAAGGTGCAGCGCACCGGCTATATTTGTAGCTTTAATAATGTATTAAACACAATAGGTGCAGCGCACCGAAATATCAAGATTCTGAGTTTATCGGCAAACCCTGGTTATTTCTTGGTCGAAAAACACCTTTGCCGGATAGTCATAAAAAATTAACCTTTCCGATTGCTTTTTGGATGTAATTGTTGTATCATTGTGATCACAAACAGCTCATTATGAATATACCAGCCAAAGCCCACACCTTTGCCCAGACTGTGTTCAGTCTTACTGTTGCTGAACACGGACGCATGGCATTGAATCTGCAGGAATTTATCAAGCAGGAGTTAAACAAAAATCAGGGAAAGCTTTCGCCGGATCACGCCAATGCTATCCTTAGCGGTAATGCAAACAGACAACTTACCGCCTGGCTTCAGCTTTTGGCTACCGATGCAGGCTTAGACAGTGGTTTGATTGATGGATTTTGGGGGCCACAAACTGATTTTGCTTTCAATTCTCTTTTGTTTTTGCACGAAAACGGAGCATTGCCGCCTTTTTGGCGGGATTATGTGCCGCTTAATCTGAATCCCAATAACTGGCCGCTTGAAAAAGAGGCTGATCTTATTGCCTTCTACGGACAGCCATGTAATGAATCAAGCCTGTTGCTGATTGATCTTCCTTATGAACATCGGCTGGCCTGGGATCTTTCAACCAAGGTGAGAAGAACACGCTGTCACAGCAAAGTAGCGGATTCCATTGTCAGGGTGCTGGATAAAGTCAAGGCTCATTATGGAGAAGATAAAATAAAGGAATTGCGGCTCGACCGTTTTGGAGGCTGCTATAATCCGCGTCGCAAAAGAGGCGGAACACAATGGTCGACGCATGCTTGGGGCATTGCACTTGACTATGACCCTGACCGCAATCAATTGCAATGGGGCCGCGACCGTGCTCATTTTGCCAAAGCTGAATACGAGCCGTGGTGGTCGTTTTGGGAGGAAGAAGGATGGGTAAGCCTCGGTCGAAAATCCAACTTTGACTGGATGCATGTGCAGGCAGCAAGATAAAAAGCCTGCTTCATCCCTGACTAAAACATTAACGCTGCAGGCTTTTGGTTTTTCCGGATAGGTAAAAGTTAATACGCCAATGTGAACGTATGAGCTTTTGAAGCAGCAAACACTCCAAGGCCTCCCTCAATGTTTGAATAAACGGGTGTCGGCTCTGCGAAAGGGTTATCACCCTGAAAGCCCAATACAGATTTGTGAAAATTGAAATAGTGTTCATCTGTAATACTGGTATAGAAAGTCACTTCCTGCGCCTGTGATTCACCAAGACCTTGCACAGCCGCTTTAAAAATGAAATATTCTCCGTCTTTGTTGACATCAGAAAAGTATTCTTCTCCTGTTTCTAATGGAATGTAATAGACGTAATCTGGGTATTCAGGATTATGTATATCTTTCAGAAACATTGCAATCAGCACTCTGTAAAAGTGTCCCTTTCCTGGTAAATCTTTGATTCTGAAATTGATGAATTTGTTATAAGCGTATATGGGATGTGATTCTATACTCGTTATCTCTACCACAGGAACTTCACTCGCCGGAACGGTACAGCTTGCCGTAACACGGTCGCTGCGTGGAGTTGTGATTTCAAGACTGTATGTTTTTCCGGCCATGACCTGCATTTCAGCTGAAACATATTTTCTTTGGTAAGCATCATATACGAGGTTTATGGTGGTTGAACCATCCGAAATTTTTACAGTAGCATCCGTAACCGAAGGATAGAATTCTGAAAAATAATTTGTTACAGTATAAATCGGTTTGCTGTGCTGAACACTCAGTTTTATGGTGTCATCCTCAGCCGTCAGATAGCCGTAAACAACAAGTTTTGGTTTTTCTGCAGGGATATCTACATCACTTTCAAAGAAGCTGTTGCATGAAAAAAGAAACAAGCTGAAGAAAGCAGATAGTGCTAAAATTATTTTTTTGTTTGTCATAGCCTTAAAATTTGATGTTATAGGTCACAGATGGAATTATCGGGAAAATAGACGCCTGTTTCAGTTTACTGATCTGTGTGTCGCTGGTAGGATATTCGTTTGTGATATAATAGAAGAAAGGATTTTTGCGGCTGTATGCATTGTACAGTCCAAACTCCCAAGTGCGTTCGTAGCCGGATAATTTTTTATGCAATTGTATTGCCAGATCAAGTCGGTGATAGGCTTTCATTCTGAATTCATTCACTGCACCATAGTCAGAAATTTCGTTGTAATAATACCAGGGATAATTGAAGGGGTTTCCGCTGTCGAAAGGATCGTGAATGGTTGCGGGATAGGTTCCCAGCGGCAAAGTAATTGCATTTCCGGTTCCATAAACCCATGTTCCGGAAAGGGTAATTTTTTCATTTAATTCGTGAATTGCTACAACAGATATATCGTGACGGCGGTCGTAGCGTGCCCAGAACTTTTTACCGAAATTGATTTCATCAAACTGCAACTGTGTCCAGGAAAGCGTATAGCCAATCCAGCCACTTGTTTTTCCGGCTTTTTTATGAAAAAGCACTTCAATGCCGTAAGATTCTCCTTTTCCGGCAGTTACATTGTCTTGCCAGGTGAAATTCTGCGCCTCAGAGGGATCGTCAATCAGCAGAAAACTTGCGCCCGGCTTATAGCCAAGAATGTTATTGCTTTTTTTGTAATATCCTTCGAGCGTAAGTTGATAGCCTTGCTCAAAAAATTCTTTTGCCACTCCTGCCGAAATCTGTTTTGAATTTTGAGGCGAAACCCTGTCTGTAGATGGAACCCACAAATCTGTCGGAAGCCCAACTCCGGTGTTGCTCAACAAATGAATGTATTGGTTCATTTCGGCGTAGGCGATTTTTGCTGACAACCCATCTTTGACCATATAATTGACCGAAAGCCGGGGCTCAGGAGAAAAATAGTGTTTCGATTCTGCAATGAAATGACCCAGTCGAAGACCGGCATTTATTTGAACTTTTCCACTTATGTTGAAGTGGTTTTCGATGTACAGGCCTGATTCCAGGGAATTGTAGGAAGTTTTGCTGTTGAAGTTATAGGCAGTATTGCCGTCTATTTCGACAATGGCGCTGGGCAAAAAATAGTGGTGCGTCGACTGAATACCTGCGCGCAAAGTGTACAATGGCGACTGATGGTATTCCATATCATATTTCAATGCAAAGTCGCGGATGCCTGATTTATAATTGAGTTCATAATTATTGTACTCGCTTTTTTCTTTGGCATAGATGTTCAGGTCATATTCGCTGAAAATGAAGGATGTATTGCTGAAAACCCTGTTGTTATAAAGATGATTCCATCTGACGGTTGCAGTTTTATTTTGCCAGAAAAGTCCGCCTTTATCATTGTTGCCGGAGTAATTATTGGTAAAATGAAACTTATCTCTGCCAAAATATCCACTGACATAAAGCTTATTTTTTGGACCGAAATCGTAATTCAGTTTTGCATTGAGGTCATAGAAATAATACCCGACTTTTTCATCTTTCGGCATAAAAGGCCGGATCAGCGCGTCGACATAGGTTCGGCGGGCAGAAACAAGAAAGGATGCTTTGTTTTTGATAACCGGACCTTCAAACACAAAACGTGAAGCGATGATGCCAATGCCGGCCTCGCCGCTGAATTTTTCTTTGTTTCCGTCTTTCATGGTCATTTCAACCACCGAAGAAAGCCGGCCGCCATAGCGTGCAGGAAACCCACCTTTGGTAAGTTCAATACTTTTCAAAGCATCGCCATTGAAAATGGAAAAGAAACCAAAAAGGTGGTAGGCGTTGTAAACAGGGGCGTCGTCGAGGATGATGAGGTTTTGATCGGGGCCGCCGCCGCGCACATACAATCCGCTGCTGCCTTCGGAGCCTTTCTGCACGCCGGGCATCAGCTGAAGTGCTTTAAAAACATCTTTTTCGCCCAGCAATGCCGGAATATTTTTCACCTGTCCCACCGGAAGTGTTATCATGCTCATCTGATTGCTTTCGGTGATTCTTTCCAGTCTTTCGGCAGAAACTACAACTTCCTTTAATGTAATACTTGGATCGAGCTCCACATCAATCATCTCGTTGCCCGATAGACTGACTTTTTTCAGCACCGGCTGATAACCTACATAAGAATATTGAACTTCGTATGAACCCTCAGGCAAAGTGATGGAGTAAAAACCATAATTATTGGTTGTAGTTCCCACTTTTTGTGCGGCGAGATAAACATTCACGCCGGGCAGGAGTTCGCGGCTGCCTTTTTCACGGACATAGCCGCTGATGGTAAACTTGTTTTGGGAGAACAAGTTGTTCCCTGCAAGCATAAGGAAAGCAAACAGCAATAAGGTTGGTCTTTTCATATGGTTATTTTACAGATAATCTATGTTTAAAAACCACAAAGATATTGGGATATTATCTTGCAGGAAAAATTATATTCCTTGAAGGCCTTTTCTGTGATGGCTTAATGAAAAAGCATTTTTTTAAATGAGCTGAACAGTAATAAAGATTTTTTGGAACGACAATGATTTCAAAAAGAGATCAACCAAGCTCAAAAGTTGTAATGCCAAAAATCATGTTCAGTGCTACTTCCGGCGGCTTACCGTAATACATTCTGGCACACTCAAATACATAGGTTGAATTGTGCTTTTTGATGAGATTTACCGCAGCGGGGTTTGTTACAGGAATATCAAGAAAGACCTCCTCGCCGGGCGCAGCATTCAGGCATGCCTGATAAAGTGCT
>JAGXRB010000039.1 GCA_018336075.1 Bacteroidota bacterium
GCTGTAAAAGCAATTTTTGAAGACAGCAAGGGTAACATATTTATCGGAACGTACGGAAACGGCATGAGCATGATACGTTCTGGTGAAAAAAGTCTGAGACAGTTTATCCATGAACAGGGAAAACCAAATCAGCTAAGTCAAAATGACGTTTGGAGCTTTGCAGAGGATGATAAAGGAAATATTTGGGTTGGAACACTCAACGGCGGATTGAATCTTTTTAATCCTGACAAGCTGACTTTTGAAAAAATAAATTTTTTGACAAATAAAGAAAGAAAACAGATCAACAATATCTTAAGCATTCAATATGATCCACAGCTTGAAACACTATGGATCGGCAGTATCAAAGGGTTATACGCAATAACAGATCTTTTTGGACAACCAAAACTGGAAAGCATTTTCGAAGAAAAAATAAATCAACTTCATGGTGCAGAGATTAAAAGCTTAACGATTGACAGTGAAAACAATATTTGGATAGGTACTCGCGGCCAAGGTGCCATCAGGTATAATCCTAATAAAAAAGAGTTTATAAGTTTAACAGAGGAGAATGGTTTGATCAGTAATTCGATCGCTTCAATAGTTGAAGATGATTCGAAAATCATCTGGATTGCTTCCAGTAAAGGTTTGTCAAGATTTGATCCAAAGACAAAAAGAATCTCCTCATACCAGACAGATGAAGGTCTTTTGGTAAAAGAATACTTAAGTGAGGCCTATGCAAAGCTTAGCTCAGGTGAAATAATTTTTGGTGGTGTTTATGGAATTGATTTAATTAATCCTTCACTTATTAAGGAAAGCACAATCATTCCTCCGTTATACTTTACAAAACTTTCAGTAATGAATAAGGAGATTATTCCTGGCAGAGAACAAAGTCCGATAAAAACTGACATTGCTTTTGTGGATTCAATTCGTTTAAAACATAGCGAGAATATTATAAGTCTGGAATTTATCGCCTTAAATTATCAGAATCCGGTTAAAAATAAATATGCCTATAAACTTGAAGGCTTTGATGAAAAATGGAATTTCATTGGAGATCAACGGCAAGTTACATTCACAAATCTTGATCCAGGCAGCTATGTACTTCATATTATGGCAAGTAGTGAAGATAGCATATGGGATGAGTCAGGTGCGAAGCTTGTAATTATCGTGACTCCGCCATGGTGGAAAACGGAATTGGCCAGATTTCTGTTTGCTTTAAGCTTTATTACATTGTTGGTTGCATTTTATATCAGAAAGAATAGCATTCACATAAAAAGAAGAAGAGCGCTTGAGAAAGAGGTTTATGAAAGAACACACGAATTACAAAATGAAAAAATTGTTGTTGAAAACCAGAATAAGGAACTTTTGAAAATCAAGGAAAGACTTATTGATCAAAACAATAAAATAAGCAAACAAAAAGACGATATCAAAGAGATCAGCGAAAAATTGCACCTGGCAGACCAACAAAAACTTAATTTCTTTACCAATATTTCACATGAAATCCGGACGCCGCTGACCTTAATGATAAGTCCTCTGGCACGCCTAATAAAAAAATATGGTGACACTGATGAACATTTAAATAATCAGTTGAATCTGATTCAAAGAAACCAACTTAACCTGCTTGAGCTGGTAAACCAGCTTCTCGATTTTCATAAAATTGAAAATCAAAGACTTAAGCTTCGGGCTTTTCCTCATGATATCCTAATTATCTTAAAGGAAATTAAGTCGGCTTACAATGATCAGGCTGCAAGCCGAAATATTGATTTTTCAATTTCGGTAAAGGATGAATTGCCTGAAATTTGGGTTGATATAGAGAAACTAAAAAAAATAGTGAATAATCTCCTTTCAAACGCTTTCAAATTTACAAGTAACAATGAGAAGATCGAAATAATACTGAGCCGAAGCGTTTTAAATGAAATGTCAGCTGTGTGCATTGAAGTAAAAGATACTGGTACCGGCATTCCTTCAGATAAATTACCCTATGTTTTTGATCGCTTTTTTCAAACTGAGGAAGCACAAAAATCCGGATTAAGTGGAACAGGAATTGGACTTACTATTGCGAAGAAAATGGCCGAACTACATCATGGGAATCTTACAGTTGAGAACAATACTGAAAAAGGAAGTAGTTTCAGATTATTTCTTCCAATTGGAAACAAGCATTTAGAAAACGAAGAAATACTGCTTCAACTACCTGCTGCTAATGATGTTAACCTAAGTGGTCATTTTTTTAAAGAGCACCTACCTCAAAAAAACTATAGTGTATCAAAAACCAAAGAGAACCAAAAACCAAAACTTTTAGTTGTTGAAGATAATGATGAACTTCGGGAATACATAAAAACCTGTTTGATACAAGATTTCACTGTTTATGAAGCAGATAATGGAGAAACTGGTTTAAACAAAGCAATCACATATTTACCTGATTTGATTATTTCAGACGTACTAATGCCGAAAATGGATGGCCTGCAAATGCTTGCGCAAATTAAGAAGGACAACCGGACTTCACATATCCCAGTTATCCTTCTTACTGCAAGATCTCTTTCTCAACACAAAGTTGAAGGCCTTGAAACCGGAGCTGATGACTATCTGTTAAAGCCGTTTGATTTTGATGAATTAATAGCCAGAGTAGATAATTTGCTTAAATCCAGAAGAATAATCAGGGATAAATTTAAAATTAATCCATCTGTTATACCTGATAACTTATTACTTACCGGATATGATGAGGATTTTATGGCTAAAATTAATACGATTCTTGAACTGAACTTCACCAATGAAAACTTCAATGTGACGAGTCTGGTTGACGAATTGCTTATTTCCCGCTCGCAATTACATATAAAGCTCAAAGAAATAGCCGGTGTCTCAGCAAGTGAATACCTCCGTTCATTTCGATTAAAGAAAGCAGCCATTTTTTTGAGTCAGGAGAAAGCAACTGTCAGTGAAATTGCGTTTAGAACAGGTTTCAACGACACCACATATTTTATCCGGTGTTTTAAACAACAGTTTGGAGTAACACCAGGTGAATATTCAGGCCAGATTACTGAATAATAGGCCATTGAACATAATTGTAATAGATTTAGACATATGTTCTATTCCTTCTTTTTTGTTTGATAATAATTTTACAAATGATTCGGTCTTAAAAAGTAAAGGTGAAAAACCACCTTTTTTTAAACTGACGGATTAAGAGCTTATTATTCACTTATTAAAAAGAAACAGTTATGTTAAGAAAAATTTTTACGGTTTTGTTAGTAATCATTTTTGGAATTCCGGCTTTTACGGTTAGCGCACAAATTCCAAATTCACCTGATGCAATCAGTGTATTAGGACAAACTGATTTTGCTTCCGGCACTTCAGGTTTGAGTGACACAAAACTGAACGGCCCTAATGGCGTTGCAGTTGATCCGTTTACAGGGAAGGTTTTTGTTGCTGACCGATCCAACCATCGTGTGCTTCGTTGGGCGTCGGATGATGCTTTAAATTCAGGTGCTGCAGCAGAGGCAGTCCTTGGACAGGTTGATTTCACATCCAATAGCAGCGGACTTACAGCTGGTAAGTTTAACAACCCTATAGGTGTTCATATAGATCAGCAAGGCAGACTTTGGGTTGGAGATTTTGGAAATAAACGCGTTTTGCGATTTGATAACGCTGCACTGATCCCTACCGGAAGTTTGGCAGATGGCGTATTAGGTCAGCCTGACTTTACAACCAACAGCAACGGAAATTCAGCCGAAAAACTTGGAGGCCCTGTAGGACTTTATGTTGATTATACAGGAACTTTATGGGTAAGCGACTGGAGTAACCATCGTGTAGTATTTTATGCAAACGCTGCTGCTTTGCCCAATGGTTCAGCAGCCAATGCAGTGCTTGGTCAGGCTGATTTCGGACTCGCAGTAAGCGCTACGACACAAACAGGCATGAAGAATCCAAATGATGTTTATGTTGACATTGCAGGTCGTTTATGGGTGAGTGATGCAGCCAACCGCCGGGTTCTGAGGTTTGACAATGCACGCAATCTGTCCAATGGAGCCCCTGCTGATGGAGTTCTTGGCCAGACAGACTTTAATTCTGATGTATCCGCTGTTACACAGAGTGGATTTACGAATCTCAGATTTGTTGCAGGAGATAACTCAGGTCGTTTATATGTGATACAAGAGAACAGCCACAGGATTGTTGTTTTTGAGCAAGCTGCATTCTTGCCCAATGGAGCACCGGCTGACTATATCTGGGGTCAGCCTGATTTCAACACTGGTAGTGCTGGTAATCCGGTATCTGCATCAAACTATAACACACCACGCGCCATGTATGTGGATGAAGCCCGTGGGAATATATGGGTTGCTGATTACAGCAATCACAGGGTAATCAGATATTATTTCATAAATTCCGGCCAATATCAGGTGCAATTACTATCTCCTTCTGGCGGTGAATCATGGGCGCAGCAAACGGTGCAGCAAATTACCTGGACAAGCAGTCTTGTTGATAAGGTGAAAATAGAATTTTCAGAGAACGGTGGTGCAGATTATATCATATTGGCTGACAGCGTGTCTGCTTCCGAAGAAGTATTTAATTGGCTGATTACCTCTGATTTAACAACCCAGGCAAAAATTCGCATATCCGATATTTCTAATCCTTCCATTTCATCTGAAAGTGATCTGTTTTCAATAGTTCCTCTAACCAATATTATTACACTTATTTCTCCTGATGGTTTTCAGCAATGGGAACAAAACAGCAATAAATTTATCATGTTTACAGTTGAAAACATTGATTTTTTAAAAATTGAATTCAGTATCAATAATGGATCTGATTGGACTACTATAGAGGAAAACTATCCCACTTCAGATGGGAATTACCTTTGGAATCTGCCTGACCTGGTTTCTGATCAATGTCTTGTAAAACTGACCGATATTGTATCAGGATCGACTGCAATAAGCGAATATCCGTTTAGCATAGTTGAAGAAACTGAAGCAAACCAGGATATCATATTTTTTAGTGACAGCCCAACTCCGGTTTTCTATGATCCAAGCTGGGGCACAGTTACAGCCCCAAGTACACTTGAAATTATTGGTTCAAAATGGCCGGTTTCCACTAACTATGCTCTTATTGGAAACTATTCACTTAAGCTGAATTATAAATCAGTTACTGGTGGAAACTGGGCAATTGCTGTTGCAAGCCCGGGTTGGTTGGGACATGATTTTTCTGTGATGGACACATTAAGTATTAAAGTGTTCAGCGAAAATGGCTGGAGCAGCGCAATAATGCCATTTATTTACCTTGAAGACCTCTCTAATCGTAAAACTGAAAAAATTCCGCTAGAGTCGCTCGTCGCAAGCATCGAACCAAACACGTGGACAGAACTCAGAATACCTGTGCAAGTATTTATAGATAACCCACTTACTGCAGATTTAACAAGGATAAAAACTATTTTCTTTGGTCAGCATCATGCTGATGACACTCAACATACTATTTATCTGGATGATATCAGAGTAGAAGGAGAGGATATCAATGGAAATGATCGACCTGTTTTTGTTATCCTGGGTTCATCGACAGCAGCAGGTGCCGGAGCTTCGGGTTCTGCCACATCATGGGTCGGATTATTCCGGACTTATGTGCAAAGTATTAATCCTGAAGCTGTTGTTGTAAACCTTGCAGTTGGAGGTTTTACAACATACCACGTAATGCCAACAGGATTCATTCCGCCATCAGGTCGTCCAATGCCTTCGTCAAATAATAATATTACACGTGCATTAACATACAATCCATGGGCAATAATTATTAATCTTCCAAGCAATGATGCAGCAAATAATTATTCAGTTACAGAGCAAATGGAGAATTTTGAAACTATTATTAATCTATCAACTTCATCTGAGGTAGATTATAGGGTCACTACAACTCAACCAAGAAATTTCACTAACCCTGATCAACTTCAAAACCTTTTTGCAGTAAGAACAGCAATTCTGGATACTTATACAACCAAGGCTGTTAACATTTTTGATGAACTTGCGCAGCCTGACGGAACAATAAAACCGATTTATAATTCAGGTGATGGCATTCACTTGAATGATGCAGGCCATGATTATATTTATCAGGAAATAATTGGTTCAGGTGTTGCAAATGTTTTAAGTCAATCAGAAATTAATCAGGATAATAAAAGCGAAATGTTTAACATGGCTTACCCTAATCCGGCGGCTAATTTTATAAATTTTATGTTTGACCTTCCAAAACATTCAGAAGTATCAATTAATCTTTATAATACTTTGGGTCAAAAAGCAATTGTTATTCCTTCAGAGATGTATTCTGAGGGAAAACAGAATATTTCTTTAAATATTTCCACACTTCCTGCAGGTGTTTATGTCTACCAAATTTCCATTCGAAATTCTGATTTTATCAACACTTATGGAAAAACGATTTCAGTGATCAAATAAATCATAAGATGAGGTAATGTTTAAAAGCCGCAGTTCAGCTGCGGCTTTTTTTTACTTGTTTATGAATTGCGCTTTCTTTTAAAGATGATTTTTTTCTTCAGTGATAATTCTTGACTTTTTAAATTTTTATAGAATAGCTACGATGAAAGTCAAGGATGCTAACTTTAGAAACTAAAACTGATCTTCTTTTTTTGTGAAGCAATGGTTTAACATAAAAAAACTGTAAAATGACCAGATGTTGCGAAGTTATTTGCATTTTGTAATTCGGTAAGTTTAATCAGATATTAGTTTCAATAATTATATAAATTATTTAAGTAGCTATTAATAAGTAATATATATTCATAAAAATTAATTTGATGTAGTTATATTGAGGTACGTTTTATCACTGTTTTTACCATGAAGTAACCAAGTTGATGTGAAAATCATGCAATCGTTTGCATTTTGAACTAATTTTAACAGATAATTAATATCGGTCTTTTAACAGACCGAGCAGATACATAAATTATGGGAGATTTTTTTCAGAAAGTATGCAAAAGCAGATTTTTGGCTTTAGTATTTTTAGCCGGAATGTTCGGAATTGTGTCATGTACTGAGAGTAAAAAGGCTTCTTCAGACTCCTTAGAGATTGAGGAATTCACTAAAGATCTCAAATCACGTACATTCAACTTTTTTTGGGAAGTAGTTGATACTGTAAATTTCCAGACTGACGACAGGCATCCGACAAAAGACTTCACCAGCATTGCAGCTACTGGTTTTGCGTTACCTTCATATATAATAGGTGTCGAAAATAATTATATCAGTCGGGAAGAGGGAGCGGAAAGAGTAAGAAAAGCGTTGTTGTGGTTATGGAACAGCAAACAAGGACCAGAAGAATCTGGAACAACAGGCTATAAGGGAATCTATTATCATTTTCTGAACTACGGAAGTGGAACCAGATACAAGAATGTAGAATTATCAACCATTGATAGTGGTTTGCTTTTTGCCGGCATTTTAGTTTGTCAATCTTATTTTGATGCTGACAATGAAATCGAATCTGAAATCAGACAGTTGGCCGATTCACTCTATCTGCGTGCTGACTGGAACTGGGCGATGAATGGCAATCCAACCATGTCGATGGGATGGAAACCGGAGTCAGGATTTATTTCATCAAGCTGGGATGGTTACAACGAAGCCATGATTTTACTGGTTATGGCAATGGGTTCACCTACACACCCTATTCCGGATGATTCCTGGGAAAACTGGGTTTCTACCTATGAATGGAAAGATTATTACGGTTATGAGCATGTTAATTTCGGGCCACTTTTTGGGCATCAGTATTCCCACATGTTTATTGATTTCAGAGGAATTCAGGATGCATATATGAAAGAAAAAGGAATAGACTATTTTGAGAATTCCAGACGTGCAACACTCGCCAACAGAGCTTATTGCATTGATAATCCCAAAAAATTTGAAGGTTACAATGAGAATATATGGGGATTGACAGCCTGTGATGGTCCGGCAAATGAAAAGCGAATCTGGAAAGAACAGGAAGTTCAGTTTAAGACTTATTATGCCCGCGGTGCTGCCTCAGGCTACGAACACGACGACGGAACAATTACACCTACTGCTGCCGGTGGTTCAATTCCTTTCACACCTGAAGAAAGCCTGAATGCGCTTTATGTTATGAAAACTACATTTGGTGATAAACTTTATCAGCAATATGGCTTTAAAGATGCATTCAATTTGAGCTACGACAAAGAAGGTTGGTTCAACGAAGATTACATCGGTATCGATCAGGGGCCGATCCTCATTATGCTTGAAAATCACCAAACAGGTCTTATCTGGGATCTGATGAAAAAGAATCCATATATTGTTAAAGGGTTGCAGAAAGCCGGTTTTACCGGTGGATGGTTAGATACAGCTCTAAATTAAAAAGACATTTTTTGAACTTTAAAAACCAATTTATGAATCGAAAACTACCTAATTTTCTGTCATTTATGAAAATCATAATGATAACAACAGTAGCCCTGCTGCTGTCTGCCGGTAGCTTTGCACAAACGCAGGTGCAAGGTGTGGTCACGACTGCTGAAACCGGCGAAACGCTTCCAGGAGTAAATGTTGTGGTAAAAAACTCAACCCGCGGAACAACCACTGATCTTGATGGTAAATACGTCATTGATCTTCAGGCTGGCGACCGCACGCTTATTTTTTCCTACACAGGTTTTGATACACAGGAAGTCGAAATTTCTGGCCGCCAAACCATCAACATTGTTTTGAGTGATTCAAAACTCATGTTGGATGAAATTGTGGTAATTGGATACGGAACAGTTCGCAAAAGTGACCTCACAGGCGCTGTGAGTTCGATTAAATCAGAAGATATCCGAAAAATCACTTCAAACAATGCAACGCAAGCCCTTCAGGGAAAAGTAACCGGTGTGCAGGTTACAACAACAAGTGGTGCTCCGGGAGCAGGGCTTTCTGTGCGCGTCAGGGGTGTTGGTACGTTTAATAATTCTGCACCAATATATGTTGTCGATGGGTTTATTTTGGATGACATTTCTTTTCTCAGTTCTGCAGATATTTCTTCAATGGAAGTTTTGAAAGATGCTTCTGCAACTGCGATTTACGGTTCCCGAGGTGCAAATGGCGTGATTCTTATCAGCACAAACAGAGGCAGCAGTAAAGCAGGAAAACCTGTTGTAACACTTTCAAGTGAATACGGTATGCAGCAGCTCGCTAAAAAAATTGATTTATTGTCAGGCAAGGAATTTGCCACTATTTCCAACGAAATAAGACCTGGCTCCTATAATAATGTTGATGCTGTTCCGAATACCGACTGGCAGGATTTGATCTTCCGGGCCGCGCCAATGCAGAATCATCAACTATCGATTTCAGGTTCATCACCAGCCGCTGACTATTATGTTGGTATTGGACTTTTCCAGCAAGACGGGATTATTCCAAAGTCAAATTATCAGCGGCTTTCACTCAAACTGAATAATACTTACCGCATTTTTGACAATGTAACTTTTGGAAACAATATTACAGTGGCTCCATACCAACAACGCAATGCTCCTGGCGTTACTTATTCAGTGTACCGTGCTCAGCCATTGCTTGAACCTTATTATGCGGATGGCAGTTTTGGCGTAGTATACAATGTTGGCAACCCTTTGGCCGATTTGGAATATTCAAATAGTTTCAACAATGGCCTGCGTGGTGTGGGAAATGTTTTTGCCGAAGCAAAAATCCGCAAAGATTTTACCTTAAAATCAAGTTTTGGTGTTGATGCGGCCTACAACAAATCAACGAGCTTCACCCCGGCCTATACGATATATAATCCTGATGGCACTGCCTCGCAGCAAGACAACCAATTCAGTAACCTTAATAAAGGTAGCAGCGAGAATCTTAACTGGCTGTGGGAAAACACACTTACCTATATAAAAACATACGGTAAGCACAGCATCAATAGTGTTGCCGGATTTACGATGCAAAAATCCAGGTCAGAATATTTTAACTTATCTGGTCGAAATGTCATTCGTGATGACAGCGATTTCTGGTATATCCTTCCTGCCTACATCATGGACGAAGCCAATAATATCAACACTTTGCAAAGTATTGGGAACGGTGTTGACGCTGGATTGTTCTACAGTATGATGTCGGTGCTGGCACGTGCTAACTATTCCTATGACAGCCGGTATATTTTTACAGTCACCTTCCGTCGTGACGGATCATCGAAGTTTGCTCCTGAGAACAGGTTCTCAAATTTCCCTTCTTTTGCTGCAGGCTGGAATATTGCAAATGAAGAGTTTATGAAGGAATTTCCAATACTTACAATGCTTAAGCTCAGAGCAAGCTGGGGTATGATCGGCAATGAAAAAATATCCTATTTTGATCGTTTCTCTCGTGTAAATTCTGGTCTTTTTGCCGTTTTTTCAAATCCTGATGCTTCATATCCTGCTGCCACATACGGAAAAAGCGGAAATCCTGGTCTAATTTGGGAAAGCACCACACAAACTGATATCGGACTTGAGGTAGGCGTGCTTAATAACAGGCTGACAGGGGAGTTTGATTATTACAGAAGAGTCACAGACGATATTTTAGTTGAACTGTCCACGCCCGGGCATCTCGGCAACGGACAAGGTCAACGTGTTCGCTACAACGCAGCTTCGGTACTAAACAGTGGTTATGAGTTCAATATCCGCTGGCGCGAAACCAAAAGAGACTTTTCTTATAGTGTAGGTATACTCGGAACTACCATCCACAACGAAGTGCTTGCAATTGGTGGCAACAGTGGAATTGATTCAGTACTTATGGGAGGCTATCTTGGAAATGGTCAACCGGTTACTTTAAGTAGGGTAGGGCTGCCAATAGGTGCTTATTACGGATACGTTACAGATGGCATTTTTCAAAACCAAACTGAGCTCGACGCCTATCCGCATCAGTCACTTGCAGGTGTTGGCGATCTGCGTTTTGTGGATACCAATAATGACGGCAAAATAAACGGTCTCGACAGAACATATATCGGATCATCTATTCCTAAATTCATCTTTGGAATAAACTTCGAACTTGCCTACAAAGCATTTGACTTTTCACTCGATTTACAAGGTCAAACCGGAAATAAGATCTTCAATGGTAAAGACGTTGTGCGGCCTGATCCCTACAATTTTGAAGGTTATCTGAGAGATCGATGGACTGGTGAAGGCACAAGCAATACAGTGCCAAGACCTTCTTTTGGTGGCTACAACTATACTCCGTCTGACTATTTTATTCAGGACGGGTCTTTTCTCAGACTGCGCAATGTTATGTTTGGCTATTCATTGCCTGAAAATCTTGTCGAAAGGATTAAACTTCAGAATGTGCGATTCTATGTTAAAGGAACCAATTTGTATACCCTCACGAAATATACAGGCTACACACCTGAAATCGGTGGTTACGATGTGCTTTCAAACGGAATTGACAATGGTGTCTATCCAATATCTGCTGTTTATTCTGTAGGTCTGAATATCAATTTTTAACAACTGAAAACTATGAAGACATTAAAATATTTTTCAATTCTGGCTTTGATTTTATCAATCAGCTCATGCAAGGATTTTCTTGACATCAAACCGCAGGGCGAGCTTACCCAGGAGGCATTTCCAACGAGTGCTGCTGACGCTCAACTGGCAACAAACGCTGTTTACGCATCACTTCGTAACTGGCATTATCATTCAGGTGGTTTTCCTATTCTTGACATTATGTCGGACGATGCACACAAAGGCAGTAATCCAAATGATGGGCTCAGCACCGTTGGTCCTTATGATAATTTTACACACACACCAACACAGGATGGTCTTGACCGCTGGTGGGCGACACTTTATGAAGGTATAAAAAGAGCAAATGTGGTAACCGAAAAAGTGCCCTTG
>JAGXRB010000040.1 GCA_018336075.1 Bacteroidota bacterium
CAGAATTCAGTAAGTTATCGCCGGAAGAGGTTATAAAAATTCATTGTTCAACAATCTATCATGTTTATATGCTGGGATTTACACCGGGTTTTTGCTACCTCGGAGGAATGGATCAACGTATTTCAACACCACGAAAGCATAATCCAAGACAAAAAATACAAGCCGGAGCTGTCGGAATTGCCGAACAGCAAACGGGCATCTACCCTATCCAAAGTCCGGGCGGATGGCAGTTGATCGGGCAAACTCCAGTCAAGCTTTTTGATCCCTTAAGAAAGCCGGTATTCCTTATTGAGCCAGGTGAAAAACTACAATTTGTACCCATCACCAAAGATAGATTTGATGAGATTTCAGAAGAAATAGCCGCAGGCACTTATGTGGTTAACAGACTTTATTTTAGTGGATTAAACGAAAATAAACCTGAATAATTATGGCTGAAATTTACATCAGATCGGCAGGTTTGCTCAGTACAATTCAGGATTGCGGTAGAAATGGTTTTCAGCGTTTTGGAATGCCTGTATCAGGCGCAATGGATACTTTTTCGCTGCATCTTGCCAATTTACTTGTTGACAATCCAATATGTGCAGCCGCCATCGAAGCAACTTTAATAGGACCTGAAATAGCATTTTCTTCAGATGGCGCTATCGCAACCTGTGGTGCGGATTCAGGAGCAACCCTGAATGAAAAACCAGCTAAGATGTATGAAACGATTTTTGTGAAGAAAGGAGATGTGTTAAAGTTTTCCGGAATTCGTTCTGGTTGCAGAACATATATTTCATTTGCAGGAGGCATAGAAGTACCTGAAATAATGGGAAGTCGCTCAACATATATCCGCGCAAAAACAGGTGGACTGGAAGGAAGAGCATTGATTGCAGGCGATATCCTAAGTTTGGGTGAAATCTCAAATAAAGTTCAACCGAAAAAAGTGCCAAAAGCATTCATTCCAGATTATTCATCGAATATGCCCATAAGAGTAGTCGCAGGTCCGGAAGCCAAAAGCCTTGATTTTACTGGAATAAGAGACTTTCTGACAACAGAATACAAAGTTACTGACCAAAGCGACAGGATGGGTCTAAGGCTTGATGGTTTGGCAATAAAAAGCAAAAACGGGAACCATGACATCATTTCTGCTGGCATTTCGCCAGGCACAATTCAGTTGCCGGGAAACGGACAACCAATTATTCTCATGGCCGACAGACAAACAACCGGAGGATATTTGAGAATTGCAAATGTTATTACCGCCGACCTTCATCGAATCGCACAACTGAAGCCTGGTGACATGATCAGATTTCAGGAAATAAAGCTGGAAAAAGCGCACGAAATTCTGGCAGAAAGAAAAGCGTTACTTGAAAAAATCTTTATTTGACAAAGATTTTGAAATGCATTATTCTTTTAAATTTTGCCAAAACAGCAGACTTCAGCACGGTAGACTCCCATGACTTTCAGATATTATCCGAAAACTGATTTTATACTGAAAGCAGAAAAATAAAAGCTAATTTTGAAAGTGAAATTTGGTTTAATACTTCATACAAATTATTGATTTATGAATAGAATCTTACGTTTTTTCGCGCTTTTCAGCGCATGCTTTTTACTATTCAGTTTCTCAGTGAATGCACAGGAAACAGAAAAGAAAGAAAAAAAGGGCTATGATTTCACTGTAACGAAAGAAGTGCCCCACACACAAGTCAAGAGCCAAGCCCGATCGGGAACTTGTTGGAGTTTTGCAGGAAAAGCATTTATGGAGGCAGAGGTTTTGCGTCTGAAAGGTGAAACACTCGACCTTTCTGAGATGTTTGCAGTACGCAATGTTTATAGTGTGAAAGCAAAAAAATATGTAAGACTTCATGGCAGCCTGAATCTGGGGCCAGGTGGAGGTTTTAGCGATGTTTTGATGGTTGCTGCAGATTTCGGCATCGTCCCTGAATCAGCCTACAGCGGATTGGTGATTGGTGAAGAAACCCATATTCACGGAGAAATGGATGAAGTCCTGAAGTCATATTCAGATGCAATTCTTAAGAAAAAGAACAAAAAACTTACGCCCGTCTGGCATGATGGCTTGAATGCTTTACTTGACACTTATCTAGGCGAATACCCTTCAGAATTTCTATTTGAAGGCAAAAAATTCACCCCAAAATCATTTGCAGAATCCACAGGTTTTATCCCTGAAGACTATATTGAGTTAACTTCTTTTACACATCAGCCCTATTATAAGCCATTTATCATGGAAATTCCTGACAACTGGATGTGGAGTGAAGCATTCAATCTTCCACTGGAAGAATTGATGGAAACGATTGATTTTGCTTTGAATAACGGATATACTGTCGGTTGGGATGCTGATGTAAGCGAAAAAGGGTTTGGCTGGAAAAATGGCGTTGCAGTCGTTCCGGAAGAAAAACCGGAAAGCTATCCCGGAAAAGAAAAAACAGACTGGGATGCAATGACAGAAGCTGACAGACAAAAAGCAATCTATAGTTTTGAAGAAATTGTACAGGAGAAACAAATAACTGCTGAAGTCCGTCAGACAGCTTTTGACAATTTTGAAACCACTGATGATCATCTGATGCTGATTGTTGGAATCGCGAAAGACCAAAACGGAAGTCAATACTATAAAATCAAGAATTCATGGGGAACAACAGACCATGTCTATAAAGGATATTTTTATGCTTCTATTCCTTATATGCAGTACAAAACAGTGAGCATTCTGGTACATAAAGATGCCATTCCCAAAAATTTAAAAAAGAAATCAGGCATTTAAAATTTTCAAAAACAGGCATTGAAGCCTGTTTTTTTTTTTGCTCTAATGAAAATCTCAGAGATGACAGGAAATCTTTATTTTTGCCAGCAATAATAATCTCTTGAAAGTATTTCCGAAAAGAATGGTATTCAAAAATAACAGTCTGAATTTGTTTTTTGCCTTTTTAGGAGGGTTGTTTTTACTTTTTCTGGTTGCGCCGCTGCTAAATCTTATGTTGGCAGCTTCGCCGGCAAAATTGTTTGAAACGGCCTCAGATCCTGTTGTCAGTAAAAGTATCGGACTTTCATTGATGATGGCAGCTGTAGCAACATTTTTCAGTGCAATGCTGGCGGTGCCATTTGCATGGCTCATGGCTCGCAGCAAATTCAGGCTCAAGCATTTAGTTTCCGGACTTATTGATCTTCCCATGATGATTCCTCATTCAGCTGCAGGAATTGCACTTTTAGGCGTTGTCAACCGCGAAAGCGCATTTGGAAAACTTGCATCTGGTTTTGGTATTGACTTTATTGATCAGCCCGCCGGCATTGCTGTTGCGATGGCTTTTGTAAGCGTTCCCTATCTTTTTAACGCCTCCTATAATGCTTTTGCGAATGTACCATTGCGAACAGAACATGCTGCGCTTAATCTGGGAGCAAGTCCTGCAAAAGTGTTTTTCAAAATAAGCCTGCCCCTTGCCTGGAAAGGCGTTTTGAACGGCCTGATTATGATGTTTGCAAGGGGAATGAGTGAATTTGGTGCTGTAATCATCATTGCATACAATCCTTTCACAACACCAGTTTTGATTTTTGATCGGTTTAATGCGTTTGGTCTAAAAAATGCACAAGGAATTTCAGCATTGTTTATCCTGATCAGTCTGGTGGTTTTCATAGGTCTGCGTCTTATCACTAAACCAAGTGAAGATGTTAGAAATTAAAAAACTGCAAAAAAGCTTTTCTGGATTCAATTTTGGACCGGTAAATTTAACAATTGACCACGGTTCACACTATATTTTGCTGGGGCCAAGCGGATCGGGAAAATCTCTTTTACTTGAGCTCATTGCAGGTTTTCAGAAAGCATCTGCCGGAGAAATATATTTGAATGGCAGCAACCTTTTGCAGTTAGCTCCCCACAAACGAGGCATAGCGATGGTATTTCAACGACCGGCCTTGTTTCAACATCTTTCGGTAGCCCAAAATATTGCTTTTCCGATGAGGGCGGCAAATATCCGTGAAAGTGAAATCAGAAAAACCACTTTAGAACTTGCAGAACGATTCAGTATTGAATCATTACTCAAACGACGTCCGGCAAGCCTTTCAGGAGGCGAAGCCCAACGTGTTTCACTTGCCAGAGCGTTGGCAATGAAACCTTCAATGATTTTGCTTGATGAACCGCTTTCCTCCCTTGATGTGCAACTAAGGACTCAGATTCGGCGCTATCTCATATCACTAAACAAAGATGGTTTGACCATGCTTCATGTGACACACGATTATGAGGAAGCCCTGAGGTTATCGAGTCAGGTTGGAATCATTCAAAATGGCACAATAATTCAGTCAGGAAAACCAGAGGTTGTGTTTCGAAATCCTGCTACAGCATTTGTGGCCGAACTTGCCGGAATAAGGAATTACTTTAAGGTTCGGCTTGAAAATCTTCCGGGTCAAAGTAACAAAATAGCAGTAATAAATGGAATTGCTATTAAACTTTATACTGATTCTTTGTCCGCTGAAGGTTTTATACTTATAAATGAAGATCAAATAATACTTTCAACTGAGTTATATCAAAGCAGTGCACAGAACAATTTTACAGGAAAGATTGTTACTTACACCAAGAAGCCTGTTGGCAATGAAGTAGAGATCGATGTAGGCATCCGGATTTTTGCGCATATTTCTGATGAATCATTGAGCAGGATGGCAATAAAAACAGGTATGCAGGTGGCAGTAACATTTAAGCTGGCAGCAGTACGATTTCTGGATTTATAGTCTCTCTTTGCTAAATTTCATTATTTTTGACCAAAATATTTTAATCTTAACAACAATAAATAAGTTCATTATGTATATTCCTTTACTCAAAAGCCATTCCGGATTACGCTGGATTCTGTTAATCCTGTTCGTGAGTGCATTGGTGATGCTGTTTCGTGCTGCTTACCAAGGCAAGTATAGCAAAAAGCTTGCTTTAACAGCGAAAATGACACTCATACTAACACACATACAATTTCTATTGGGATTGGTTCTCTATTTTATCAGCCCTAAAGTGATATTTGCAGCCAGTTCAATGAAAGTTTCTGTTTTCAGATTTTATCTGGTTGAACACATAAGCCTTATGCTAATTGCTGTGATTTTGCTTACAATTGGATTTTCCAAATCGAAAAATTTGCTTCACACGCAAGCTGGAGCCAAAAAAATGTTCACTTATTACATTATAAGTTTCATTCTTATCATGATTTCAATACCATGGCCATTCAGAAATTTTGGAGCAGGATGGTTTTGATTTTTTTAAATTTTTTAGATTGCATTTTTATTTAATTTTGAAGTAAAATAACCTTTTATCATCAGTAAAACATATGGAACAGCACTACAGTTTTTTCAGGTCTATTCTTATTTTTATAGCAATAGGAATTTGGGTCATCGTGCTTCAAAATGCAGGATTACTGCCACAAATGAGTCCGCTAAAGATTCAGGCAGTTGAGGTCATAGAAATCAAAGGAGTGGTTGATATCGAGAACACGGTTTATATAAAAGGACAAGTTGATGCCAATCTTGAAAGTATCAATGGTTATAATAAATTTTACAAAGATCCCCGTACCGGAGAGTTTTATGTGATTCCGGTTACTGATCCGTATGAATAGAATTGTTAAAATATACATTTTAATTTCTGTTACATTTCTTGCTGTTGTATCTAAATCAGCAGCAGGACAAAATCCTCATTATTATGCTGATAGTTTAATAACATTGCTCTCAGATATCGATGAAAGCGTTGAAAAAGTCTCCTATTTCAACAAACTGGCAGTTCACTTTAAAGATTCAGATCCCGACAGAGCACTTTATTACAGCAGGCAAGCTTTGTCCTTAGGCAATAAATTACAATCCGTTGAATCTTGTGCCCTTACCAACAAAATCATGGGTGAGATTTTCGAAGACAGGCATAATTATCAACCATCAATCAACTATTACCTGATTAGCATAAAACATTACAAAACCATTGATGACAATCTCCAGCTTGCAATATTATACAACAAATTGGGTCATATCTACATAAATAACCAGTATGATTATGAACAAGGAATGGCATATTTTGAGATTGCTCTTCAGCACGCTGAAAAAATCAAAGCACGTAAAGAAATTGCCAGTTCAATCAATTCTATTGGCGGTATTTATTATTACCAAAAGGACTACGACAGGGCGTTTACTTACTTTCGGGATGCATTGAAAATACGGGAAGAGCTTGGTAATGAGATCGATATTGCAGCTTCGCTTAATAATATTGGTGAGATTTATAGGCTGAAAGGAAATTTTGCTCAGGCACAGGAATATTACAATCAAGCCATAAAACTAAACGAAAAACACAGGCATCTCAAACACCTTGCAATTAATTATTTAAACACCGGTTTGGTTTATTCGGCCACAGCAGATACACAAAAGGCAAGAACCTTTTTTATGCAAAGTATTTCGCTTAATACCCAAAATAAAGATACAACTGCCTTAATCAGAGTTTTGACAGAATTAGGGAATCATTTCAATAAATACAACCAATACGATTCAGCTCTTTTGGTTTTTCAACAAGTTATGAATGTTTCAAAAAACAATCACTTGCTTGAAGGACAACGTGATGCAGGCCTTGGACTGAGTATTGCACATGAAGGAAAAGGAAACGTCAAAAAAGCTTTAGATAATTACAGGCTGTTCACACAGTTTAAAGACTCGCTTTTTGTCAAAACCAAAGCCGATCAGCTTGATGAGCTTCATACAAGATTTTCACTCGACCTGAAAGAAAAAGAACTTGAACTTAAAGACAATGAAATCGCTTTGCTTCAACGTGAACAAAAGATTTTTCATTTCAGACAACTGCTTTTGTTGCTATCCTTGTTGTTGCTAGTCATTTTTACTATTCTGGTTTATTCCAAGCTACAGTCCAAACATAAAAAGAACAGGTTGATCCTTGAACAAGAAGCTGCTCTTAGTAAAGCAAAGCAACAACTGATGGAACATGAGCTTAAAAATAAAAACAATGAACTAACAAATTTCGCTCTTCATCTTGTTGAAAAAAACAAATTCCTTCATGAATTGAAGTCAGAACTCAAAAATCTGCGCAACGCTCCTACTGCCCTTCGTGAAGAGAGAATTAAGGAGTTGACCCTAAACGTTCAACAAAACATAAATTTACAGAAAGACCTTGAAGAATTTCAAAAAAACATTGATCTTGTTAACGCAAGTTTTTTTAAAAAACTCAAGCAGAACTTCTCTAATCTCACAAAAAACGAAGAACATCTTTGCGCCATGTTAAGACTAAATCTATCTTCGAAAGAAATAGCCTCCCTAAACAATATTTCTACAAGAGCAGTTGAAATGGGAAGATACAGATTGCGCAAGAAATTTAACATTCCATCGCATCATTCGCTCTCTGAATTTCTACAAGAATTGTAGAACAAATTTCATTTTATTCACTTGAGTAGTTGTAGAACTAACAATATTTTTATTTATCTATTTTTCAATACATTAATTATGCTTTTGTAGAAGTAAAAGTATATTTTTTGTATCATTTTTATCAACTTGTATAGTCTTTGTCGTAGAGTTAAAGAGTTTCCGTATCTTGCAACCAATTAACTTCGCTGCTAAATCATGAAGATGAATAGAGAAATTTTAAATCGAATTCAAAAAACAGGTGTCCTTATCCTGTACTTCATTCTATTTCTGACACTAATTTATTTCATCTTTTTTAGCAAATAATTGAACTTCTCTGATGACTGAACTGGAGCTAAATAAACTCATAAGTGATTGTCTGTCAAGTAATAGACAGGCTCAGTTTCGTCTATATGAGGTGTTCGCTCCAAAGCTTTTGCCTCTATGCAAAAGATATGCTAAAAATGAGTGGGATGCTGAGGATATCCTTCAGGAAGGTTTCATAAAAGCATTCAGATATTTACATGATTTTCGCAACAATGGATCTTTTGAAGGTTGGATGCGCCGAATAATGGTTACATCAGCACTCAACTTTTACAAAAGAAAAAAAATCATTTACAACGAAACCGAGCTCAATCACTCACCTGATTTTGAAATCCCTGAAATGGTCGTTACAACAGGTATATTTCAGGAAGAACTGCTTAAAATGGTAAATGAACTCCCCAATGGCTATAAAAATGTTTTTTGCCTTAACACCATTGAAGGATATTCACACAAAGAAATTGGTGAAATGCTCAATATAACAGTGAATACTTCAAAATCTCAACTCACCAGAGCCAGAGTCTCTTTGCAAAGAAAGTATAATAAACTCTCAGATTACAACAGTAATAAACCAAATATTTTACAATCTGCTTAATAACCAAATTTTATAATCAATTAAAAACTAATTCTATGAGAAAACTTTTTACTTTTTTAGTTGCAATTTTCATTGCACAGCTCTCATTTGGGCAAACTTATGTGAACGAAAATTTCACAGGTACTGCATGGCCTCCGGCAGGCTGGTCATTTGATGGATTGCCAGGTCAATGGGCAAGAAGTGCAACTGCAAATGCTGGTGGATCCGCTCCTGAAGCAAGGTTTACATACATTGCTCAAACAACAACAACAAGATTTGTCTCTCCAGCTTTTGATTTGAGTAGTATTACAGATGTAACCTTAACTTTTAAATATTTTTATGATTGGTATGCCAATGGTGTTACATTTGGAGTTGCTAAACGCTTCGGAACAACCGGCACATGGGAAGTCGCATGGTCTGTTATGCCAACAGGTAATCAAGGACCAAAAACTCAGGTTGTTGACTTTGTCAGTGTAGGTCAGGAAGGATTTCAGTTTTGCTTTTTCCTGCAAGGTAATCTTTATAATATGGATTATCTTTTCATTGATGATGTTAAGCTTTTTAAACGTGAAAACCTTGACGCTGGTTTACAAAGTCTGGATGTTCCATCTTACTTTCTTGGCGAAAGAAATGTATCCGGAAAAATTGCAAATGAAGGTATTACAACCCTGACTTCCTTTGATGTAAAGTACAGCATCAATGATGGTGATGTGATGACAACTTCTTTTGGCGGACTAAATATCACAACTGGCAACACTTTTGATTACACCTGTGTTCAGCCGCTAAATCTTGATCCGGGTTTTTACTCACTAAAGGTTTGGGTGGCAAATGTGAATGGTGTTGCTGTGGATGATAACCCATCAAATGATATGATCACAATGAATGTCGGAATTCCAACACAAACTTTACAGCGCAGACCATTATTTGAAGAGTTTACAAGCTCAACCTGTCCTCCTTGTGCAACTTTCAACAATAATGTTTTCAATCCATTTATCAATCAAAACGGAGAAAATATTGCTCTAATTAAATATCAGATGAGCTGGCCATCTCCAGGTGATCCATACTATACAGCAGAGGGTGGTGTAAGAAGAACATATTATGGTGTTAGTGCCGTTCCTCAATTGTTTACTGAAGGTAAAGGTGTTGCAACTTCTGCAGCTGCCGTGAACAATGCCTACAATGCTGGCATGGCTGATCCTGCTTTCGTTATGATCACAGGTACGCATCTTGTAGAAAGCACAAACTTCACAGTAAATGCCAATATAACTCCTTATGTTGCCTTAACAAATGCAACTGTGCATGTAGTAATTATTGAACGACTGACTACAGGAAATGTAGGTAGCAATGGAGAAACATCATTCAAACATGTAATGATGAAAATGATGCCTAATGCAAGTGGTACTACAATGAATATGGAATCCGGTGTTACAACTACCTTAAGTTTTACACACAATATGGCCACAACATTTATGGAACAAATGGATGATCTGGTCGCGGTAATTTTCATTCAGGATAATTCAAATAAATACGTTTTCCAGTCAGCATATACACAAGAGGCTGGAAGTGTGGCAGCTGCAGTAACATTTGACCCTGTTAACGGTGCCACAGGTATCACAACAGAAGCTGATCTGTTTATCCATTTTGACATGCCTGTATTTTTAGTTGGCGGTGGTGATATCACAAACGATAATGTTGCCGATTTAGTAAGCCTTCAGCAGATTGGTGGCGATGCCTTCCCATTCACTGCTACAATCAATGATGAAAAAACAATCATCACAGTTTCTCCTGCCGGATTGTTAAATTCATATACATCCTACACGCTCGGAATTGCTGAAGTACAGAATGCCAACGCTATTGTTACCCCTGCATCTTCTGTCAATTTTGAAACAGGCATGCATGTTGGAGTTGAAGAATTTTCATCAAAGTTTATCAACATTACTCCTAATCCTGCCAGAGAGGTTGTTAACATAAGCTATTACAACGGAAAAGACAACAAAGTTGCCATCAGCTTGCTGGATTTAAACGGACGTTTGGTAAAAGAGCTTTTCAACGGAACAATGCCTGCCGGACAGCACCAGCTCAACTGGAATGCCAGCGACATTTCTTCTGGCGTATATATGATCAGATTAAATACCAATGACAATGTTTCAACATCCAGATTGGTAATCAAAAAATAAGTGTTTATAAGTTCAGATTGTTTGACCGTCCTCTTGTTTCAAGGGGACGGTTTTTTTTATCAAATACTATAGATTCAATTGTGTTTGCTTAACTTGCAGCCTTATTTTGATACCATGATTTATGAAAAATCTTAAACTGCTTCTGATTCTTTTGGTAATCTTCTCAATGAATACTTTTTCGGTTGAGGCACAACCTGTTAAAGACAAATTTGAGCAAATCGGATTCGATAGCATCCGTGAATTTCAGATTAACATAAGGCGCTACGAAAATGCCTATGAACTTTTTGTTGCACAACCACTGAACCATAAAAAGCCTGAGCATGGAACTTTTAGTCAAAGAGTAATTATCAGGCACAGAGGCTATGATAAACCAACAGTTTTTGTTACCGAAGGCTATGCTGCTGGCTATGCGCTTTGGGCAGATTATGATGAAGAACTTTCCGAAGCGCTTGATGCTAATCTTGTTGTTGTTGAACACCGGTTTTTTGGCAAAAGCGTGCCTGTGCCAAAAGACTGGAAGCATCTCACACTTGCCAATGCTACCGCAGATCTTCACAGAATCAATCAAATCCTAAAACAGATTTATCCAGGGCCATGGATAAGTACCGGAATCAGCAAAGGAGGGCAAACAACAATTTATTACAGATATCTTTATCCTGATGATGTTGTTGCTTCTGTTCCATATGTTGCGCCACTCAACTTTTCTGTTGCCGATAAAAGAGTCTATCATTTCCTTGATACTGTCGCTAATGCTGACTGCCGCACCAGATTACTTGATCTGCAAAAGGACTTACTCAAAAGACGGGACATTTTTGAACCCATGTTTGCAGATTCATCTGCAAAACGTAAGCTAAGTTTCAAAATGGTTGGGGGTATTGAAAAAGCTTATGAATACAATGTGCTGGAATTCGGATTTGCTTACTGGCAATGGTATCCTATTGGCTGTGAAGGCTTACCGGAAGCCGGCAGTGACAAAAATGATGTTTTCAATGCTTTTATTGCTGCTGCAGGATACGATTTCTTTGCCGATCAGAGTATTCTGGACTTTCAACCTTTCTTTTATCAGGCTCTCACAGAAATGGGTTTCTATTCATACGAAACCAAACCATTTCAGGGATTGTTGAAGCATGTTGAAAAACCATCTTTCAACCACACCCTTCCTAAAGGCATCAAAGTAAAATATTGCAAGCGTCTGAGCAAAAGAACAGACCGCTGGCTGCGAAAAAAGGGCAATAATTTCATTTATGTATATGGTGGCTATGATGCCTGGTCGGCAACAGCCGTTCAACACGGCACCAGAACAAATGCCTTGAAATTAGTGCTGCCAGAGGGATCACATATTGTAAGACTAAGGAATTTTGATGATGCCACACGCGATAATGCAATAAATACATTGAAGCAGTGGGTAGAATAAGACAATTTATACCAAAGTGAATTATAAATGAATCCAAGAGTTGTAATGGTATAATGCCGATGGATAGAAATGTTAGGCCAATTGAGTGAGCGATAATTGGACTATTACATTTCTCCTTTCGGTATAACCAAAAAGCTTTAGTAAGAAATAAGTTTAATCACAACAACAAATGACTGTCAGTCTTTAAACCTAGACAAACTGTTTTCATGATTATCTGAACCAGGTCTGAGTACGATCAGGGCCAGTTGATACCATGCTTATTGGCACATTAACTTTGTGTTCTATATAACGGATATATTTTTCAAAAGCTTCAGGTATTGACTGGCCTGAATTGGGTTCAGGCATGGGTTGATTCCATCCCGGAAGGACCTCATAGACAGGATCCTGAACTTTCGTACAGGCTTCAAAAGGAACATAATCTATAAGATTTCCATCCATTCTGTAAGCTGTTGCCACTTTGATTTCTGACAACTCATCCAGTACATCAGCTTTCATCATGATAAGTTCCGTAACCCCGTTCAACATGATTGCATATTCCAAAGCAGGCAAATCCAGCCAGCCACAACGCCGTGCACGCCCAGTTGTGGAGCCAAACTCACGGCCTTTCTGGCGCATATTTTCCCCGGTTTCATCTAACAGCTCTGTTGGAAAAGGACCGCTTCCAACACGTGTGCAATAAGCTTTGAAAATTCCAAAAACCTTACCGATTTTGTTGGGTGCAAGCCCAAGTCCGGAGCATACTCCTGCGATTGTTGTGTTGGATGAGGTCACAAATGGATAACTGCCAAAATCAATATCAAGCAGCGTTCCTTGAGCACCTTCAGCGAGAATCTTTTTTCCTTGCCTCAACATCTTGTTGATATAATATTCACTATCAACGTGTTGCAATGCATTCAACTGCGTTAGCGATTCCATCCATTGTTGTTCGTAAGCCTCATAGTCTATTCCGTCTATGAGATGGTTTTTGTAATCAAAACCAAATAATTTAACCAGTTGAAGATGTTTCTCTTTTAATGATTGAAAGCGATCCTTAAAATCTGATGCACAGATGTCACCTACTCTAAGTCCTTCACGACTGACCTTGTCGGTATATGTCGGTCCGATACCTTTTAAAGTAGAGCCGATTTTTCCTTTACCTTTTGCATTTTCAGAGGCTGCATCGAGCAATCGGTGTGATGGAAGAATTAGGTGTGCTTTTCGGCTGACAAATAAATTGCTGCTAACATCGATGTCGCTTTCATTTAGTTTCTTTATTTCCCGCTCAAGGATGGCAGGGTCAATTATAACACCGTTTCCAATCAAATTAACGGTATCCCTGTTGAAAATACCGGAAGGTATGGTATGCAAAACAAATTTCTTTCCGTCAAACTCAATGGTATGGCCTGCATTAGGTCCTCCTTGAAATCTTGCTACAACCTCGTATTCCGGCGTAAGCACATCTACAACTTTTCCTTTTCCTTCATCGCCCCACTGGAGGCCTAAAAGCACATCAACATTCATAGCGTATTTGTATAATTGATACTTGATAACGTATGCTTATTAAGGGTGTTATCTTTGAAAAATATATTACAACACTTAATAGACGCACATGTTAGCGACGGAGCAAAGTTAAGCCAAAAGTTGCGTCGGACTGCGTGAAACAGCAAAATGATTCGAAAAAAATTACCTCAACACTTCCGTCATTTCAGGTTCAGAGGGAGCAGATTTAAGTTTTCCGAAAAACGTGAGTGAATGGTGGGTTACTTCGACACCAAGAAGCTCCTCAACGGACTTCTGTATTTCCTGTATCCGCGGATCACAGAACTCAAGCACGGCACCATTCTCAATGCTTACAAAATGATCGTGCTGTTTAAACTTGAAAGAGCGCTCAAACTGGGCACAGTTGTTTCCAAACTGATGCTTTGTTACTAAAGAGCAATCAAGCAACAACTCAATTGTGTTGTACAAAGTGGCCCTGCTGACCCTGTATTTGTTATTTTTCATTCTGATATAGAGTGTCTCAATATCAAAATGCCCCTCGGTAGCATATATTTCTTTGAGAATTGTATAACGCTCAGGTGTCTTACGGTGCCCTCTCTGCTCGAGAAAATCTGTAAATATTTTTTTTACAGTCTCAAAAGTATCCTTCTTACTGTCTTTCATATGTCTGACCTGATTAAGGCTTGTGATCTATCGGTTTTAACAGTTGATGTCCGCTTTAAGAACCAATTATGTTAATTTCCCGTTTCTTATTTTTTATCCTACTTTGAAGTGTATCCACTCCATTGAACGCGTAAAATTACAAAATTATATTAAATTAGAATGAATAAAAATAAAAAATCGTGAAACTCAGCTTATCGATTGATATTCAATGTAAAAGAAACAATTTTAATCTCAGTAAAAACCTGAATATTTCTTACTTTTGCAAATAAAATCCAAAATATGGATGTCAACGAAATTGTCTTATCAATTGTTCAGCAATCAGGTCTGAAGCCCGAAAAAGAAGCTAATCTGAGTGCTCTCATTGCACTCATTGGAACGAAGGATGCTGAACTCTCAAAACTAATTCAACAGTATAAAAATGCTGCAGATGCCTACCATTATATAAAAGGTGATCATGAGCTGCGGCATAAAGTGAAGGACATATGGGAGCTGCATCGCAACAGAACAAAAGCAGCGTTTCAGGAAAGTCAAAACTTTTTAGCTGACTACTGCATCACAAAAGGACTGTTGCTTGATTTTTCGTCAGATATTTAAGAATAGAATATATTTCTGATTTATGCATTGATTATTAATTATTTAAGTCGAATATAAATGAAATGATTCATCAATGTTTTGTTTTGAAAGAATGGCCGAAACGCTTTAAAAAAAACATGTTTTGACACTCAAACAAACTCTGATTTAATATTTTACAAAATTATTTTACCTGAGGGTTTGTCAGTCCAAAAATAATTCCGACTTTTGCAGACCAAATTCTTTAACAAATTATTTTTTAAAATTTAGCAATTATGCCAACAAAAATCAGATTACAGCGTCATGGTAAAAAAGGAAGACCTTTTTACCACATTGTAATTGCGGATGGTCGTGCACCTCGGGATGGAAGATTTATTGAGAAGATTGGCACCTACAATCCGATTACAAATCCGGCAGAGATCAATCTTGATCTCGACAAAGCCGCTACATGGCTGCGCAACGGAGCACAGCCTACAGAAACTGTCCGTGCAATCCTCTCCTACAAAGGAGTACTTTACAAAGCGCACCTTATGAAAGGCGTTGAAAAAGGAGCCCACACAATTGAAGAGGCTGAAGCAAAGTTTCAAACATGGGTAACAGAAAAAGAAGCCAAGATTGAAGCGAAAAAACGCGGATTAACCGATCAGGAAAGAATCGAGCGTAAAAAAGCTCTTGAAGCCGAAGTTAAGGTGAAAGCTGAAAAAGAAGCTGAAGTTGCGAAAAAGCGTATGGCCGAGTTAAAACTCGAACAAGCTGAAGCAGAAGCGGAAGTGCAAGCGGAAGAAGCACCGGCAGAAGAAGCTTAAACGAATGAATATTAAACAAAAGCCGGCATAATTGCCGGCTTTTGTTATTTTTACGCAGTCGATATTAAACCATAATAAAACATAAGCAATGCAAAGGGAAGATTGTTTCTATTTCGGAAAAGTAATAAAAACCCATGGTATCCTTGGTGGTATCAGTATACGTATCGATGCCGATCAGCCCGAAGTATACAAGCAACTGACAATGATATTCATCGAAATCAACAAAAAGCTTATCCCCTACTTTATTCAAAGCCTGAATATAAACAGCAACAAAGCATACGTAAAACTTCAGGATGTTGATACAATTGAAAAGGCCCTCGAACTTGCCGGCAACGAAATATTCCTTCCCCTCGAATTGCTTCCCAAACTAAGCGGAAACCGTTTTTATTTCCATGAAGTCCCTGGCTATAAAGTAATTGATGAAAGCTTTGGTCTGATCGGAAATATTGAAACTGTACTGGAATATCCCAATCAAGCTGTTTTTCAGATTTACAAAGAAAATAAAGAGGTGCTTATTCCAATTCACGATGATGTGATTCTGAAAGTGGACCGTAGAAGCAAAACTATTCATATCAAAGCACCTGACGGACTTATAGCACTCTATTTGAACAGTTAAAAAATCTAATGAGCCACCACAGGCCGTTTCATTTCAGGCATTTCAGCCTTATGCACCACCAATCGACGATGAAGGTGGGCACAGATGCCATATTATTAGGTGCATGGGTAAATGTAGCGCATGCAACACGCATTCTTGATATCGGAACAGGTTCTGGGATAATTCCTTTGATGATTGCACAGCGTAACAGAATAGCATCTATTGTGGGTGTTGATATTGATGCACCTTCAGTTGCTGAAGCCTCCCTCAATTTCAGGGTCTCTCAATGGAGAAACAGACTTGAAGCTGTGCATGCCGACATCCGCGACTTCATGAAAACTAAAGTGCAACGCTTTGACTTAATTGTCAGCAACCCTCCATTTTTTACACACGGCATTAAAGCACAGGTACACAGACGAAATCTTGCACGTTTTACCGACACACTTCCTTTTGAAGACCACATAAAAGCAACAGAAATATTGCTTGATCCTGATGGCATATTGACAGTGGTGCTGCCCACTACAGAAAGTCTGAGATATATTGAAAATGCTGATTCAGCTGGCTTTTCGATAGTGCGCAGCCTCAATATTGTACCTGTTGAAGGTCGTGAACCGAACCGTATTATCATGGAATTCAAAAGAGAAAATCTTGCCGATCCATCCGTTGAAACATTTGTAATAAGGACCAGCTGCGGAAATTTCAGCGAAGGTTATAAAAAACTGCTTGAGAACTATTATCTTGGTTTATAAAAACCCATTTTCTTTAAATGCGTTTAAAGACATAATTTTCAGATTGTTTTATACCTTTGTGACCAATCAAAAAAATGAATACCATGAAAACGCTTTTGCTCAGCTACCGGTTTTTATTGCTTCCCTTACTTTTTAGTTTATACTTTTCCTGCGGATCAATAACAGAACAAGTAGATGACATCCTTGTGATTGCTATTTCAAAAGAAAGGAAAACAGAAGGCAAACTTTACGGAGAATGGCTTGCACATCAACAAATTCCTTTTCGTTCTATCGATCTTTCATTAATTGCAATTGATGCAATTCCGGATTCATTGGCCAAAAGCCACGCTTTATTGCTTACAGGCGGTGCAGATATTTATCCGGGTCGTTATGGAAAAGAGAGCGATACAGCCCGTTGTGGGGTGTTTGATCTTGAAAGAGATGCATTTGAAGCACTTGCTTTTCAAACTGCAAAAAAACTGGGATTACCTGTGCTCGGCATTTGTCGAGGAATGCAGTTTATTAATGTTGCTATGGGTGGCACATTATGGATCGACTTACCTTCAGATATTGGGTCTGGCGATTTGCACCGCATTGGAGAAGAAGATTGGTCAGATCATGAAGTTGTTATCATGCCTGAAACTTTGCTTTCTACACTTACAGATGCATCCGAATTTCTGGTTGCAAGCAATCATCATCAGGGAATCGAACAACTCGCACCCGGGCTAAAAGCAGCTGCAATGAGTCAGGATATGCTTATCGAAGCTGTGGAAAGCACTGAAGATGCAGGTTTTAAATATCTTGTGGCCGTGCAATGGCACCCTGAGTGGATGGATCGCTCTGATGAACTATCAGGTAAAATTGCTGTTTCGTTCTTTGAGGCTGCAAAAGAATTTAAAGCATTGAAGGAGAAGCTTTAGAAACTTCCTGAAGAATTTCTGATACTTTGTAAATCAATACCCTGATTGCCGGATAATACAATAAATCAGGGAGAAGCAACCTTTATCAATGCACGCTCACTTTGATCTTCATTAAAGATATAAACAAGGCGGAAAGTCAACAGATTATTGTATTGTTTCCGGTTCCACGGCTGTGCATTACCTATGGTTGTAAACTCCCTCATCCGTATTTTAGTCATGGAGTACTGATACCGGAAGTTGAACTTCAGCCTGCTTACAACCCTCATTTTCAAATCAATTAACACACTGTAATCATTAGGACTGTAAACACCATTCTGAGCATTTGTGATCGTTTGTTTTCCATGCTCAAACTCCGTTGCTCCTACAAGTCTTCCAAATGAAAAACCTGTTCCAACAGTGATAAACTCCTTATCTGTATAATGAATCATTACAGGAATTTCAGCATAATTTAACCTGAGTTTGTAGGCTCCGGTCAGGGTATCATCGCCTGAATAGGCTATGTATTGTGCCTTTTGGTTGGCACCTTTTTGGGAGTAGGATGTCTCGAGTGAAATATCCCAGTTTTTCTTGATCGGTACCAAAGCTCCGATGCCAAAATTTGAACCAGGCAATTTATACCCATAAACTTCATCACCGTCCACCTGTGTTAAATTAATTCCGGCAGCGACGAACCCCTTTATGACCTGTCCATTGGTGCTCATTGCAAAAAAGAGCAAACAGATTCCAATCCAATACTTTTTCGTTCTCATTTTCCGTTTTCCATTCCTCCTACAAAACTAGAAAAAAACTGTTTTGGTATTCATAAGTTTATGTTTCATCAGAATAAAAGGCAACTATCGAAACATTTTCGATATTGTTGCGGTAGGTGTATACAAAAAATAATAAATGTCGCAGATAGTTTTTTAAGTATATAACATTGTTTATCAATACTATATAGAATTTATTATGATATTAAGTCGATTAGTCAACCCCATAAAAGCATTCCTTTTACTTTCCAACCGGGTACTAATAAAATTACTTTGTATCTCAAATTGCTAAATCTAAAGGTTAATATTTCAACGTATTATAAATCAACGATATGAAAAAAGCAGTGATTGTTTCTGGCGCACGGACGCCCATCGGTAATTTCGGCGGTTCACTTTCAGCCCTTAGTGCTGTCGAACTCGGCCGGATTGCATCAGCAGAGGCAATAAAAAGAGCAGGTATTCAGCCGGACATGATTGACGAAGTCATTGTTGGCAATATCCTTTCAGCTGGACTTGGCCAAAACATAGCAAGACAAATCTGCATTTATGCAGGTTGCCCTGAGACGACTCCTGCCATAACTATTAATCAGCTATGCGGCTCCGGCTTGCGGGCAGTTATGATGGCAGCACAACTGATTCAGCTTGGTGAAGCAGAAGTTGTTTTGGCAGGTGGAAGCGAAAGCATGTCAAATGCACCCTACCTTTTACCAAAAGCCAGAAATGGCTATCGTATGGGAGATGGAACAATAGTGGATAGCATGATTTTGGACGGGCTGACCGATGCTTTCAACAATTATCATATGGGCATAACTGCTGAAAATATTGCCGACCGATGGAATCTCAGCCGCGAGGAGCAGGATGCATTTGCCCTGAAAAGTCAGTTGAAAGCCGAGGCCGCGCAAAAAAGTGGTCGTTTTGCTGAAGAAATTGTCAATGTGATCATTCCTCAACGCAAAGGTGATCCAATTGTAATTGACACAGATGAATTCCCTAAACATGGCTTGAGCATCGACAAACTAGCCAAGCTAAGACCTGCTTTCAAGTCTGATGGCACTGTCACTGCAGGCAACGCTTCCGGAATCAACGACGGAGCAGCTATGCTGGTCATCATGAGTGAAGAGAAAGCAAATTCACTGGGATTGAATCCTTTAGCAACAATAGAAGCATCAGCCTATGCAGCGCTCGATCCAAAAATTATGGGTTACAGTCCTGTTCCAGCAACAAAAAAAGTACTTTCCAAAGCGGGATGGGACATCAGCGATATCCAGCTTATTGAAGCCAACGAAGCTTTTGCAGCCCAATCATTGGCTGTAGTAAAAGACCTTGGTCTCAATCCTGAAATTGTAAATGTAAACGGCGGAGCAATTGCACTTGGCCATCCTATCGGTGCTTCAGGTGCGCGTGTATTGATTACGCTCCTCTACGAAATGAAAAAAAGAGATCTTCACAAAGGTCTTGCAACACTTTGTATTGGTGGTGGACAAGGCATAGCAATGTTGCTTAAAAGATAGAAGCTGAAAATTGTTTAATTTGTAAGAAACATAATACCTATATTATATGCAAAGTTTATTAAATAAAGTCGCTGTTATTACAGGTGGTGCCGATGGCATTGGAAAAGCTGCAGTAACACGTTTTGCTGAAGAAGGCGCTACAGTTGTAATCTGGGATCTGAATGAAGAAAAAGGAAATGAAACAGCTGAAACCCTTCGTAAGGATGGGCATAAAGTTGACTTTAGAAAACTTAACACAGCAGATTTTACGCAGGTTGAGGCAGCTGCAAAAGAAGCCATTGAGGCCCATGGCCAGATAGATATTCTGATCAACAATGCAGGAATTACGCGTGACAGCACCTTGAAAAAGATGACTCCTGAAAGCTGGCAGCAAGTGATTGATGTAAATCTGACAGGTGTTTTCAATTGCACAAAAGTTGTTTCTGCTTATATGCTTGAACGCAATTACGGACGCATCATCAATACATCCTCAGTGGTAGCACTTTATGGAAATTTCGGGCAAACAAATTATGTTGCAAGCAAGGCAGCACTTATTGGAATGACTAAAACCCTGGCCAAAGAACTGGGAAGAAAAGGCATAACTGTAAATGCTGTAGCTCCGGGTTTTATTGCAACTGACATGGTTGCTAAAATGCCGGAAAATATCCTTGCCGGAATGCGTGATAAAACGCCTGTTGGCAGGCTCGGAAAGCCAGAAGAGATTGCAGCTGCATACCGCTTTCTGGCGAGTGATGAAGCTGCCTTTATTAACGGTGCAATCCTGAGTGTAGACGGAGGTGTGGTAATCTGATTGCTGCAGAGACACCATTCTGTGAAAAAATTGATCTGAAAAAGTAAACTATGAAAAAAGTAAACGCAATCATCCACTCTACTGGCATGTATGCCCCTGAGCGCGTTGTCCCGAACAGTTATTTCGATGAGTTGCTAGGCGAAGATGTGAGCAGCTGGCTCGAGGAAAATGTTCATATTTATGAGCGGAGATGGTGCAATGAAGACCAATCTACGGCAGACCTCTGTATCGAAGCAGCCCGCGATGCCATGAAGCGCGGCAACGTAAAACCGGAGGAAATTGATCTGCTTGTTATTTCTACTGATACCCCGGAATATGTTTCTCCTTCAACGGCCTCTAAAGTCCAGTACCTGATGGGCATGACCAATGCCGGAACCTTCGATCTGAATACAGCTTGTGCCGGTTTTGTTACAGCACTTGACCTAGGCGCAAAATATATAAGATCGGATGAAAACTACAAAACTGTAATGATTATAGGCGCTTATGCCATGAGCAAGTACCTCAATATGAGCGACAAAAAAACCGTGACACTTTTTGCCGATGGAGCAGGTGCTGTTATTTTGAAAGCAGAAGAAACCACTGACCGCGGTTTTCTTGGCAGTCAGCTGATCACCAAAGGCGAGTATTATGGCCACATGGGTATATATGGCGGGGGAACATTTCAGCCGGTAAATAAAGAAATGGTTGAAAACAAAGACCATCTACTCAAGTTTGTAACCAAATTCCCAAAAGAACTAAATCCTGAAATGTGGTCGATGATGGCCAAAACAATGAATGAAAAACTT